>NZ_CP051516.1:1829375-2134271 GCF_012689525.1 Paraburkholderia aromaticivorans
CGTCGCGCGTGACAACCACCGACGGTTAATGCAGTCGGGCAAGTTGATCCGGCGTGATCCCGCTGCGATCGCGCTCTTTGGTGACGCCGGCGGCGCGCAGAGCGAATGAGCGAACCGCTCGAGTGGTGGGAGTACGGGGATCCCGCAGACGTGCTCGAGCGCCGTGAGTCGGAGAGGTGCATCGGTTGCCAGCATGCGGTACCGCGTGAAGATCCATTCGGCGGCGTGCGGATGGTTTGCAGGAAGGGCAGGAAATACGGAAAGCGCTGCGCGCAATATAGGAACAGCAATGACTGAAGCCACAACACTTTTTCGCACGCCGCAGGCGGCGCTCGTCTTCGCATTCAACTATTCCATGCAACAGCAGGGGCGGCCGCTTATGGATCGTCTCGCCGCGCCGGCGGCGCGTGCAGGGAAAGGTCTATCCGGAATGGACGGCGCCGGGCAGGCGGGGATGATCCGCCGTGAGATATCCAATCTATCGAGGTTCGAAGAGGCGGCGATGATCGCGCGTTTTGCACCGCGCACAATCCCTTGCAGCTGCCGCAGCGCTTGCTGCGCCGGATACAGGCTCAATCCGGACTGGGACTACGCGATCGCCACCCTTGAAGGCGGCGCGCAATCGGTATTGTCGGGCCACGTTTCCCACTACCGGCTGCGCCGCAAGCTTGTGGAGCAGGTATTCGGCGTGAAGGTCGTTTTAAAGGACCTTGCCGAGCAGTGTGGGGTTCATCCTAACACTGCAACTGAGCACCGCCGCCTCATCCGACTATGGATATCCGGCGATAAGGCGAGACACGAAAAGAGCGGTCGCGAGGCTATGCCAGCGGTGGACGGTATTGAGTCGGCGGCAAGAAAGAAGATCGATAGCATCCTAAGCGCCCGAGGACTCATTGGCGACGAAGCGTAATCAGTTCGATCACGGGAAGAGATACTGGCCGAATCTGTTACGCTATTCATGTATCTACAACCACGCCCCCTGCAAGCTGCCATGATCCCAAGCACAAATTCCAAGTTGCATGTGATGCTGGACACAAATGTATTCATGTCGCAGTCGCGTTTTATTGCAAGCAAGGTCTCGAAGGTGATCAAAGACCCGTCGCATGCAGCACTCAATATCAGATGGGTCATACCAGAAATGGCTCAACTGGAACGCGAATATCAGTTTCGCCAAAAGCTTAAGCATGTGTTGGCGGCTGCAAAGGAGATGCCAGCGTTCTTCGTGAACACGTGGGTCGGAGACGCGGAAGCCCTGTACAAAGAGATTGCTCGTGTAGGTCAGAGCGAACTCGACGAGCTCGGCATCGCGGTCCGCCAGTGCGATCCTGCTAGGGTCGATTGGCGCAAGATCATGTCTTCCGCCGGGAGCCGGCTACCTCCCTTCGATCCGAATCCGGAAAACGAGAAGGGCTTCAAAGACGCGATTGTTGCTGAGACTTTTGAGCAACTATGCGGCGATCTCCCTGCATATGGCGCAGAGAGCGCGATACTCGTCACTGACGATGGGCTTCTTGCCAGCCATGTTGCCTCCCGCAACTATCCTAACGGGAAGGTGATCCGGGGGTTAGACGCCCTGCAAAGCGAACTCAACTTTCTGGTGTCGGACATCCAGCCGGTGATGTTCGAAGATCTGCAAGAAAAGGCGAACGCGCTCATTGCAACCGCTGACGAGTTCTGGAGTAACGTCGCAGCACTTGCGCGCCCATGGGTTGATTTGAGTGCAGCGAACGACATAGGCTTCTCGTCCCAAATCAGCGGCGCTCTCTATTGGCCGCCTGTATTCCTTCGAAAAGAGATGGCGAGGGTGCTGTTTTCCTGCGTGTACTCGGTCCAACGGACGGCACAGCGGTGGGTGTCGGACCAACATGTTGTGTCTCAGCCTGCAGCACCAGGACTGTTTGGCCTGTCTGCACCAGCGGGGCCCGCGACAGTTACCGCCCCGTTTGGATTTCATGACTGGCACTCTGGCCATGATTTCGACTCAATCCGTCACTACGGCTCGCACACAGTAGGAATCGCACCGCCGCCTATCTTTCCGGCCTACGCGGGACATCTCGAGACCTTGGCGCTTCCGCCAGTAAATTTCAATGTAACGTGGAGTGCGGATTACGCCGTTGACGCGGCAGCCAACGGCGCAACAATGTTATCGAATCCCCGCATTATCCTATTCGAACCGGCGACGGCATGAATGACCATCGGGGTAGTCGAGCCGGCAGACGGCAGCGCTCGCGATGATTTCTCTTGACCGGTATGATTTTCTCTCACAGAATACGCTTCAACCTGACACTGTGAACAAGTGTCTCCAAAGCCTCGAGCCCTCACGGACTCGGGGCTTTTTTTCTTTGGCTATAGCCACTAGCACGTGTCAGGCGAACCCGAATGACGGCGGCGTAACGCCCTCAGCTACGATTGCGCTGAGTTCTGCAAGAACAGCACGAACATCGGCATACGTCGCGTCGCCGCTGCCGCCCATGCCATTCGCGGTGGTCCTAATCGGGATCGGCCTGGGCCAGCGATTCTCGGAAACGCCGCTCATCGCCTCCTTTGCGAGATCAAGCAGTGCATTCAAGCGCTCGGCGTAATACTTCGATACCTGCGCCTCGCGTTCTTTTGCCGACATCTTGGCAAAAGTGTCCAAAGCGCCAGTGATTTGGGGATGCAATTCGTCTGCAGTGGTTGCCATATATGCCTCGACGTTGTTGATGGACGCAGAAGTTCGGGACGAGCCCCGCGAATTCAAGACGCGAAAACGCCGGCGGTACTCAACGCTTTCACCGATTGACGTATCTCTAAGTCGCGAAATTTCATTTCGATTCCCGTGCGGGTGCACGCCACCGGCAGACCATCATGCTCATAACCCGAGAGCATCAGGTTCGACTTCTGCCCCCGCAACCAATTGCTGCATGCCGCACGAATCACGAGAAGGCGAGCGATGAACAGACCGAAGTCCAAGGGCGTCGCGCCCAAGATCGCGCGCCCGCGCCTCGGTGAAAGCGTCATGGTGCGGGCCCCGTTCTTTGTGAAGCCGACGGTCAGCCTCGTAATCGGCCTGCATGAGCAAGACACGAACGATATCGCTGTGCAGGCGTTTCCCCTTGGTCGTGATTCGCTGCAGATTCCCGCGATTCCCCTCTTCGATGCGGAACCCGACGCGAGCGTTCGCTCCGCAGCATGGCCGGCGCAATAGCGATCCGCGTTTCGTCGAACGCCAACGCCCTCGCGCGCGGCCTCGACGACTTCATCAAGCGGCAGCTGCCGTTCGCGATCGCACAGGGTGTCAACAAGACGGCTCAGCGCGTGGCGGAGGGCGAGAGCGACAACATCGTTCAGACGCTCAAGAATCCAACGCCGTTCACACGCAAGTCGGTTGGCGTCCGGCGTGCCAGAAAGGGCTCGCCGACGGCAGTCGTGTTCATGAAGGACACCACTGCGAGCTATCTGCAGCCGTACGAAACCGGCGGTGTGCACAAGCTGCCCGGTACGGCGCTGCTGAACCCGAAAGACACCGCTCTCAACCAGTACGGCCAATTGCCACGCGGCATCATGGCCAAGCTGCGCGGCCGCAAAGACATCTACATCGGCGTGATCAAGACAGCCAAGGGCAGCATCAACGGTGTGTGGCAGCGCCTCGATGTTTCTCGCAATGGCGGTGTGCGAAAGAAGCGCGTCGCGCGCGGTGGTCTGTACGACAAGCACCTCGGTGCGTTGAAGCTGCTCATTCGTTTCGGCGACGCGCTGCCGGTGAAGAAGCAACTGAACTGGGGCAGCAGCGCGAAGCGGATCGTCGACCAGTGGATCGACCGCGACCTCGCCGAGGCCCTCGCATCGGCGCGCAGGACGGCGCGGTGAGCCGAGGGTGCACCCCGGGGAGGGTGGCCCGGCGCGGGCGCCCGTACCTTTCAGGGTCCTTCCGGCGGGTCGCGAAATACGCGGGCATTGCGCGCGCCCGTTTTTCCCGTTCCATTGGGTAAAAAAAAACCGTTACACGTTACACCTATGGCGGAATCAAACGCAGCGCAAAGCCACGCGGCGTCTGGGAAGCGTGGTGTAACGCAGGGCGCGCGCAAACCTCGGGGAAAGGAGCAGGCCGTTACACCAGCCGCCGTTACACCGGCGGGCGCCGATGGGATGATCGGCAAGGCGGCCCTTTGTGAGTCGTTGGGGTGGACGCGGCCGAAGCTGGACCGTCGGCTCGAGAGCGACGAAAACTTTCCGATCGCGCAGCGCGGGACTCGCGCCGGCGGTTGGGTTTTCGATCTCGCCGCGGTGCGCACGTACCTCGAGAGCGGAGCGCGCGCTCCGGCGCCAGCGGCGGCGAACTCGCATTTTGATCAGCGCACCGATCCGAAGGCCTCGGGTAATCCGTACCCAGGCGCGAAGTACTCCGTTGTCCCGCCGGCCGGTGTCGAACCAGTCGTGCATGCCGGCGAACAGTCCGCGCGTCAGCGGCGCGACGCCGTGCAGGCCGAGATCCTCGAAGACAAGCTGCGTCGCGATCGAGGCGAGCTCGTGCAGGCGGAGGTGATGCGCCAGGTGATCACCAAGATGCTTGTGCACCTCGGCAAGGGTCTCGACCGTTTGGCCGATCAGGTAGTCGACAAGCTGGGATTGCCGGAGTCGAACGCCGACGACATCCGGGATCTGACGGACGACCTGCGCGCAACGATGGTCGACGAGCTGAACGTGTTGCTGGGTCCCGATGCTTGAGAACGCATACGCCGACGCGTACCAGATCGCGCGCGAGGCGCTAGCGGCATTCATACCGCCGAAGCGCGAGACGGTTGCCCAGTACGCCGCGATGAATCGCCGGCTGTCCAATCAGGGCGGTGGTTTCGTCGGGCGCTGGCACCACGAGAAAGCGCCGTATCTCGTCGCGCCGATGGAGACGCTCACCCGACTCGACTACCTGACGACGGTGATCGTCGGGCCGGGCCAGTCGGGCAAAACTGAGGTTGCGCAGAACTGGTTGCTCAAGTCGGTCGCGAACGACCCGGGCGACATGCTCTGGTATATGCAGACCGATCCGGGCCTCGAGGCATTCGTCAAGAGCCGGATCAACACGCAGATCAACAGCCATCCAGAGATGGCGATGCGGCTCGGTTCGAAGCCCGTCGACGACTCGTTGCACTACAAGATGTTCGACGGCATGCACGTCGAATTTCTGTCGGCGAACGACAACAACCTGATCAACAAGTCGGCGCCGCGGATCGTGGCCGACGAGGTCGATGCATATCCGGAGTCGCTCGGCGACATTAAGGCGGTGCTGGACGTGCGGCGCCAGACCTTCGGCCGCCAGTCGATGCTGCTGGCGATGAGCCACCCGGACCGTGCACGCGGGATGGTTCCGGAGCGTGACTGGACCGCCGGCATCATGGCCCTGTATGGCGACAGCGATCGCCGCGTGTGGTATTGGCCATGTCCGCACTGCGGCGCGTGGTCAAGCCCGGTGCCGATCGCAGCGCGCTATATGGTGCTGCACTACCAGGACGATTGGAGCCTCGACGAGATCCAGGAGAAGGCGCGGCTTATCTGCCCCGTGAACGGCTGCCTGATTGAGGACCGCGAACGCCGCGCCATGAATCTCGCCGCGTATCGGTCTCCGTTCGGCGGGTGGGTTGGCGACGGCCAGGAGATCTCGCAAGAGGGCGTCGTGACCGGCGATCTGGCGGCGCGCGACAGTGCTGGCTTCTGGATCGTCGGCGCAATGTCGCCGTTTATCCTGGGCGGCATCGGCGGCCTCGCCCGTGCGAAAGCGAAAGCAGAGCGCGAGTACGAGATCGACGGCGATGACAAGACGCTTCGTCAGGTCGTCGCCAAGCAATGGGGCTTTCTGTATTCGCCCAAGCGCGGCACAGGATCGATCGACGCGAATGTGCTTGCGGAGCGCGCCGAGGCTGCGCTCAAGCTGGCAGAAATTCCCGAGGGCGTGCGCTTCCTGACGGCCGGCGTCGATGCAAACGGCGGCCGGTTCGAGTGGTTGGTGCGCGGCTGGGGCATGAACGGCGAGAGCTGGGTGATCGAGAAAGGTCGTCTTCTCGGCGATCCCGCGACGAACGCCGACGATTGGGATCAACTGCTCGAGATCGTCACGCGGACCTACCCGCTTTCGGACGGTAGCCGCCGGCGGATGCCGATCCGCGCTTTCGGTTTCGACAGCGGCGGTGAAGCGGGCGTGACGCAGCAGGCGTATTCCGCATGGCGCCGCTGGCGAAAATTGGACGGGGTTGTGCGTCTGATCGGCAAGATCGCCGGACGCGATGCGTGGACTGTGCTACCCACCAAGGGCGCCAGTGCGCTGCTCGCACAGCGGCTGGTGGTGACGTATCCGGACACGGCGCGCAAATCGAATCGCGCGGCCGCCGGCGGTACCGTCCCCGTCGCACAGTTCAACCCGAACAGCTTCAAGGATGATCTTTCCGGCCAACTGCAGAAAGCGGATGTCGGTGAGTGGTACGTGCATTTCCCGTACGCGTTGCGGTCTCCCGAAGAACCTCACCTCTGGTTCGAGCAACTGACCGCTGAGACGCGCATGAAGAACGGGCGCTGGGAAAAGTCCATCAAGAGCCGGCGCAACGAGACGCTCGACCTGATGGTCCTCACGCACGTGATGGCGCACCTCCACGGCCTTGCGCAGATCGATTGGGCGAAGCCCCCTTCGTGGGCGGCGCCGTGGGACACGAATTCATCCCTGATCGCAGGATCAGCCGCAGTGGTGCCGAGCGCGCCTCAGTCGACGTCGAGTCCTGGCACCGGTCAGCAGACGTCGAAATCCGCAGTTCACCGTTTCCGCTAAATCCAATGGCCACTACCGATCTCAGCTCGCCGTATTACGGCATGAGCGATGCGCAGCTGCAGGCCGCGCTCGTCTCGGCGCAGCAGGCCTATATCGATCTGCGGACGGGTAAGAAGCTGGTCACCGTCTCGTACGCGCAAGGCGGCGGCGCGCGCAGCGCGACGTTCCAGCAGACCGACATGGCGAACCTGCGCATGTTGATCGCTGAGCTGCAGCAGGCACTCAACCCGGGCGTGCGCATCAGTCACCGCCGCTACATCACGCCGGTGTTCTGATGAGCAAAGAAATCACGCTCGTCGACGCGGGCGGAAATCCGATCCGCCGTGCGCGCGCCGACTATCCGAACGGCATGCCGCTGCGGAGTCAGGTCGGGGCCTCGTTTTTCCCGTATCAGGCTGCGGAGTGGCAGACGCAGGAGATGGGGGCGTGGCTGCCATGGATACGCTCGCCCGACGCCGAGATCACCCAGTTTCGCGATCGCATGGTCGCGCGCTCGCGCGATCAAGTTCGCAATGACGGTCGCTCGAGCGGCGGCATCACCCGGATCCTCGACAGCGCGATCGGCGCGTCGCTACGCCTGTCCGCTGCGCCTGACTATCGCGCATTGCGCCTCATTAGCGGCGCGAAGTTCGATATCCAGTGGGCGAAGGAATTCGCGAGTGCTGCCGAGGCGCGCTGGCGCATGTTCTCGAACGACCTGAATCGTTACAACGACGTGTCGAGGCAGCTCACCGTGTCGCAGCAGCTGCGTCTGGCGCTGCGCCACAAGCTGATTGACGGAGAGAATCTGGTCGTCAACTACTGGAAGCCCGAGCGCGTTGGTCGCGGTGCTGCACAGTATGCGACCTCCTTTCTGGTCGTGGATCCGGACCGTCTGTCGAACCCCATGCAGATGCTGGACACGAAGCACCTGCGTGGTGGGGTCGAGGTCGACGACGACGGTGTGCCGATCGCGTATCACATTCGCAAGGCGCACCAGAACGACTGGTACAACGCCGTCGAGAGCATGGAATGGGAGCGCGTCGAGCGAGAAGATGACGATGGCTGGCGGCGCGTCATTCACGACTACGACCGCGATCGCGCCGGGCAGAACCGCGGAATCGGCGTGTTCATTCCCGTGCTCGCGCACGCGAAGATGCTAGCGCGCTATTACGGCATCGAACTGCAGGCGGCAGCTCTCGCCGCATCGATCGGCACGTATGTCACCAGCCCATACGATCCTGCTGAAGTGCAGGACGCAGTAGCTGGCGATCAGGAGCTCAAGTTCTATCAGAGTCTACGGAAGGACTGGAACGACGAGCGACCGGCGATGTTCAACGGCGTGCGCGTGCCGGCGCTGGCTCCAGGCGAAGACATCAAGTCGGTCGCATCGGACCATCCTCATAACGGCTTTACCGAGTTCGTGCATGAGATGCAGGGTTGCGTCGCTTCGGCGCTCGGCGTCCCGATTGAACAGGTGACGCAGGACTGGTCGCGGAGCAACTACTCGAACATGCGCGGCTCGATGCTCGAGGGGTGGAAGACATTGATCCGGCGTCGTCTGGATTTTTCTGCCGGCACGGCGACGCCGATGTATGCGGTGTGGCTTCGCGAGTCGATGGAGAACGACGAGCTGCCTTTGCCGAAGGGCGCACCCGACTTCCTGGAAGCTGCCACAGCCTACGCGGCCTGTTCGTGGCTTGGACCCGCGCGCGGGTGGGTTGACCCGGTCAAGGAACCGCAAGGCTCCATTCTCAAGATGGACGCGGCGCTCACGACGCTCAAGCAGGAAGCCGCCGAGCAGGGTCTGGACTGGGAGGAAGTAATCGACCAGCGTCAGATCGAAATCGAGGCTTTCAAGAAACGCGGCATGCCTCTGCCCGAGTGGGGCGGAGGCGAACTTGCTTCGCGCACCGACGAACCTCCTGAAGAGCCGAAGGCGGCATGATCAACTATCCTCACCTGGCCACGCGGCTTTTCAATGTGCCGATCGCGATCCTGCCGCATAAGGCTGAAGTCGTGATGGCAGCCCTTGCAGACCGATTCGGCATCTCGCATCTCTTTCGCGGTGACGGCTCGTCCCTCGAGCTGGCAAACGGCGGCGCGCGCGCGTTTCTCGACGCAGAGGACGAGAGCGAGGAAGCATCGTACAAGCCCTACGACGTGGCACAAGGCGTCGCGCGCATTCCGATCGAAGGCACGCTGGTGCACAAGCTCGGGACGCTCGAGCCATATTCCGGCATGACCGGCTATGACGGCATCCGCGCGCTGCTGAGCATGGCGCTGGGAGATCCGGACGTGCGCGCGATCATGCTCGATATCGATTCTCCGGGCGGCGAGGTGGCGGGATGCTTCGACCTGGTCGACGCGATCTACGACGCCCGCGGACGGAAGCCGATCTGGGCCGTGCTCACCGAGAGCGCCTACTCGGCTGCATATGCGATCGCGAGCGCGGCCGACCGGATCATCGTCCCGCGCACCGGTGGCACCGGCAGCGTCGGCGTGATCTGCATGCACGTCGACATGTCGCAGGCACTTTCAAAGGCGGGAATCGACGTCACGCTCATCCACTACGGCGCAAAAAAAGCCGACGGCAATGAGTTCAATCCGTTGTCAAAAGATGCGCTCTCCCGCTTTCAGTCCGACGTCAACAAGATGGGAGAGATCTTCGTCAAGACTGTCGCCCGCAATCGCGATCTCAAGACGGCCATCGTGCGTGACACGGAGGCCGGCACTTTTCTCGGCGCCGCCGGCGTCGATATCGGCTTCGCCGATGCCGTCATGGCACCGGATGAAGCTTTCGCGTCCCTGCTCGAAGAGCTGGGCTGATTCATCCCACCAACAGGGTAAATCCAATGAGCAATACGTTACGCAACCTCATGTCACGAGGTGGGTTGAGTTTCGCCCATCTCGGTCGCAACTCCCGCGCGTCGGATGACAACGACGACCGGGACAACGACAGTGGCAAGGGCAAAAAAGGCAAGCGCGCCTCGGACGACGATGACGATCAGCAGCAGGATCGTGACGACGGTAACAGCAAGAGCGGCAAGCGCGCGGAAGGCGGCGAGTCGGACGACGACGAGGATGACGACGAGGACGACGAACGCGACGACAGCGGCAAGGGCAAACGCAGCAAGCGTGCCTCGGACGACGATGACGACGAACGTGCCGACGAAGATGACGATGACGAGGAAGAGATGCGCGGCAACAGCGCATCTGCTCGCGCGCGTCGCCGCGAGCGCGCGCGTTGCGCCGCGATCTTCGCGAGCAAGGGGGCGGGTCGCAATCCGGTTCTGGCCTGCAAGCTGGCGTTCAGTTCAGCCATGCCGCGAAGTGAGGCGATCGAGGTGTTGAATGGCGCGCCGGCGCCGGAAGGCAGCCGCGGACGTCGACAAAACCCGAACCTCGGAATCGACGGCGATCGCAGCGTGAGCAGCGAGCAGTCGATCGCGGCCAGCTGGGACGTGGCGTTCCAGAAGGCTGGTGCGAAACGGCGTCGCTAAGCAAGGCAGCGCATCCCTCTCTCTACTTCTGGAATCCGATCATGGCTCAGACCCCTCTCACAGAAAACCGGCACGACGGTGGCTTTCTCGTGTCCGAAGCGCGCGGCCACCGCTCGCGCGACCCGATGACCTTCAGCGGCGCGGTGAAACATCTTCCGGGCGAAGTCGTTGCGAAGAAGGCGGCTGGTACGGCTGCCGCAGCTGCTAAGGCCGGCAATACGGGCAACGGCGTATTCACGCTCGACGCTACGACTCCGGTACTGCCGAATGCTCAGGCTGGAATTTACGTGGTGCGCTGCACGACCACCGCCACGAACAGCGGCACGTTCCGGGTGTTCGATCCGACCGGCGATGTCATCGGCGATATCGTCGTTGGCCAGACGTTTTCCGACGGCATCAAGTTCGCGATCGCGGACGGTGCGACGGACTTCGTCGTTGGTGACGAATTCGATGTCACGGTGTCGCTCCTTTCGGCATCACTGGTGCCGCTGAATCCGACGGCAACCGACGGCACGCAGATTGCCGCGGGCATCGGTTTCGGCACATACGACGCAACGTCGGCGGACGTGCCCGGACTCGCGGTGGTCCGTGATGCCGAGGTGAACGGCGGCGAACTGATCTGGCCGGCGGGTATCACGACGGCACAGATGAACGCTGCAAAGGGCCAACTCGCCACACTCGGGATCATCACCCGCTAAACCGACGCATTCAATTCCGTCGCTTGTCACTTGGTCGCGTTCGCGGCCATTATTATTTCTGGAGCCGATAATGGCCAGTTTGGACGTATTCCATCAGGATGCCTTCTCGACCATCCAGCTCACCGCTGCGGTCGACAAATATCCGTTTCAGCCGGTGGGGCTCGGCGATCTCGACATCTTCGAGGACGAGCCGATCCGCAATACCGTGCTCGCTGTCGAACAGCGTCAGGGTCAGTTGATCCTGATTCCGACGTCGCCACGCGGTGCGGAAGGCACGCAGCGTGTCACCGAGCAACGCGCGGCCCGGTACTTCAAGGTGCCGCGTCTGATGCACGATGACACGATCTACGCAAACGAGATTCAGGATATTCGCGCGTTCGGCACGGAATCCGAACTCATGCAACTGCAGGCTGAACTCGCTCGTCGGGTTAGTGGCCCGACAGGCATCCTGCGCAACATCGAGTACACGTGGGAATTCCACCGGCTTGCCGCTGTCCAGGGCCAGCTGCTCGATGCAAACGGCTCGGTGATCTACAACTTCTTCGACGAGTTCGGCATCACGCCGGCGACTGAGGTGCCTTTCAATCTCACCGCCGGCACGGCCAACAGCATCCGTCCGATCTGTAACGGCATCCGACGCGCGATGATGCGCAAGGCGCAGGGTGCATGGCTGCCGACCACGAAGGTGTATGCGATGTGCGGCGACGCGTTCTACGACGATTTCGTCAATCACCCCGACGTGATCCGTACGTTCCTAAACTGGTCGGCCGCTGCGGATCTGCGCGACGACAGCCAGGGCGCCGCGTTCGATACCTTCAAGTTCGGCGGCATCTACTGGATGAACTACCGCGGCTCGGACGACAACACGACCATCAAGATCCCGGATGACAAGGTCAAGTTTTTCCCGGTCGGTGCACCCGGTGTCTTCCGCCGCGCGCTGGCGCCGGGCGAATCGTTCGAATGGGTCAATACGCCGGGCAAGCCCATGTACATGATCCCGATCATGGATCGTGACCGCAATGCCTGGTGGAAGGTCGAGGGTTACAGCTACCCGCTGCACATCTGCACGCGGCCGGAAATGCTGCAGAGCGGGCGCCTGGAATCCTGACGTGATCGACTTCGACGGAACGCTGAACGCCGCCATCAGCTCGGCGCTCGGCGATCAGGTTTCGCTCGTGTATTTCCTGCAGCCGGGTGTCGGCACGCCGGTACTCGGCATCTTCACGCTCATCACCGATCACACCTTCAACGAGGACGGCACGCCAGACGCGAACATCACCGTGGCGACGCTCGGCCTGCAGGTCTCGCAGTTGCCATCGATGCCGCGACAAAGCGACACCGTGCAGGTGGGGACCGCAACGTATGTGGTGAAGGATGCCGCGGTCGACGGGCTCGGGTGGGCATATCTCGACCTGGGTGCTCAATGACGACGTCACGTGATCTGCGTGAATTGGCCGTGCAGGGGCTTCTCGAACTGAACGCGACAGACGCGGGACCGAACGTCTATTCGCCTCGCACGTGGGCGACCTGGGACCAGACCTATCCGATGCTGCTCGTGCAGACACCGGATGAGGACGGGCAGTCCTGGGGACCGCACGGTCCGCCGGCGTTCACTGTGACGACTACGTTGCGCATCACGGCGCGTGCGCAGGCGCCGGCGAGAACGGACGATCAGGCGGGTGTGATCGTCGAGGAGCAGCTCGAGATACTGCGCGAGCAGATCAAGGCCGCGCTCGTGAATTACCCGCCGCTGATGTCGCTTCTTCAGCAATACCCATGGTTCCGATCGTCGATGCAGCCATCGGGTGAGGGCGCGAACCCCATTGGTCAGATGGTTCTGGATATCGGGCTCGAGTTCGTACAGGGACCGCACGACTTCTATCAGCCGCCGGCGGTGCCGCTGCAGGGTATCGACCTAACGGTTAAGGAACCGAACGGCACGACCGAGCCGGGTCTGACCATCAACCTTCCCCAGTAAAGGAAATACAATGTTTGTGAAACCCGCACCGGGCTTGCTTTTGCGCGACCCGGTCACGAAGCAGCTCCTGTCGGCCGCGCCGGTCGAGGGCGTGAAGACCACGGTCGTGCCCGCTGGAGGCATGCAGGTGGGAGATCACGACCTTTACTGGGTCCGCCGCGTCCGCGATGGCGACGCTGTGATGGTGACGCAGGAAGCGCCGGCAGTAGCAACCGGCGAGAGCGCATCCGAAGTTGTCACGGATGTCCTCAACGACGAAGCAAAGGGAGCCAACTAAATGGGCGACATCTCTTTCCCGAATATCCCGCAGAACATCCGCGTCCCGCTGTTCTACGCAGATATTGACCCGAGCAAGGCAAACACTGGCCAGCAGACCCAGCGGGCGCTGATCATCGGGCAGATTCTGTCGAGCGGCACTGGCACACCCAACACACCGCAGATCTGCCAGGGTGTCTCCGACGCGGCATCAGTCGGCGGCCAGGGATCGATGCTGGCAATGATGACCGCTGCCTATCGCAAGCGGGATACGTTTGGCGAGGTCTGGTACTTGCCGCTCGCCGATGATCCGTCTTCTGTCGCAGCTACTGGCAGTCTGAATTTCACCAGTGTGCCGACGGTGACCGGTGTCCTGTCGCTCTATGTTGCTGGTCGGATAGTTTCATTGGCGGTGACGCCGTCCATGACGGCCGCGCAAATCGCAACGGCCCTTGTCGCGCAGATCGGCACCTTGCCTCACCTTCCGGTGACGGCCGCGGTCGACGGCACGACGGCGACGAAGGCCAATCTGACGGCGAAGAACAAGGGGCTCGCCGGCAACGATATCGACCTTCAACTGAACTACGGTGGCACCGCCGCTGGCGAAGCAACGCCTGCGGGTTTGGCGGTGACGATCACGCCAATGTCCGGCGGCGCGACGAACCCGTCCACGCTGACGGCAGCGCTAGCGAACCTTGGCGATCGGGAATTCGATTTCATCGCGTTGCCGTACACGGACAGCGCGTCGCTGAATGCGATCAAGTCGTTCCTCAGCACGCAGACCGGTCGATGGAGTTGGAGCGAGCAGCTCTATGGCGGCGCATACGCCGCCTACCGCGGCACGCTCGGCGCGCTCACAACGTTCGGTGTGACGCGCAACGACGAACATGTGTCGATCATGGGCTTCAACGGATCGCCGACGCCATGTTGGGTCATTGCCGCGGATCTGACCGCCGCTGTCGCGGTTTCCGCACGCGCCGATCCGGCTCAGCCGCTGCAGACCGTGACGCTCGCCACCATGCGGGCTCCGCCGCTGCCCCTGCGTTTCGCGCTCACCGACCGCAACACTTTGCTGTATGACGGCATCTCGACGTTTTCGGTAGGTGACGACGGCACCGTCTCTATCGAGAATCTGATCACCACGTACCAGAAGAACAGCTTTGGTAATGCGGATGACAGCTATCTCGAAGTTGAGACGATGAACACCCTGACGTTCGTTCTCCGTGATCTGAAGTCGGTAGTCACGACGAAGTACGCGCGTAAAAAGCTCGCGGCAAACGGCACGCGCGTCGTGCCTGGTACGAACGTCGTCACGCCGAACATGATCCGCGCCGATCTGATTGCACGGTATAAGACGCTCGAGGAAAACGGCTATGTGCAGGGCAGTTCGGTGTTTGCGCAGGGTCTCATCGTCCAGCAGAACTCGCAGAATCCGAATCGCGTCGACGTGTTGTATCCGGCGATCCTGATCGATCAACTGCGCATCCTTGCGCTGCTGATGCAGTTCTCGAACATCGTGCCTGCAACCGCGAGCTAAACCCAGAACCTGACCGCAACTCCGGCCGCCGAGAGGCGGCTTTTCTCTTTTCTGGAGACCAGCAATGCCTTCTCCCACTGGGTTGCTCGCCGGCACTGCGTCGCTGTCGATCGATGGTACGACCTACATGATCACAGCTGACTTCAAGTACAAGCCGGCCAGCAAGAAACGAAAGACGCTCTCGGGCATGGATCGAGTTCACGGCTACGGGGAAGAAATTTCGCCGCCGTACATCTCTTTTAACCTGCGCGACTGGGGCGGCCTGACCGTCGCGGATATCGCCAAGATGACGGACGTTACCGTTATGGCTGAACTGGCCAACGGCAAGACGATCATCGGCCGTGACATGTGGACCGTCGAAGAACAGGAAGTCGATTCGACGGAAGCGAAGTTTGACGTTCGTCTGGAAGGTCCGGACGAATGCGTATCAGAAACCACTACGAGTTAAACGATGCCTCAACCTGAACAGAAACTTCTTCGGCTTCGCAATCCGATCACGCTGAAAGGCGACACCGTCACATACGACACCCTCGAGCTGCGCGAGCCGACGGTCGACGAGCTTGACCGAAGCGTCCAGACCGCGGGGTCCGGCTACGCCTCGAACGCTGCGCTTATCTCGATGGTCGCCGGCGTTCCACTCGCTGTCGTTCGCAAAATCGGCAAGACCGATTATGAGGAGGCGACTGCGTACCTCTCGGGTTTTTCCTGGACGCCCCCGCAGTCCGAGGAGAGCTCGGTCGAAGCGTCGCCGACCTGACGTACTTCTGGAAGTGGGGGCCAGACGACGCGCGGCGCATGCCGCTCAGTCGGTTCCAGTACTGGTTTGCGAACGCTAAGCGCTTGAAGGAATCTGGGGCAACCTGATGGCAAATGTATTCACGATCACGATCAGCGCGGTCGACCGGGCAACGGCTGTTGCGCAGAAGGTCAACCAGTCGATCGCGAAGATCACAAAGCCTATCAGTGACGTCAAGGCGTCAGTTTCGGCGTTCTCGAAAGAGACTGGACTCGACCAGCTCGGTAAGGGGCTCGGAAAGGTCGGCGGCTATGCCAGCGACGCCGCGCGCAAGATCGCGTCGATTGCACCGCCGCTCGCGGCGATCGCCGGCGCCGGCACCGTCGCTGGCATCGCGGCGTTTGCCCACAGCTGGGGACGCGCCGCGACGGAAATTGCCAACACCTCGAACGTCATCGGTATCTCGACGAACGATCTTCAGAAATACCGCGGCGCCGCGCGGCTCGCGGGTCTGTCGAATGAGGACATGACGAGCGGCTTGAAATCCATCGGGTCTGCGTTCGAAGCTGCTGCAGCCGGGCGCGATACGTTCACGGCCGGCGTGCTGAGCAGCAAACACATCGGGATCCATCGGCTGAAGGATGGCTCGGTCGATACGGTGCGCGCGCTGCACGATATCTCAAACGCCGCGTCCAAGATCACTAATGCGCAGGCGCGCTCGAAGTTCCTTGAGATCTTCGGCGTCGGCAATCTGGCGCCGTTGCTCTCAAAGGGCGGCGCGGCGATCGACGCGTATGTTGAGAAGTACGACAAGCTCAACGCCGCGATGTCGCCGGATGCGATTGCACAGGGGCAGAAGTTCAACGAAAGCATGGTTGCGCTCGATGCTTCGGTGGACAAGCTAAAGAACTCGATCGGTTCGTCGCTGGCGCCGGCGCTCGCCAAGCTCGCGGATCAGTTGCAGCCGATCGCCAACGAATACGGGCCGAAAATCGCGGCTTGGATCGGTGGTATCGACTGGGATAAGACGGCTTCCAGCATCGAGGCGGTGGTCGATAGCCTCGGCGGTTTCAAGACAATCGCAATCGGACTGGCGGCGCTCACGTTCGCCGGGCCGATCGCAAGCATCGCCACGCTGGTCGCCCAGGCGGCGCGCCTCGTCACTCTGCTCGGCACGATCGCGGCCACGACGGCACCGGGTGGCGTGGTAGCGCTGGGAGCCGCTAGTTATATCGCCGAATCGGCTCGACAGAAGGCCTTCGATAAGGCAATTCCGGCGGGCCCGAATCATGACCAGTACGTCGCGGATGCCGTCGCTGGCGGGATAGTCACACCTGACGTCCAGGGTCCGAAAGACGGTGGCCTCGGTGGCCGCGCATACAGGTGGGCCGCCAACCTGTTTCGTGGGAGCGCCGCAGGAAATCAGGCGACGGCCGGCATTGTCGACAAGTTCAAGGCGATGGGATGGACGGGAGCCCAAGCGGCGGGCATCGCGTCGAACCTGTATGCAGAGAGCAAGTTCGACCCGAATGCCGTCGGAGACAACGGTGAAGCGTTCGGTCTCGGGCAGTGGCACAAGGACCGGCAGGAAGCGTTCAAGAAGCGCTTCGGCATCGATATCCGCAAGTCAACGCTCGATCAGCAGTTGCAATTCGTCGACTACGAGCTGAGACAGGGCGGCGAACAGAAGGCAGGGAACGCGCTGGCGCAGGCGAGCAACGCGGCCGACGCCGGCGCAGTTGTGTCGCGCCTGTACGAACGCCCGGCCGATGCATATGGTGAAGCGCAGTACCGCGGCGAAGACGCGTCGAAGATTGATCAGGCCGTCAATGGGAAAGTCCACGTGCAAGTTGATCTGCACAATGCGCCGCCCGGAACGAAGGCCACCGTCAAGACGAAGGGGGCCACGAGCGCGAGCACGAACATCGGCACCTCCTCACTGATGGAACCTGCAATATGAGCGTGAACAGTCTGGTGACGTTTGCCGGAAGCGTCGGCGGCGTGGCTTCGGCAGCGAGCTCGCTCGCATCTATTCTGACGGGGCCTGGCGCGAATACCTGGTGGGGCTCGCTTCGACAGGCCTCCTTCGGTGGGGTGCCGTTTGCTGTTCTGGACAATCGCACGAAGTTCGGCGGCCGCAATGTAGTCCACCGTTATCCGTATCGTGATGACGTCTGGGTCGAGCCGATGGGAAAGCTCGCGAGAAGCTTCGATATCACGGGCTTTCTGATCGAGAACAGCCTGGTGTACGGCGGTGGTTCCGTCATTGGTCAGCGCGATCGGTTGATCGCAGCATGCGAAACCGCTGGCCCTCAAACGCTCGTGCATCCGACGTTCGGATCCGTTCAGAACGTCAGCTGTCTCGACTCGGAATGCAGCGAAAGCATCGCCCATGGTCGCGTGATCATGGTGCGACTGCGCTTCGTGCGCGGCGGCGCGCGGATCTATCCGAATGTCACGACCTCAACGCAAAGCGCGGTTGCTTCGGCTGCCTCCGGCGTGACCGGCGGCTCGCTTCTTGATTTTGCGCGCGCTGCGGCGACCGTAATACAGCAGGGCGCAGCAGTCGTTCGCACGGCGGTCGGCACGGCAATTTCGTGGTACCAGACGGCACTTGCTGCCATTCACGACGTCAAGCGCGTGATCAACGCGGTCTCAACGCTGGCAGGTAACTTTGGCGCTCTGTACGGGGGCGGCAACAGCGGCTATACCGGCTCAAACCAGACGGCTCCCGCCGGCACGACCGCTGCGCAACTGATCGAGGCCGATACGGCGCACGCGGCAGCCGTCGTCGCCGCTGGGACAGCGCTGCAGACAGCAGCTGCCAATGTGAGTGACACGGCCACCTTCGCCGCGTGCGCGCAGCAGCTCGTGACGGCGGTGCTCGCCACGGCGGCCAATCCCGCCGATGCGATCCGGCTCGCCAGCGGTATGGCGTCCTTTTCGCCGAGTGACGACTTCACGAGCTCCGTTATCGGCAGCTCGATGTCTTCGATGCAGACGAGTTGCGCCGCGCTCTTCCGTCGGTGTGCGCTGGCCGGCGTCGCACAGGCCTGTTCGACCTATCAGCCATCGTCCTACGACGACGCGACCACGCGGATCGAGAACGTGACAACGCTGCTCGATGCAGAGATAGAAAATGCCGGTGACGTTGGAGACGACGAGAGCTTTGCAGCACTGCGCGTGCTTCGTAACGCTGTCGTGACGGATCTTCAGTCCCGGGGTGGGGATCTCGCGCCGCTCCAGACGATGAGGTTCAACGCTCCGATGCCGGCGCTCGTTCTGGCCCACCGTATCTACGACGATGTCACGCGTGTGGACCAGCTCGTGCAACAGGTCCAGCCGATTCACCCCCTGTTTATGCCGATGACGTTTCAGGCACTCGCAAGCTGATCCATGGACGATGATCTGTATCTAAGCGTCGGGAATCAGACCGTCGGTGGCTGGACTGATATTCGCGTGACGCGCGGCATCGAGCGTTGTCCGTCGGATTTCTCCATTGGCCTGACCGAATCGTTCCCCGGCGAGCTCAGCGAGGTCGTCGTCCAGCCCGGCGATGAGTGCCAGGTGCAGATCGGGAGCGACCTCGTGATCACTGGCTACGTCGACCGGTACCGGCCCGGTTTTGATGCTGACGGTCATGCGATCCGCGCGACCGGCCGCGGCAAGTGTCAGGACCTCGTCGACTGCGCGGCGGTGTGGCCGAACGGGCAGATCAGTGGCACATCTGCACTCGACGTCGCTTCGAAATTGGCTGCCCACTACGGCATCGCCGTCACGTGCGACGTTAGCGACCTGATCGCAATTCCCCAGTTCAACATCTTCATCGGGGAAACGTCTTTCGAGATCATCGAGCGGATTAGCCGGTACAGCCAGTTGCTCGTCTACGATCAGCCGGACGGCAGTCTCAGGCTCACGCAGGCCGGCACCGTGCAGGCGGCCGGCGGCCTCAGCCAGGGCGTCAACGTGCAAAGCGCCTATATCGACTATGCAGCCGAGCAGCGGTTTTCGAAGTACACGGTTTTCACCCAGTCGGTGCTCACCTTCAGCGACGTGGGCGTCGGTCCTAACGTTATCGCCACGGTAGAAGACGTGGGCGTGAAGCGCGTGCGCGAGCATTACATCGTCGCGGAGGCGGTTCAGGGATATGCAGATCTCGCCACGCGGCGCGCGAACTGGGAAATGAATCGTCGCATCGGGCGCGCTGCGGTGGTCACGGTCGTGACAGATAGCTGGCGGGATGCAGCCGGCGCGCTCTGGACGCCGAACACCCTCGTGGCCATCTCGCTGCCCAAGCTGAAGCTCGAGAACGAGGTCTGGCTGATTGGCGAAGTGACTTACATGCGCTCCGAAGAGGAGGGCACCACCGCGGAGCTGACGATCATGAGGCCTTCAGCGTATCTGCCCGAGCCGGTGGCGCTGCAGCCGATGTTCGTCGACGCGAGTGTTCCGCCGGGGGCGCGATGAGTGGATCGAATGGGATTCTGAACAGACTCGCGCGTCGGGTTCTGCTGCTGTTTGGCCGCGGCCGCGTGATGACTGCGAACGACGATGGTCCCGTCCAGCTCGCGCAGGTGCAAATCAACGAGCTCGAGACGATCGACAACCTGCGTCGGCTTGCCGAGTTCGGTTTCACGTCCATGCTGCCGCGCGACTCCGACGTCGCGATCGCCTTCATCGGTGGTGACCGTAGCAACGGCGTAATCGTCGCGTCGAACCACCAGCCGTCGCGGCCTACAGGCCTGCAGGCGGGCGAAACAATGATCTACACGCTGGACGGCAAGCAGATCTATCTGACGGCCTCCGGCGGCATCCTCGTGAAAGCGAATGGGCAACCCGTTGAGATCGACGGCGCGACGACAGTCACGATCAATGCGGCCACGAAGATCCGCGCGGTTACGCCGCGCCTCGAATGTACCGGCGACATCATCGACAACTGCGATACGCAAACTAGCACGCTCGCGGAGCTGCGTACGGCGCACGATGGCCACGATCACCAGGTCGTCAACGTGCAAACGGGCGGTAGCACGATCACGACGTCTACACCGAATCTCATCGAATGAGCGACATCAAGATTGTCTGGGACGCTGCAAACGCACGCGGCGACTGGTCCCTCATCGCCGGCGATATCGCAACGGGCGGTGACCTCGAGACGGCGTTGCTCTTCAGCCTTTTCACCGATCGCGAGGCCGCGCCCGACGACGTGATACCGGACGGATCGAGCGATCGCCGCGGATGGTGGGGCGATGACGGCGTTGACGATGGCACCGGACCGACCGGCTCACGACTGTGGCTGCTCTCCCGTAGAACCTCACCTACGGACAAGACGCTGACGGATGCCTATGACTATGTGGTCGAGGCGATCCAGTGGCTCATCGATACAAACGTCGTGTCGCAGTTCGACGTTATTACCCAATGGGTCAAATCGGACATGCTCGGAATTTCCATCACCGCCTATGCGCCTGACGGCAGCGCGCCGCAGACGTTCAACTGGGCCTGGAGTGGGGTGAGCTGATGCCATATTCACGTCCTACGCTTACCGCGCTTCGTACGCAGATCTGGTCCGACATCACTGGCGCGGCTGGCCTTGTCGTGTCGCTTTTGCAGAAGGCCGTCCTCAAGATAGTCGGGTCGGCGCTCGCCGCGCTCGTTTTCGGGCTCTATGGCTATCTGGACTGGATTGCGAAGCAGGCTGTCCCCTTCACGTCGACGGATGAGTTTCTAGCCGGGTGGGGCGCGCTGAAGAACACGTACCTCCTGGCCGCGACGCAAACGGTCCTGACCGTGCAGTTCACCGGGGCAAACGCCACGCGACTTCCGGGTGCCACCGGTGTGAACCGGGGCGATGGCTTTGCCTACACCACGAACAGCGACGCTGACGTCAGCGGCACGACCGTCACGGTCAACATCACGGCAGTGACGGCGGGCAGTGCCGGCAACTGCGACGTCGGCACGGCTGTCGTACTTGCAAGCGCGGTGCCAGGTATTCAGTCGACTGGCACGGTGACGGCTGTGGTCACGTCCGGCGCCGACGTCGAGACGCAGGATGATTTCCGCGATCGCGTGATGCTCGCGTTCCAGAAGCCGGTGCAGGGCGGTGATCAGGACGACTATGTCGAATGGGCGCGCGACGTCGCGGGCGTGACTCGGGCATGGTGTTCTCCGAACGGATTCGGGCCGGGCACAGTCGTCGTCTATTTCATGATGGACGCCGCCGAGGCGGCGCACGCTGGATTTCCGCAGGGCACGAACGGCGTCTCCCAATATGACCAGGGGCCCGGCGGCGCGCCTCGCGATACGCCGGCGACCGGTGATCAGTTGACCGTGGCGAACGCGATCATCACTGAACAACCGGTAACCGCGCTCGTCTATCTCTGCGCGCCGGTGCAAAACCAGATCGGCTTCACGATCGGCGGCCTAAGCGGGGCTTCGAGCGCTACCCAGGCTGCGATCGAAGCCGCGCTCTCCGACCTGATGATCCGGGAGGGAGCGCCGGCGGGCGAGATCGACCTCTCTGACGTCAATTCGGCGATCGGCTCGGTACCCGGATCAGCCGGTTATCTGATCAATGCCATCACGAGCACGGTGGGCGGCGTCACCACGACCTATCCCGCGAATACAAACATCACCAACGGCACCGGCCAGCTGCCCGTGCTCGGCGCCGTCGCTCTCGTCTAGCCCATGCCAGCTCCGAACTATAGTGCCGCGGATTATCTGCGCGCTCTGCAGACGCATCTTCCGCGCGGCCGCGTCTGGCCGCGAGATCCGGACGCGCAGCAGACCGCGATCCTGTCTGGATTCACGCCGGTTTTTGCTCAGTTGAACGCGCGCGCGAACAATCTTCTCGTCGACGCGTTTCCGTCGACCACCTACGAGCTGTTGCCGGAGTGGGAGGCGACGCTCGGGCTTCCCGATCCGTGCGCCGGCGAGGCGCCGACCACTCAGCAACGCGTAGCACAGGTCGTTGCGCGCCTGACAGCCACGGGCGGCCAGTCCATCGCGTACTACACAGCCGTCGCGGCGGCGCTGGGATACGCAATCACGATCACGCAGTTTGTGCCGTCCAGGTTCGGCAAGAACTTCGGAACGCTCTTTGGCGGGACGGCCTGGGCGTTTGCCTGGCAGGTCAACGCACCGACCTTCACGATTTCCACCTTGCAGTTTGGCGGCGCGTTCGGCACGCCTTTCGCCTCATGGGGCAACAACGTTCTGCAATGCGAGTTGCAGCGCTTCGCCCCGGCACACACGACAGTTCTCTTTTCCTACTCCTGAGGTCTTCATGGATCGATTAATCGCGCCGAACTCGGTCATTGCAGCACAAGCGGATGCGGCGCCGGCGACAGGGACGCCGCAGTTTGCAACGGACGGCAATCCGGCGACTAATACCCCGGCTACGCAATGGCCGGCGTATCAGTACAACGCGCTTCAGGAAGAGCTCATTGCAATTCTGGTTGCAGCTGGCGTTACGCCAGACCGAACGCAAAACAATCAGATCAACGCAGCGTTGCGCAAGATGTACACGCCTGTAATTGGGTTCGCTCGCAATGTATCGGCCTTTCTCGGCACGACCGGTCCGACTGTGACCTTCAACGCCGACGAGATCGTCGTCAAAGCGGCACTCGGCGGACAGTCTTACATGCTCAGTCCGTTCAGTAAGGCCGTTTCACTTGGTGGCACTGGCATCGGAGGCGTTGTTGGCACTGCGCCCGCAGCCAACGGATTCGCAGCGGTCTATGCAGCTTACGGCTTGGTGGCGGGCGCCGGCATCTTTGTGACCGATGCGACAGCAGCGAAGGCATCGGAAGTGGCCGGCGTGACACTTCCATCTGGATACACAGCGTCGGCGCTGATCGGCATCGTTCCGATGGGCACAACGACGGCCAACTTCGCGCCGTTTTTGCTGATGGATCGGAAGGTGGATTGGGGTGGCGGCAATTTGCTGACCAGTTCCACATTTGTCGGCGGCCCTACGGCACGGCCGTCGACAGCATTCATTCCGCTAAATGCTCGCTTTATTAGCGGCTTCAATCAAGTTGGCAGCACGACGGCCAGTGCGGTATCGCAAGTCATTACGCCTACCTCGATCGCCGGAGCCGGTGGACAGTACAACACGGTCAATATTCAGTCTGGTGCCTCACAGGCCATTCCGTTCCGGGTTGCGGTTGTTACTCCACAGACGATCTATCAGCAGTCGTCGAACAGCGCCGGTACGCCCGGATTCACTATCTCCACTAACTCTTTCGAGTTTTGATCGATGAACATTTTTGTGCAATTTACGGATTCGAGCAAAACGACGATCTGCGGCGTCTTTAGCTGCGCGCAGCCTGATGATGTAGTGCCGGTTCAAGGCGTGCTAGATGCATCCGACCCAAGGTATAAGGCATGGTGGGAAGCGCTATTGCCCGGCACCATGACTGGAAATCTCCCCGTTCCAACTGCATAAGTTACGTGCTAGCTATAATGTGGCTCCTTCCTCAGGGCTGCATCCAGATGGCAGAGCGCGACCAAAGCATAGACGTCCTGCGGGGCATTGGCATCATCTTCGTTGTGGCTGGCCACGCGGGCAGCGGGACGGGACTCGCAGCATTCTCACCCTACTCGTTTCACATGCCCCTCTTCTTTTTTCTGTCAGGGCTTTTTTTCAGCGAGGGCGCGCCCGAGAGATTCGGCGCATCGGTGTTTAAGGGAGTGAGGTCGTTGCTGTTGCCGACGACGCTTTGTTTTATCGGATATGCACTCATTAGCCAAGTCTTGGGGGCATTCGGCTTCACCGGACTGTCTAGGCCACTGTCGCTGCGAGACATTTTCTTCGATCAATTCTTTGGTTCCGGCGCGTACCGCTTCACTTCGCCATATTGGTTCATCCCGGTTTTGTTCTTCGCCCGACTGTATTTTTGCGTTGTCCACGCGCAGCTCGCTATCTTCGCTCAGCGCGTCCTGGGATGCAGAGAAAAGGCGCTTCACGCGCTGTTCGGGTTGGGCTACCTGTTGGCAGCGCTAGCGGCTGTTCATGCGTGCCGCCGTATGTATCAATTCGGTGACATTCAGTGGAGCATCATCATTCCGCTGAGAATCGTATTCGGCGCATTTTTCTACTACCTCGGCTACTTGTGTGCCACCTACCGCGTGAATCGCGCGCTAACGAGCATCATTATGCTTGCCGTGATTTATGTGGCTGGCCAGCAGTTGACGACCACCGGGAAGGTGCTCGATTTCTGGATGCAGATAATGAAGTTTGAGACGACGATCCTTCCGATCGTCACGAGTATTCTCGGGATTGGCTTTTTCTATGGCGCTGCGATCCTTGTATCTGGCAATAGGGCCGCTCGCGTCGTTGCTTTCGTTGGGAAGAACGGGATGCCGATCGTACTGCACCAGTTGTTCGGCTTCTTCCTGGTCAACGCCGCATTGTGCGCGCTCGGCATCATTCAGCCGGCGACCGTCGTGAACCAGTACTATCAGTGGCATCCGGAGCACATGTGGTTCGTCTACGTGCTCGCTGGGTTGTCGGTTCCGATCCTGCTCGACAAATATCTGATCGTGCCCACGGTGACTCTTGCACTATCAAGAGCGAGTCGCCGTAGACACACTCCGACGTAGGCCGCCCTCAGAACCGATACTTCGCCATCAGCATGTGCGTGCCCTGCCAGATGGGCTGGTAGGGATTGCTCGCCCTTCCGTTGATCTTATTCGCGAAGTACTGGTAGGCGACTGAAATGTTGCCGCGCGCGACTGATGCGCCGACCACATATCCCACCAGCCACTGAGGCTTGTAATCGACGTGAATATTTCGCGGCGCGGCACCAGCTTCTGGAACCCAGTTGATGACGTCTTCGCTCCATGTTGAGCGATGCAGATAGGGGCCGGCTTCGATGCCAAATCGCCATTCGCGATAGTCATAGTGCGGCTCGACGGTCAGCATGAACCCTTGATCGTGGCCGCTGCCGATGAAGCGGCTCAGGTTGTTGCATGGACCGCTGCAGGGATCAGACTTGTTGACGCCTACGAGATCCGGCCCAACCCAGCGGCCGGACGTCGTGTTCGTGTTTGCGGACGGCACAAGCGCGTTGGTATGGACGGTGCCGAGCCATGCCCAGCCCAAATGCCAATCGACGCCCCAGGATTCTCGCTGGATGATCGGCCCGGTGAAGCCGATTTCGAACGATGGGGCGGTGAGATTGAGGCTGTGCGAGAAGCCCTGTTGATACCAGAGGCCGTCTGGGCCATTGCGGTACGCAGCGCCGCCGATCCCGGCCTCGAAGTGGATGTAGTCGGTGATGTTGTCCGCGTGCGCGCTTGCTGCTGCACAGCCGAGCGACATTGCTACGGCTGCTGCTCGCCATCGAGCTCCGGGGAGTCGGCGCTCAAGTCGATCGTTGCTCCGACTCGGCGCATGCGTTGTAGCACTCGCTCGATCGTTTCGTTGTCGAGTTCCAATTGGGCCATTGCGAAGAAGAGGGGGAGTGGACTGATGCCTTGAGGATCGCCCCCGCCGGTGTACTTGCGCCAGTGTCGTCCGCCCGATAGTCCGAACAGTCTGGCCATCTGCGCGCTGCTGAGGCCCAACTCGTCCTTGAGACGAGCCAGGTCGTCCGGCGACGGCGGTTGATATTGCATGACGTGTGATTCCAGCGCCGATCGCGGCGTGACGAAAGCGGTCCATGATTTTCCTCATCGGATGTGGGCCGCGCGATTGCGCAGCCGCTAGTCGACAAGGTAGGCCTAATCGGCCTAGGCGTCAAGCATGGGAGCAACGATTCGATAAACAGCCGCCTGTGAACTGCACCCCAAAAGTTGGACACCAATCCAACCTTTGGGGTGTTTTTCATGGCGAAGTACAGTGAGCAGTTAAAGCTGAAGCTGGTTAAGCAATACCTGGCTGGCGTCGCCGGTGCAGGTGTAATTGCACAGCGGTACGGTGTGGGTCCCTCTGTTTTGCGGCACTGGGTGGCGACTTACGAGCAGCATGGCCGTGATGGATTACGCAAGAAATTCAGTCACTACGACGCGCAGTTCAGGATGTCGGTCCTCACTCATATGTGGCGCAAGGATCTGTCGTGTCGGCAAGTGGCTGTGGTGTTCGACATTCGCAACCCCAGTTGTGTAGGGAAATGGGAACGCCGGTATCATGAGGGCGGTATGGATGCTCTGGCGCCCCGCCCACGAGGGCGCCCCAAAACAATGACCCACCCGACACCCGAACAGCCGACCGGAGAGAGTGCGCCGGATGAGCGCACACGTGAGCAGTTGCTCAAGGAAAACGAGTACCTGCGCGCGGAGGTGGCGTACCTAAAAAAGCTCGATGCCCTGCTTCAGGCGAAGAAGCAGGGCGCGCAAAAGAAAAAGCGCAAATAGTGCAGGAACTGCGGCAGCACCATGCGACGCTGGCCTTGCTCAAGGCTGCGGGTCTGGCGCGCAGCACGTTCTACTATCAGTTGAAGGTGATGGACGGCGTCGACCGGCACAAGGACCTCAAAGCCAGGATCAAGACGGTGTATGAGCGCCACAAGGGCCGTTATGGCTACCGGCGCATCACCCTTGAGATCCGGAAGGCGGGTCAGCTGGTCAACCACAAGACAGTGCAATGTCTGATGGGAAAACTGAACCTGAAATCGCTGGTGCGCGCGAAGAAATACCGCTCATGGCGCGGCGAAGTCGGGCGTATCGCACCGAATCTGCTGAACCGCGAGTTCAGCGCGTCGCAGCCCAATCAGAAATGGGTGACGGACGTGACGGAGTTCAACGTGCTCGGACAGAAACTGTATCTCTCGCCGATCATGGATCTGTATAACAACGAAATCGTGGCTTACCAGATGAACACGCGTCCGGTCTTTGAAATGGTGAACGGCATGCTCAGGAAAGCACTGGCGAAACTGGGAGACGAGGACAGGCCATTGCTGCATTCGGATCAGGGCTGGCAGTACCAGATGCGCGCTTATCGAAGGCTGCTGGATCAACACGGCCTGACGCAGAGTATGTCGCGCAGGGCAAACTGCTACGACAATGCGGCAATGGAAAGCTTCTTCGGCACGCTCAAATCCGAGTTCTTTCTTCTGAACAGGTTCGAGAGTATTGAGGCGTTAAAGGCGGGTATCAGACAGTACATCCGTTACTACAACCACAAACGCATCACGTTGAAACTGAACGGCCTGAGTCCTGTGATGTACAGGACCCAGGCCTGCCGGCCCTAGCCGAAAACTGTCCAACTTTGCGGGGTCAGTTCACTGGGAGCGGCTTTTTTTATTTCCGGGGATTCATGGAAGACAACGCGATGAGCCTGAGCGATGACGAACTATCCAGCCTCACTCACGGGGACCAGTGGAAGCGGAACGTCGACAAACAATTCCAAGCGTTAAACCTTAGACAGAGCAATACGGATGTCGAGATGGCGAACATCAAAAACGATGTCGCCGAAAACACAGCGCTGACCCGCCAGATTGCGGACGATACGAAAGCGATGCGCGACGCCTGGGCCGACGGCGTCGCAATGAAACGCTTTTTTTGCAGGCTAGCCGACGCATGGACTTTCCTGTTGCGCAAGGTCTTTCTTCCCGGGCTGGTCACAGTGCTGGTCCTGGTGATCGTGAAGGCCATTCTGTGGGGCGCGAAGATCCCGGAGTGGGCAAGTGCGATCTTCAAACTGATGGGGTAGGGTCGCACGCATATCGGCCGCTGGTCACGCAATTTCCTTGTTTCTAATCCGCGCACGGATCGTCGCGCTGGAGATCCCTATGTCACCCGAAACGCTCGCTGCGGCGCTGCAGATTCAGCTCGCCCGCGCTTCCCTATGGGCCGATCCGCTATCGGCCGCTATGGCGCTGTATTCGATCGATACGCCGGTGCGCCAGGCCGCCTTTCTTGCGCAGTGCGGCCACGAGTGCGGCCGCTTCCAGTGGCTCCGCGAACTCTGGGGTCCCACGGCCGAGCAGAAGCTATATGAACCGTTCACGCCGAAGTCGCGCGCGCTGGGTAACACGACGGCTGGCGACGGTTTCCGATATCGCGGCGGCGGTCTCATTGGCATCACCGGCCGCTACAACTTTCGCGTGATGGGGCAGAAGATCGGCTTCGACCTCGAGGGCAACCCCGAACTCATCGTACGGCCCGACGTGGCATCGCTCGCGTCGGCGCAATTTTGGACAGACCGCAGTTTCAACGCATACGCCGACGCGAGCGAGTTTTTGACGCTGAGCCGCGCCATCAACATCGGCAACCCGAACAGCACGGCGACGCCGAACGGCATGGATGATCGCGAGCAGCTCTGGACGAGCTGTAAAGACGCGCTCGGCGTCGCTTAGCCGCCGCGCGGCATTTTCACCGGACTCGTCGATGACAAGCACAGACACCTCGCGAATCGCAATTTTCCCTATCACGCTAAAGCAGGGCGCGGATCTGAAGATCTCGATGGTATGGGCGGACGATCAAGGCAATCCGATCGACCTGACGCACTATTCGATGCGCCTGCAAATACGCACGATTGGGCTGGGCCCGACGCCGCTGATTACGCTCGACAGCGGGTCGCAGAGCGGCAGCCGCATTGTCCTCGGGGGCACATCTGGCGAGATTGATCTTGTCTTCGCACGCGCTGACACTGCTTTGATTTCGCCGACAGGACTCCCGCTTCCAGGGACGAATCTGCGTGGACCCGGAATTTTTCAGATCGGCGTGCATGACCTGCAATACGTCGATCCGAATGCCGACATCGGTTATCTCTTCGCCGGCCCAGGCTACCTCGAGCCGAGAGTGACCATATGAGCTCACTGACGATAACGATAAACGGGGCGGTTCAGGTCCTGCAGGTCGGTTCGCTTGGCGCCGGCGCAAGCGCGCAGATTGCACAGGCGGTCTCGGCGGCCGCGGCGAGCGCGGAGCAAGCCGCCGCGTACGCGGCCGAACTCCCTTCATTGGTGGTTCAGCAGTCGGCCACCTTCGCTTCGTTGCCCGCCAATCCAGTGGGCCTTTTTCTCGTGCTCGCTGACGAGACGAAGGGCGGTGCACCGCAAATCTATCTTTTCACCGCATCGCACCGTTACTGGGTGGCGATGGTTCAGGACGCGTAAAAGATGACAGCATTCTTTCCCTCAGGCGCGCCCAATCAATCGGCATCGGGTACGCTGTCTACGGTCAACTCGGCGGTAACGCTCGCCACCGATACGCTTGGGTCGGTTGACTTCGCTCTCGCGGGCTCCCCAGTCGGCGCAACGGTCGCGTTTGAGGCGACCTCTGACGGTACGAACTGGGTTGCGTCTAAGGCGTATCCGAAAGGCGGCACTGGCGCGGCCGGCAGCACGACTGCAGCTGCGGCCGGCGTCTATAACGTTTCGGCCGGCGGTGCGAAGCAGGTTCGCGCGCGGCTGAGCGCTATCACCTCGGGCTCGTTCACCGTCGTCGCAAACGGGACCGCAGCGCCAGCGCATGTTGGCGTAAAGAACGGCAATGCCGCAGACCTCCAGGTCACAAGCACCCCGGTACCGGCCAGCGCCACGCCTGACCGCTCTGGAACAATCAATGGCGCAGTTAGCGGGGCGGCCATTGCTGCGGGTGGATCTGGCTATGCGGTTGGAAACACCATTACGCTGGCAAACGGGATCGTGCTCACCGTTGCCACGGTCAACGGCAGCGCGGTCGCGACAGTCGCGCTTACAACGCCGGGAAACGTCTCCTACGCAAACGTGCAGGCGATGACGAATCCGGTCGCCCAGGCGTCGTCTAGCGGATCTGGCACCGGCGCCACTTTCATCCTGACATGGGTCGGAGTTGCCACTCTGTTCGCAGCGGCGAACGCTTCGCGCAAGTCCCTTGAAATCATCAATCCCGGCACGTTGCCTCTCTATGCCGCAACGACGATAAACAATCCCGCACAGGGAGTTCCTGGCAGCATCCCGATCGCCGCCGGCGGGTCATGGCAGCCGCCGATTCCTCATCAGGGCGCGGTGTACGTTTATGGATCAGTGGCTGGGCAGCCCGTAACAATGTTCGAGGGCTGACCGATGCTGAACACACCGCTAATACAGACGACGACCGCGTCTCGACGTCACTCGTTCATCACGGCCGTTGAGTCCCTGTCGCAAGCCAATAATCCGGCGGGCCTGACATTTCGCGCCGCGCACTCCTTCCTGAAACCGCCCTCACAAGTGCGGCTCGTGTTCTACAACAATCAGTCCGTTGCAGTGAACTTCGCGCAGACGGGCGCGGCTACATGCAAGTCATACAACGCCAGTTTGTCACCCGCAACGTCGACGGAATGGACGGCAGGCGGCGCATGCAACGTGCCGCCAACGCAAGGCGTGAACCAACCGTCAATGTTTGTCGGCCCATGGATTCCGGTGTATCCGCAGGAATCGGTGGACGATCCGGGAACGTTCCCGGTCATGGTGTACGCCTACCTTGATCCGTCGCAGGCCAATTACTCGAACAACAGCTATGACCTCTCGTGGATGGAGTCCGAGGCCAAGGCAAGCGGCGGTTACTGGGCGCAGCGAAATCAGTCAGGTGATCAGGCGACGAACCCCGGCACGTTTTCGAGCTCGACGATCCAGTTGCGCGGTGCGATCGCCGGCATCGAGGCGCTTTGTGAAACGCAGAGCGGCGTCAGTTTCATGCTGGGCGGCGACAGCATCGCGGCCGGCGCGGGGCAAACATTGCTCGGCAAGACGGACGTCTATCGCGCAATGCAGGCAATCAATCTGACGAAGCCGACGCTACCTCTAGGCTATATCGCGGCGGGCTGGGGCGGCCAGAACTCGGCGACCTACCTTGCGCGCATGCTTTACATGCTGCCGATCATCAAGCCCGATGTGCTTGTGCTTACGGTCGGAACACCGAATGACGGCGTGCCTTCCTTGCCCGGTCAACGCTCCAATCGTTTCCTGATTGATCAAGTGACCGCGCTCGCACTGAGCCTCGGGATTCGTGTTCTGTTGCGCGGATGGGCGCCGCACTCGGTAGTCGCCGACAACTGGCAACAAGGCACGCTGACGGCGACGCCTACAGGAACGGTCCCGGGCGACGTCTACCGGCAGGATCAGAACCTGCGCATGTCCCGGCTCGATGGCATAAGCAATCTCACGTGGTCACTCGGCATGGCCGGATTGGGCGACGGCGCAAGACCGGAGCGTTATTTGACGATCTATACCACCGATACGAATCACCCGAACGATGTCGGCTGGCCAAAGGCCGCAACTATCATCCAGCCAGACATGCAACGCATGCTAGGAGGCTTCAAATGAGCACCGTCGAATTGGGATCGAGCATCGCGATTCGCGTCGATGCAAATACGGTTGCATTGGGCATCGTAGGCAGCGTTCACGATGACGGCACCGTCGACGGGCTCATGTATGCACCCGGCGCCGCGCCGACCAGCTTTTCAGGTTTGCAGGTTTCGGACACAGCCAGCGTGGTGATCGGGGCCGCGTGGTCGCCTCCGGACGGTTTGACGTAACACGTTTGCGCTGAGTCTCATCACCCCACATGACCGCCTTCGGGCGGTTTTGTCGTTTACCGACTGCATTCACTTCGCCGCAATCGTGTGGCATTACCTAGGAGAGCATCTTGAATTCGACTCAGTTATTGAAGTTCGCGGCTGCCGTGCTTCTGTTCGGCGCATGGCTCGCGCTTGTGGTCATCGGTAAAGCGCCCGCTGATCAGCTCATTGGCGCTATCGCGCTGACGATTACCGGACTCGGGATCCACGGCGCCACGATGTCGACGCCTGGCGTCACGCTTTCCGGAGGTGCCTCGAGCGCGGAGGCGTTTTTGCAGCCCGCCGTGATCGACCCTCCTGCCGTAGCTGTTTCTTCGCCGGCAGCAACTGCGCCAGCGGCGACTGCGCAGGCGTCGGCGGCAACGCCAGCGACGCTGCAGTGATTCGCGTCGCGATCGCGCTGACCGCATGCGCGGCCCTGCAGGGTTGCGCATCGCTCTGGTACGCCGGTACCGCGCGCTATGACATCGAGCCAATCATCAACTCGAGCGGCGTGGCCACCAGCTGCTGCGTCCTGAAGGTCTGGAACGGCAAACAGATGGCCACGGTCGACGCGACCTTCACGCGCACGGCCGCCGGCGACTACAGCATCTCGCTCCGGGAGACCGACGTACAGGCCTTCCAGGGGCAAGCAACCGCCGCAGCCGCGGCATCAGACGTCGCAGCGGCGGCCGCTTCGGCAGCCGTTACGGCAATCAAAACCCTCAAGTAAGAGATCCCTCATGAAACGTTTATCCATGCTGCTTGCGGCAGGCCTCGTCGCGGCTGTCGCCCTCGTTGGTTGTTCTTCCACGCCTACCGAGAAGCCTTCCGATCCTACCCAGACGCCGGCGCAGATTCTTGCCGCGGTCAAGGCGAACGTGACGAAGGCGTGCAACATTGCGCAGCCCACGCTCGCATCCGTTAAGGCCATGACGCCGACGAGCGCAACTGGCCAGCAGGCGGTGCTCGCTAAGCTGACTGGCGGCGCGAGCGATATCTGCTCGGCCAACGCGGCGGCGGATCCGTCGAGCGTCCAGAACTTCGTACAGTCGATCGTCCCCGATGCGATCGCCGCGCTCGAGCAGTTGAAGGCCGGCGCCGACTCCGTAACCGCCGCGAAGTATCAGACGTGGCAGATCGCGATTATCGCGTTTCAGACGACGCTGTCGGCCGCGATCCAGCAATACGGCACGTCGACGGCACCAACGTCGCCGGCGCCCGTGGCGGCGAGCGGGACGGTCGCATCATGAGCAATCGGATCCGCGTCGCGTTGAGCGGATCCGGCTTTCGCCTCGGCGCGCACCTTGGCGCGCTGCAGGCGATCGTCGACGCTGGATTCGACGTGGTCGAGCTGGCCGGGACGTCCGGCGGCTCGATCGTCGCTTCGATGTTTGCCGGCGGCATGAAGCTCGCGGACATGCACGAGCTGTGCATGCAGATGGACTGGTCTCCGATGATGCGGTTCTCGCCTTGGGCGGTGGTGCGCCATCAGTCCCTGTGCACCGGCACCGCTCTGCAAGCCTTCCTCGAGCAAAGCACGCGAGGCAAGACGTTCGCCGATACGGCGATCGATCTGAAGGTCATCGCGGCTGATCTGCTGACCGAAAGGGAATTCCTGTTCAGCCGGCAAACCACGCCGAACGTGCCGATCGCGGTGGCGGCGCGTGCGAGCGCATCAATCCCGATCGTGTTTCCGCCGGTCGCATGTTCCGGCGCATTACTCGTCGACGGGGGCACCTGCGATAACGTGCCGGCGAGTGATCTGACCGTCGACGACGTGCCGCGGGTTGGGATTTACCTCGTGTCGGATGACACGCCGCTCCGGCCGGGCAACTATGGCTTGAGCACGCTGGCGCCGCGGATCATTGACTTGATGCTCGCCGCCAACGAGGCGGCGCACGTCGAGCTCGACACGAAGAACGGCGCGACCATCGTGCGCGTGTCCACCGGCTATGCGAGTTCGTTTGATCGAAACATGCCAGCAGCGGTACGTCAGAGGCTCTATGACGACGGCTATTCAGCAGCGAAGACTGCGCTCGAGACAGTCTGTGTAATGGGATATCCGCCGGCGTAGCCAGTCGGGCAGCGTATCCTGTGCCTGCAGCGCGAACAGCCGGCGGTGCTCTGCCCGAAAGGCGGCCGCCGGCGCTGCGAAGGTCATCCCTTCCACTGTGCACATCAACTATCCCGCCTCGCTAGTCGGGAATTGATTTAGCCGGTCCCGCAACTCAGGCCTGACGCTGAATTTCGGTTCCGCTGTCCACTCTGACAGATACTCCTCCCAATCTTTCCAGAGGCCATTGTCAAGGTCGAACTCATAGTCGATTAGGTCGGTATCGTCATCCAGATAGCAGTAGACGACCCGCTGCCCATCCCAATAGGCAATGGCGTTGTCCGTCAAATCCGCGGATGTGCATGGCATTAGATCGCGAAGAAACTCTGCCAGTTGGGTTTTGAATTGATCGATGGTCAATTGCATGCTCGCTCCTGTTGATTTGAAGAGCAAGCCGCAATCAGTGGGCCTGATGAATAGGTGACCGGCGGGCTCGGCTTTGGGTACAACTTTCCTTCGCGCCGCTGGCGCACATCAATCTCTCCGGCCGTTCTTCCGCCATTCGTCAAGGCGGCGCATCGTTGCCTCGATCCTCTTTTCCTGCCTCGGCGTGCGCGGATCCGTCAAGCACGGCTCCTCATCCAGTTCCCGCTCGAAGCACTCCCACACAGTTCCGGCCACGTACGCACTGCCGTGCTTGCCAATCATCCGGCGGATCTGGTCCGCGCGAAGGATCGTCGATCGCAGACGATGGATCTCCTGAAGCGGGCGAAGCACGGTCTCGGTCGGCTCGCGATCGTAAATCTCGGCCAGGTCGGCGGCGGTTAAAGGGCGGCGGTGGCGCATGGCAGAACGACAAAATACTGTATGGATGAACAGTATAGCGCCGCTTCGAAAACCGCCTTTTATTCCCGAAATGGACTTTCCTGAGTCCGTTTAAATCATGTCTAATTTCGGAACGGGCGCCCGGAGAACCGCATAAAACCGTGAGGTCAAACCTATTTTTTGTTCCGAATCCTGAAGGCAGGATGCTTGCTGGTAAAGGCTCGACGCGGTTTTGACGGCTGGATTGTGATTCCTGTTGTCGTGGGTTCGAGCCCCATCAGCCACCCCAAAGAATTCAGGCAGTAAAAGTTTTGCGAACGGCGTTGTGAGAAATCACAGCGCCGTTTTTATTTTGGGTTTGCGATTTCAACGCCCACGGCCGCCACCGCCGCTGCTCCACGAACTTCCCCCGCCGCTAGCGCTGCTGCCGCCGTGAGATCCGCCATATCCGCCGCCATGCCAGCCGCCACCGCCACCGCCGTGCCACCCATGGCCGCCATGCCAATACCCGCCGCCGTGATAACAGCAGGATCCACCCCAGCCGCCATAGATGCCGACGCTGCCATAAACCGGCGCATACGGTGGCCCGTACGCATAGCCATAGCCAGGGTAATAAGGTTGCGCGTAGCCATAGTCGTATCCCGGTGCGACCACGCATCCGGTCAAACTGGCCGTCACCGCCAACAGTGCCATTGATGCAATGAGCCTGCTCACGATTTTCTCCTTCGTATGTGATTGAGAAAAAACGCACGCTCAAGAGTTCAGCAGCATTTGTGTCCGCAAATTACGGCTTGCGCATGCGATGGCGCGTCGATCGGACACGCATGGCGATCGAAGGCCATGGCAGTGAGGCGCGGCGACAAGCTTTCCAAACCTTACCCCTACACCGCGCTGTAACAGTTAGTTAAATTTTCGAAACGAAACTGTAGGGCGCGGCTGTTAAGTTCCCTTCAGACAATTACCTTCGACTCCCGACCGTGTGCCGCTTGCCGGGCTGGATGAAAAGATCGCACTCGCTTACTGTCAGGACCGCTCGATGCGAAGCCTGCAAGAATCCAGCCGTCAATGAAGCAAGATCCACAGCCGGCTGCCGCATCGGAATGGCGCGCCGAAGGCGACGCCTGCGCCGCACGCGGCGAACTCGAGGCCGCGCTCCAACGTTGCGAAACCGCCCGTGCGCTCGACCCCGCCGACGCGCTCGTCCAGCAGCGCCTAGCGGCCACGCTCGCCGCGCTGAACCGATTTCCCGAAGCCGTCGTTCGCTATCACGAAGCGATCGCGCTCGATCCGCGCGACACGGATTCGCATCATGGCCTCGGCTGGACGCTTGAGCAGATGCATCGGCTCGAACAGGCAGTGGACGCCTATCGCGAGGCGACGCGCGTGAATCCGCAAGCCGACGGCTCGCACAACAACATGGGCAACTGCCTGCAGGCACTCGGCCGTTTCGACGAAGCGCACGAAGCGTATCGCCGCGCAATCGAGGCCGCGCCGCAGGTGCTGCTGTACTACCGCAACTTCGTGCAATCCAAGCGCCTTGCCGCTGACGATCCGGTCTTCCTCGCGATGGAGCGTCTCGTCGACGATGCCGCTTCGCTCACGCCGGCCAATCAGGCGGAGCTTCACTTCGCGTACGGCCAGGCGCTGTCCGATGCGGGCCGCAACGACGCGTCGTTCGATCACTTCCTGAAGGGCAATGCGCTGCACCGCGCCGGCGTGCGTTACAACGAAGCGGAAACGCTCGGCCTGTTCGCACATCTGCCCGAACTGATGACTTCCGATCTGCTGGCGGCGAAGCGCGGTCTGGGCGACGCATCGCAGGCGCCGATTTTTATCGTCGGCATGCCGCGCTCGGGTTCGACCTTGATCGAACAGATTCTCGCGAGCCATCCGCAAGTCTTCGGCGCAGGCGAGCGCACGGAATTCGGCGAGGCGCTGGTGAACTGCATCCGCCGCGATCCGGGCGATCCGTTGCGGATCGACATCGAAGCATTGGAAGACGTCGGCGCCGCGCCGTTGCGCACGCTCGGCGCGGACTATCTGCGTCGGATGCGCAATGCGTTGCCGGAACTCCAGAGCCTGGCGCAAAACGACGAACGCAATCCTGCGAACTACACGCACTTCACCGACAAGTATCCGTTCAACTTCATCAACCTCGGCCTGATCCATCTCGCGTTACCGAACGCCCGCTTCATTCACAGCAGCCGCGCGCCGTTGCCAACCTGCCTGTCGATTTTTTCGCGGATCTTTCACGACGTGCCGTTCAGCTATGATCTCGGCGAACTGGGCCGCTACTACCGCGCGTACGACGAGTTAATGGCTCACTGGCAACGCGTGCTCCCCGAAGGTGTGATGATCGAAGTCAAGTATGAAGAACTGGTCGACGATTTCGAAGGTAATGTGCGCCGCGTGCTCGCGCATTGCGGGCTCGACTGGGACGAACGCTGCCTGTCGTTTTATCAGACCACGCGCCAGGTGAATACGGCCAGTTCCGCGCAGGTGCGCCGTCCGCTGTATAAGACGTCGCTGCAACGTTGGCAGCCGCAGCACGCGTTGCTGCAACCGCTGTTCGATGGCCTCGGCGCGGAGTTGGCGCCGGCGCATCGCCGCGAGGCTGACGAGGTCGCGGCAAGCGGCACGGAGCATCGCTCATGAGCGCATCGCGTGGCGCCGTGATCTGGATGACGGGGCTTTCCGGCGCCGGCAAATCGACGCTCGCCAACGCCTTGCATCAGCGTCTGAAGGAAGCGGGACATGCCGCGATCGTGCTCGATGGCGACGTGCTGCGGCGCGGACTGAACGCCGATCTCGGCTTCACGCCCGAGGACCGTACTGAGAACTTGCGACGGGTCGCGCACGTCGCGGCGCTCTTCATGCAGCAGGGCTTCGTCGTGATTGCCGCAGTGATTTCGCCGGAGCATCGGCATCGGCGTTCTGCTCGTGAAATCGTCGGTGACGGTTTCGTCGAAGTGTTCGTGAATGCGCCGCTGAACGTCTGCGAAGCTCGCGATGCCAAAGGGCTTTACGCTCGCGCAAGGCGCGGCGAGATCCCGCATTTCACCGGCATTTCCGGACCTTTCGAAGCACCGCTCGCGTCGGATGTCGTGATCGAGAGCGACCGGATGCCGGTCGACGAGTCAGTGGGCCGCCTGCTCGCGCATCTGGCCGCGATGGGGCGTCTGAGCAGTTAGCGCTTCGTCCTGAAGCGCGGCGAGTCACGCGCAGCGCGTAACCGTACACGCAGATTTTTCGCCCCGCCCGCGACGTTTCACCATACCGTTTCGATTTCTCGGGGGACAGAAGGGGTGAAGCGTCGATGCGTGTGCGTCGACGGTAGACACACGCACATGCGCACGCGCATCGAAGCCGCTTCGGGTTACCGCAACAACCCGGCCGAATGATGCAAAGCCGGATACACGCCGATGATGAACGCCGCATAGATCGCGGCCATCGTCACGCCGGCGGCGGTGCCCCAGATGTCGCGCGATGCGGCGCCCTGGCGGAAATGCACCGGCAGTCCGACGATGAGGTAGCCGATCAGGAAGAAGACGATGACCGCCCTCACGGGCGAGAGGTCGTGGCCGATAAATTCGAGCAGCGCGGACAAGCTGAATTCAGACATGGACAGACAGGCAAGATGACATGCGGATGATGGCGCGAACCATGGAATTCGCGCGAAGACCTACGTGGATTAAAGTCCATTCAGCGGGCAAGGTACAAGCAAAAGACTGTATAAATTTGTACAGGCTGACATTGCTTGCACAATGCCTACAGGGCAACTTTCATCCGTGCTTCACGGCGCTTCACACGGCTTTCACCGCGAGGCGATCAGCGCTTGCGCAAAGGCTCGAGCAGCGGCTTCAAACCGTTGTGATCGATCTCGTGCATTAACGCCAGCAGCCGGCCGATTTCGCCCGGCGGAAAGCCCTGGCTAGCAAACCAGTTTAGATAATGACCGGGCAGGTCCGCAATCACGCGGCCTTTATATTTCCCGTAAGGCATGATGCGCGTGACCAGCAGTTCGAGGTGTTCGGGATTCATGGCAGACAGGTCGACGCAGGGAAACCGCAGCGAAACATTTCGCGCGGAAAAAACGGGTGACGCGCGCTGGAACCGCATTTTAGCGCGCTAAGCAGAGGTCGGACGGACATGGTACCGTCGGCGCTTTTCGTTCAACCAATCAACAGGACAAGTTCGATGGAATACCGCAGACTCGGCGACTCCGATGTGCAAGTTAGCCTGATCGGTCTCGGCACCATGACGTGGGGCGAGCAGAACACGGAACAGGAAGCGCACGCGCAGATCGATTACGCACTCGATCAAGGCGTCAACCTGATCGACGCCGCTGAAATGTACCCGGTGCCGCCGCGCGCCGAGACGCAGGGTTCGACGGAACGCTTCATCGGCACATGGCTCGCGCAGCATCGCAGCGCGCGCGAGAAAATCGTGCTTGCCACCAAGATTGCCGGCCCGGCGCGTCAGCCGCACAACCCGCGCCATATTCGTGGCGAGGGCAACCAGTTCGACCGCAAGAATCTGACCGAAGCACTCGACGACAGCCTGAAGCGCCTGCAAACGGACTATGTCGATCTGTATCAGTTGCACTGGCCGGATCGCAGCACGATGACGTTCGGCCGCCCGGCGTATCCGTGGGTCGACGACGCCTATACGGTGCCGATCGAAGAAACGCTGTCGGTGCTCGCTGAATTCGTCAAGGCGGGGAAGGTGCGCCACGTCGGCGTGTCGAACGAAACGCCGTGGGGCGTCGCGCAGTTTCTGCGCGCGGCTGAAAAACTCGGGTTGCCGCGCATCGTCAGCATTCAGAATCCGTACAGCCTCGTCAATCGCACTTACGAAGCGGGGCTGTCCGAGTACGCGCATCGCGACAACATCGGCTTGCTGGCTTATTCGCCGCTGGCCTTCGGCTGGCTGACGGGCAAGTATGAAGGCGGCGCGCGTCCGGCTGGCGCTCGTATCTCGCTGTTCGAGCGTTTTCAGCGCTACAGCAAGCCGCAAGCCGTCCAGGCGATCACGCGTTACGTCGAGTTGGCGAAGCGTCACGGCTTGTCGCCCGCGCAATTCGCGCTTGCGTTCGTCAATAGCCGGCCGTTCGTGACCAGCAATCTGATCGGCGCGACCTCGCTCGATCAATTGAAGGAAAACATCGCCAGCGTCGAGGTGAAACTCTCGCCGGAAGTGCTCGCGGAAATCGATGCGCTGCATGAGTTGCAGCCGAATCCGGCGCCTTGATGCGTGAGTGTTGAGCGTGTGGTTCTAGTGCGGCTCGAATCATGCGAACGTTTGATTTGCCCCGGCTGCACGGCCGGGGCGTTCGCAAGGGGATTCGCGCTTCGCTTCTGCGACGCTGTCGCGTCGGCAGACGTGCTCAGCCGGTACTCCACTTCCCGCGTATGCCGTGATGGCGAGCAGCTTCGCCACGGCGCTCTAGGCGAGTCGGCATTCCCGTGTCCTCAGCGGATCATCAACTTCCTCCGCACCGCGTAGAGCGCGAACAAACTCGCCACTGCACAGAACATCAGATAGAGACCCGGCGCGAGCTTATTACCGCTTGCATCGATCAGCCACGTGATCACGAACGGCGCAAAGCCGCCGAACACCGTCACGCCGATGTTGTAGCTCACCGCGAGGCCGGTCGCACGCGTCTGCGTTGGGAAAATCTCCGACATCAACGCGGGCAGCGCGCCGAAATACGTGGCCTTCAATACGCCGATCCAGATCAGCGCGAGCAGCATCGTCGCGAACGACGGATGCGCGTTCATATACACAAAAGCCGGATACACCGTCACCAGCATCAGCACGGCGGCCGTCGCCATGATGCGGATGCGTCCGAGGCTGTCGGACAGATGACCCGCGAACGGCGTCAGCACCGTGAGCACCACGCCGGTGGCGAGCGTCGCCGCGAAGCCGGTCGAGGCGGGCAAGTGCAGTTGCTTGATCGCGTAAGTCGGCATGTACAGGATCATGTAATTGGCCGCCGTCGAAATGATCAGCGAGCCGACCGCCAGCAGCATGCGGACCTTCTGCGTGCCGAACAGGTCGCGCAGCGGCGTGCGGGCTTTGGACTCGGCGTTGAACTCGGCGCCTTCATCCACGTAACGGCGGATATAGAAACCCACCGGACCGATCGCGAGGCCGAACAGAAACGGCACGCGCCATCCCCATGATTCGAGTTGCGCGCTCGTGAGCTGGCTCGTCAGCAGCGCGCCGAAACCGGAGGCGAGCAACGTCGCCATGCCTTGGCTCGCGAACTGCCAGCTACCCATGAAGCCGCGGCGCTCGGGCGCATGTTCGACCAGAAACGCGGTGGACGCGCCGAACTCTCCGCCCGCCGAAAAACCTTGCACGAGGCGCGACAGCATGATGCCCGCGGGCGCCCACAGGCCGATCGCCGCATACGGCGGCATCACGGCGATCGTCAAGGTGCCGATCATCATCAGCGCGATCGACAGCAGCAGCGACGCCTTGCGTCCGGCGCGATCTGCGAGCGAACCGAGTACGAGTCCGCCGAGCGGCCGGATCATGTACGAGATGCCGAAGGTGCCGAGCGTGAGCATCAGCGAAATCGCTTCGGTGCGTGCCGGAAAAAACAGCTTCGCGATGGTCACCGCGAAGAAACCGTAGACGACGAGATCGAACCATTCGAGCGCGTTGCCGATCGACGCCGCGAGAATGATGCGATGGACCTTCGCGGCGGACGGCCGCGCGGCGCTGGCTTGCAGAATGGACGTGCTCATCTTGGACGTGCCTCGTGACGGATGCGGATGACGGCGTGTTGCGCCCGATTGGTTCGGGCGTCGTTCAGATTGCGCTTAGGATCCGCTGACGGTTGTCGCGCGCGGCGAGTTCTCGCCGAGATCCCAGAAGAGGCCCGCCATGATCTGCAGGCCTTCGCGCACGACCGGTCCAAGCAGATGCTCGTTCGGCGCGTGCTGCGAACAGGCCGGATACGAATGCGGCACCCAGATGGTCGGCAGGCCGAGCGTGTCGGCGAACACTTCGTTGGGCAGCGTGCCGCCCAGATTCGGCAGCACAGCGGTCTTCTTGCCGGTGGTCTGTTCAAGCGAGGCGATCGCCCACGTGACCCACGGATCGTCCGGGTTCAGGCGCGTGGCGGGCGCGCCGCGCTCGACGTCGATCTGCACTTGCGAGAAGCCATGCGCATCCAGATGCGTGCGCAGATACCGTTCGAGGTTGTCCCAATCGGTGCCGACCACGAAGCGCAACTGGCAATGCGCGAACGCCGACGACGGAATCGCATTGACCGGGTTCTCCGGATTGCCGGCCTTGAACGCGAGTATTTCGAAGCTGTTCCAGCCGAACACGCGCTCGGGCGCGGTAAGGCCAGGCTCGCCCCAGTTGTCGTCGACGGCCGGATCGCCCGGGCCGCCGCCTACCGAGATATCGGCGAGCGCACGGCGCACCGCCTCGGGAATCGGCGGCGGGCGCAAACCGTCGACGGCGATCACGCCGCGCGCGTCGACGAGGCTCGCCAACGCGTTTGCCAGTACCGTGGCCGGGTTGCGCAGCAGACCGCCCCAATTGCCCGAATGATGCGCGCCGTCGCGCAGATTCAACGACAGCTTGAAGTTCACCGAGCCGCGCGAGCCGAGGAACACGGTGGGGCGGCGCGCGGCAAGGCGCGGGCCGTCGGAGGCGATCAGCACGTCGGCGGCCAGTTCTTCACGGTGCGCACGGCAGACCGCGTCGAGTCCGGGCGAGCCGGTTTCCTCGCCCATCTCGATCAACAGCTTCGCGTTGAAGCCGAGCTTGCCGTCGCGCGCGGCCAGCACGCTCGCCAGCGCGGCCAGGTTGATGCTGTGCTGGCCTTTGTTGTCGGCGGTGCCGCGGCCGAACCAGCGCTCGCCTTCGATGGTCACGGCCCACGGCGTCAGCGGCGCGCGCCACTGGCTGTCGTAGCCGCGCACCACGTCGCCGTGACCGTAGATCAGCACGGTCGGCAGATGGTCGCCCTCGTGGCGCTCCGCGATCAGGAACGGCCCGAAGCCGTCCACCGGGTTCGCGACGATGCGCGTGGTGAAACCGATGCCTTCGACTTCAGGCGTTATCTCGTCGGTCAGATACGACCGCAGCGTCGCGGCGCGATCGTCCTCCTGACTTTCGGTGCGAAAACCAACGCGGCGGTTGAGCGTTTCGAGAAAGGCGCCGGATTCGAAATGGTGGGTGGCGTGATCGATGGCCTGGGTGCGGCTCATGGTGTCTCCAATGCGGGCGAATGTGGGGGCGGGCGGCGCGTGGTTTTCTGTCTGATTACGCTCGGACGCGGCCTGCAGCTTCAAACCGATTCTAGGAGGCCGTTTTTTTTGTCACAATGATCGTCTTTCGAAGCTTGCGTTGCCGAAAAGGCAAAGCTCACGATAGGCGAAGAGGCGCTTGCGGACATCGGCTCGCCGGCGCTGACCGTTGAATGGGACATCACACATGGCACTTTCGCTGCATGGCATCGCGCTGCGCTATTTCGTCGAAGTCGCGCGCACCGGTTCGCTCAGCGACGCGTCCGCGCGGCTGCATGTCGCCGTGTCGGCCATCAGCCGGCAGGTGGCGCGGCTCGAAAGCGATCTCGGCGTCGCGCTGTTCGAGCGGCGTCCGCGCGGCATGGCGCTCTCCGAAGCCGGTGAGCGCCTGCTCGCTTATGCGCAGCGCAGCCTGCTGGAGGCCGAGCATGTGATGAAGGAGATCGGCGGCCTGGAGACCTTGCACGGCAGCATGATCAAGGTGACGAGTTCCGAAGGTTTCGCCGCCGACTTCCTGCCTACCGCGATGGCGAGCTTCAGGGTTCAGTATCCGGGCATCGACTTCACGCTCTCGGTCATGTCGCCAGGCGAGGCGACCCGCCAGGTGCGTGACGGCGACGCCGATCTCGCGTTGACGTTCAGCCTCGCGCCGGAAAAGGGCGTCAAGGTCGAGCACACGGAGCGCGCGCCTGTGCTGGCGCTGCTGCGCGCCGATCATCCGTTGGCCGCGCGCGCGAAGGTGTCGCTCGCCGACTTGCAGCGCTATCCGCTCGTGCTGCCGGAGCCCGGCACGACGATTCGTCAGTTGATCGACATTACCTGCGCGCTCGAAGGCGTCCTGCTCGAGCCCGAGCTGACCTGCAACAACAGCGGCGCCATGTATCGCTACGCGCAGAAGTCCGGCGCGATCATGTTCACGGGTCTGCTGTCCGTGCGCGACCGCTACGCCGGCGATGGTTTCGTCGTGATGCCGCTGACACATCCGCAGATGCGCCAGCGCAGCATTCAGGTGCAGACCATGGCGGGGCGTGAGCTGCCGCAGTCGGTGAGGGCGTTCCGGGATCATCTGATCGCGGAAATCGCGGGTGCGAAGCCGGCTGATGCGACTGCCTCGAAGGCCGCGCGAAAGCGCAGCAGAAGCACGCGCTGATGGCAGCAGGGCCTGGAAAATCCACGTGGCATCAAGCCGGCGAGACAACGTTTGCGATCGCCCGCGCGCCACGAACCAGGCGGGCTGCATGCGTGCGATAGCGATCCATTCGCGACCAATTGAAAGGCAAATGTCCCAGCCGGATCGCGAATCACGACCTAAACTGTGGTGGACGGGGCGGCTGAGGGCGCGAACTGCACGGCGGGCAATGCTGCAGTGCACGCGCCGATGGAAGTCCTTTTGAGGACACCAATGGTAGGATTCAGCCCGAAAAATGGAGAGCGGCGCGCGCTCGAATTTGCGCGCCATCCACAACAGAGCGATAGGACTCAGGACATCGAATGGCGCAACAAAAAACAAACCCAAAACTTGAGCAGGCGCTGACGCGCGGGGATCTGGCAATCCGTCAGGCGAATTCGGCGCGGGCCACGGCATTGCTGCGCGCGTTGGGCAAGATGATCGTGGACGCGTCGGCGACGATCGGCGTGGAAGCCTTCACACTGATTCCCGACGGCGACAAGATCTACGATCCGGCCGATGGGCTGTGGCCGCAGGAACTGCAAGTCTCGCTCGATGGTCCCGTCGAAGAAGCCGATCCGGATGAAGTGCGCACGGTCCGCCTGATCTCCGACGATCCGGGCACGGTGTTCCGGGTCGAGTGGCAACGCGCCGACGGTAAGATCGGGCGTCAGGACGGTGGTCCGTTCGCCACGGTGGCGTTTATCTCCGACGTGGACATTCCGTGGACGGATGACGAGGACTGAGCGAGCCCGGTTAGCGGCAGGCGCTGATGCTTTGTTGATTGCGCGTATCAGCGCCTGCGGTCCGCTGTTTTTGCACGCCGGAAAACCTACTTCATCATCCGGCGGCGAAATAGAATCGCCGACACGATAAACCCGCCCACCGCATACGCCGCCAGCACGGCCACATGCAACACCACATTATCGACGGGCCGACCCAGCATGGCCGGCCGCATCAACTCGACGGCATGCGCCAACGGCAACACCTGGGTGACGCCTCGCGCAACGGCAGGCAACTGCGACACCGGAAAGAACACGCCGGATAGCAACAGCATCGGCGTCAACACCAGCGTCTGGTAAAACATGAAGAAGTCGTACGAAGGCGCGAGCGCCGTCACGACCATCGCGATGCTCGCGAACGCGAGCCCGGTCAATACGATGACTGGCAACGCCAGCAGCATCGACGGAAAATTCGCGTAGCCCAATGCGCCTGCCACCAGCATGATCGCCGCGCCCGAGAGCACAGCCTTGCTGGCTGCCCAGATCACCTCGCCGAGCACGATGTCGCCGAGCGTCAGCGGCGTATGCATGATCGCTTCCCATGTGCGTTGCACGTGCATGCGCGAGAAGCCCGAATACATCGACTCGAAACTCGCCGACATCATCACGCTCGAGGCCACCGTGCCCGCCGCGAGAAACGCGATATACGACACGCCGTCGACATGGCCGACCATCAGCCCCAGCCCGAAGCCGAGGCCGAACAGATAGATCATCGGATCGGCCAGGTTGCCGAACATCGAGGCGATCGCGAGTTTTTTCCACACCAGATAGTTGCGGCGCCACACGGCGATCCAGTTGCTGGCGTTCGCGGGAAAGGCGGCGAAGGTTTCCTGTTTCGATGGCGTATCGCCCGGCGTTTCGTAAGTGCGTGCGTCCATTGCGTGTCTCGTGCGGTGTCCCTGAACGGGACTTCCTTTGGGTCTGTTATAGCGCGCGCGTTGCGTGCGATACCGGTCTCGATGCGCCTTTAATCCTGCATCTCGCGGCCCGTGAGCCGCAGGAACACATCCTCCAGATTCGCCGGTCGATGCAGATAGCGCAGATCCGCGCGCTGCTTGAGCCGCGCATGCACCGGCTGCGCGTCGTTGACGTAGCAGAACAGCGTCTCGCCGCTGATCTCCGTGCGCTCGACGAACGGCGCCAGTTCATCGCGCAAGGCCACCGGATCGGGTCCGAAGATTTCGATCACATCGCAGCCGATCTCGGAAGCGATCAACGCGCTCGGCGCGCCTTCGGCGATCTTGCGTCCTTCTTCGATCACGCACAGCCGGTGGCAGAGGCGTTCGGCTTCTTCCATGAAGTGCGTGGTCAGCAAAATGGTTTTGCCGCGTGCAAGCAACGAGCGCAGCCGCTCCCAGATGAGATGCCGCGCCTGAGGATCGAGGCCGGTGGTCGGCTCGTCCATGATCAGCACGTCGGGATCGTTGACGAGCGCGCGCGCCAGCGTGAGACGCCGCTTCATGCCGCCGGACAACTCGCTCACGCGCGCGTCCGCCTTGCTCTCCAGACGCGCGAATTCGAGCAGCGACGGCACCATGGCACGGCATTGCGCGGCGCTCAAACCGAAGTAGCGGCCGAATACCAGCAGGTTCTCGCGCACCGTGAAGTCGGGGTCGAGGTTGTCGAACTGCGGCACCACGCCGACGCGCGCCCGCGCCACGCGCGCGCGGCCGGGGATCGGCTCGCCGCACAGACGGATCACGCCCGCGTCCGGCGCAGCGATGCCGAGCAGCATGCGCAACGTGGTGGTCTTGCCCGCGCCGTTGGGGCCGAGCAGGCCAAAGCATTCGCCGGCGTTGACATGAAACGACAGTCCATCGACGACCGTTTTTTCGCCGTAGCTTTTTTTAACCTGATGAAATTCGATGGCGACTTCGGGCATGGATCGAACGAGACTCCGGGAAAAGACGTGAATGACGCGAATGGCCGGGAGAGGCCGCCTATTCTAGGGCATCGGCGGGACGGTGTCGGTTCGAGGCCGACAGCCCGAAGCGGGTTTCTTGCACTGCGGCATCGGCCCGCGGAGGATCCCCGGGCGGCTTGCGCACCTGTTTAGGGCGGCGTTAGGGCGCAATTAGCGCGCAGTTAGCGTTTTCCATCCCTTGCAACCTGAATTGCGGCGCACCATGATTAATTCAGATCGCGCGTCCCGCGCGAAGGGAGAAAAATCATGGCGAGCTACCAGAAAATCCTGCTGTGCTACGACGGCTCGCGCGAAGGCCGCAAAGCACTACGTTGCGGCGCCGACCTGGCGTTGGATCTGAAAGCGGAAACGCATTTGCTGTCGGTCGTCGACATGCGTTCGAGTATTGCGCAAAGCGCGGGTCTGCTGACCGACGTGGCCTGTGGCAGTTTCGAAAAGACGGCGCGCGATATTCTGCAGGAAGGCGTGGACTGGCTCACGGAGCGAGGCGTGACCGCCCAAGGGCACTTTGCGTTCGGTCATCCGATCGATGAGATCGCCAACCTCGCCAATGAACTGCATGTCGACCTGGTCGTGGTCGGGCACCGCTGCCGCACGGGCTTGTCACGATGGTGGATGGGCGCGGGTAATACGCCGCTGCTCGACCGTGTCTCGTGCAGCATTCTGGTGGCGTGTTCTTCGGCGCAGGAACAGCAGCAAGCGGCGGCGTGAGGCCTAGTGGTCACGTGACCGGCCGCCTCGGCCTGACGGCATCAGGTGATCACTCGCTCAGGTTGACCGCGGCCAGCTTCCACGTGAATACCCCTTCGCGCTGAAAGATCGCCGAGTAACGCGCGTCGCCGGCGCCATGCTGGTACGTGACGACGAACTCGTTGAGGCCGCGATAGCCCGCCGTGGTTTGCGGCGGCTCCGGGGGCGTGGCGTTGGCATTCCCATTCACTGCGTTACCGGCGGGGGGCGCTGCCGGCGCCGGTGAAGTCGCCGTGGCGTCGGGCGGATTGTTCGCGGCCGCCGGCGCGGGCGGCCGCTCACCCGGATCGCCGCGCGGCGGCATGCCGTTCAGCAAGGCCGCCACACCGTCCGGTGTGGCATAGGCATCCACGAGCGGGCCAATCAATGCGACGCCGATCATCGCGCCAATGGCGGCCAATGGATTGCCGTTGCTGTGCGCGCCAAGCCGGCGTGTCAGCAAACCGGCGACCTGTTCCTTCAGGCTCTCACGCAACGCAGGGAAGTCGACGTACTGATTGACGGTTTGCGCGTCGCGCGCATCGGCCGCGCGTTTGAGATTGTTCAGCGCGATGTACGGTGACGCGTAAGCAAAGCCCAGTGCGGCGATTACCACGATCACGATTAGCGTGACGATCAGCGGCTTTGTGGCGCCGCCTCTGCTGCCACGTTGGGTACGTTTTGGAACTGCCATCGAGTGGGACTCTCTATCAGGTGTGATCTAACGTGGACCGCGGCCACGCGAAAACGATCCCACGCAATGCAATCTCTCGCCGCCCCGATCAAGACCCGACAAAGCCCCTCAAGACTCGAACACCGCGCCGTGCACGTTGGCTTCATCGGCGATGCAGCGGTCGATCATGCGGCAAACCGCGTCCATCGTGCCGACCATGATGAGGCGTGACGGCCCGTGATAGACCCGCACCGGTGCGCGACGCGCCGGTTCGGCCGTATTCAAACCCGAATTCAACGACACGCGCGCAAACGCCGGCAACGACGACGGCAAGCTCGACGCAGCCTCGGGCGAGTCGAACAGCGACGGCGTGCTGAGCGTGGCGGCCTCGATCAATGAGCAGGGCACCAGCTTGCGAAGATGACGCAGACGACCGAACTGGCGAAAGGGCAGCAGGCGGGCAAGACGTTCCATGAGACTCTCCAGACGATGCGACGTTGATGCGGCGTTGGCGCGGCTTTTATTCTGTCGAACGGGCGAGAGGGTTAGAACTCGCCGGGGCGAATCAGCCCCACGGCGATGCCCTCCAGCGCGAACTCCGCACTGCCGGTTTCAACGAAGATGTTTTCGTAATCGGGGTTCTCGGCGATCAGTTCGAGCCCGTTCGGCCGGCGCTTCAGGCGCTTGACTGTGACGTCGTCACCCAGCCGGGCAATGATGATCTGGCCGTCTTTCGCTTCGCTTCGCTTTTGCACCGCGAGCAGGTCGCCGTCGAAGATGCCCGCGTCGCGCATGGACAGCCCGCGCACCTTCAGCAGGTAATCGGGCTTGCTCGAGAACAGCGCCGGGTCGCAGACGTAGTGCTGCGAGATATGTTCCTGCGCGAGGATCGGGCTGCCGGCGGCAACCCGCCCGATCAGTGGCAGCGACAGTTGCATGATGCTGGCGTGCGGCAGGGTGAACTGGTGCGGCGAGTCTTCCGGGCCGGCCAGTAGGCGAATGCCGCGCGATGCGCCGGCCGCGAGTTCGATCACGCCCTTGCGAGCCAGCGCGCGCAGATGTTCTTCTGCCGAGTTGGCCGAGCTGAAACCCAGTTCGGCGGCGATCTCCGCGCGGGTGGGCGGAAAGCCGGTGCGTTCGATAGCCCTGCGGATCAGATCGAAAACCTGCTGCTGTCGTGCGGTGAGTTTGGTCATGGCGCCACTGTATGTATGAACAGGTGACTGTATTTTTATACAGTATTCGGCGCAATTCAAGCTTTACTTTAAGTTCGGGGCGAAGGGTGGCGTTGCAGCGCCGTCAAGCGATGCTCAAACACCCGTTTTCACGCCGCAACGCCTTATCCAGCTGTCATTACCACTTTTGAGTATTAAAGAATGAAGAAACATTATTTTTAATGATGAAAGCCCTTCGATAGACTGGCCTCCAGTTGGCGCTCATGTGCACGTGACCGCGACGCAAGAAAAGACACCACACGCTGTTTCAGCGGACAACGCGGAGAAAGTTGACATGATTCACCAAGGTACGGGGCTGGCAGGCAGGACGAAGAAACTGATCGCGGCGCTCGCATTGGGCGCGGCGGGCGCGCTCGGCGTGATGGCGCAGGCGCACGCCGCCGACACGACGCTGCTGAACGTGTCCTACGACCCGACGCGCGAGCTGTATCAGGACGTCAATCAGGCGTTCGGCAAGGAATGGAAGGCGAAGACGGGCGAGACGATCACCTTCAAGCAGTCGCACGGCGGCTCTGGCGCGCAGGCCCGCTCGGTGCTCGACGGTCTGCAGGCCGATGTCGTGACGCTGGCGCTGGCCTATGACATCGACGCACTGGCCGGTAAGGGTTTGCTGGACAAGGGCTGGCAGAAGCGTTTGCCGGATAACGCGTCGCCGTACACGTCGACGATCGTGTTTCTGGTGCGCAAGGGCAACCCGAAGCACATCAAGGATTGGGACGATCTGACCAAGCCGGGCGTGTCGATCGTGACGCCGAATCCGAAGACGTCGGGCGGCGCGCGCTGGAACTACCTCGCGGCCTGGGCGTATGCCGAGCATCAACCTGGCGGCAATGATCAGAAGGCCAAGGAATTCGTCGGCAAGCTGTACAAGAATGCCGGCGTGCTGGATTCGGGCGCGCGCGGCGCGACCACCAGCTTCGTGCAACGCGGTATCGGCGACGTGCTGATCGCATGGGAAAACGAAGCGTTCCTGTCGCTGAAGGAATTCGGTCCGGAGAAGTTCGAGATCGTGGTGCCATCGGTCAGCATTCTGGCTGAGCCGCCGGTCGCGGTGGTGGACAAGGTGGTCGACAAGCACGGCACGCGCAAGGAAGCCGAAGCGTATCTGAACTTCCTGTACAGCGAGCAAGGGCAGGAGATCGCGGCGAAGAACTTCTACCGTCCGCGTTCGAACAAGGTGCCGGCCGAGCTGACCGCCAAGTTTCCGAAGCTAAAGCTGTACACGGTGGACGATTCGTTCGGCGGCTGGGCCAACGCGCAGAAGACGCACTTTGCCGACGGCGGCGTGTTCGATTCGATCTATCAACCGCAGTAACTATTGAGCCGTTGCCTTCACCGGCATAGGCAACGAAGCGACGCGGCAACGCGTCACTCCCGAGCGCGCCCCATGGGGCGCGCTTTTGGCCGCCAGGGCCCGGCGGCCGGCAACACGAGCATCAACCTGAACGAGTAACGAGCATGACGACGTTGACCTTCCGAAAACCGAGCGCGTTGCCTGGTTTTGGCCTGACACTCGGCATCACGGTGGCTTATCTGAGCCTCGTGGTGCTGATTCCGCTTGCGGCGACCTTTCTCAAGACAGCCACGCTCGACTGGAGCCAGTTCGTGCGCGCGGTGAGCTCGCCGCGCGTGCTCGCGTCGTATCGGCTCACATTCTTTTCCGCGCTCGGCGGCGCGCTGATCAACGCGGTGTTCGGCTTTCTGGTGGCGTGGGTGCTGGTGCGCTACACGTTCCCGTTCAAGCGCATCGTCGATGCCGTGGTCGATCTGCCGTTCGCGCTGCCCACCTCGGTCGCCGGCATTTCGCTCGCGGCCGTGTACGCGGGCAACGGCTGGATCGGGCAGTTCCTCGAACCGCTCGGCCTGAAGATCGCCTTTACGCCGGCGGGCGTGCTGGTCGCGCTGACGTTCATCGGTTTGCCGTTCGTCGTGCGTACGGTGCAGCCGGTGCTCGAAGAGTTCGAACGCGAACAGGAAGAAGCGGCGGCCTGCCTCGGCGCCTCGCGCTGGCTGACGTTTCGCCGCGTAGTGTTGCCGGCGGTGTTTCCGGCTTTGCTGACGGGCTTCGCGCTGGCTTTTGCGCGCGCGCTCGGCGAGTACGGTTCCGTGATCTTCATCGCCGGTAATGTGCCGATGAAATCGGAAATCACGTCGCTGCTCATCATCACCAAGTTGGAGCAATACGACTATGCGGGCGCTACGGCCATCGCGGTCGTGATGCTGGTCGTGTCGTTCCTGATGCTGCTTTTCATCAATACGTTGCAGTGGTTTTTGCAGCGCCGTACGAGCCGCGGTGGAGCGGGTCCGGCGCCTGCCGCCGCGAGTGTCGCCGCGATCGGCGTTGGCGGAGGTGCGCAATGAGCCGCGATTCCGTGAAGAATGCCGGTGCAGCAGCCACCGTAGCCGTGGCGCCGCGCGCGCCGCTGAACGTTGCGCGCCGGCCCGATCCGGTCACCGAACCGCCCCTCGTGCGCTGGCTTCTGACCGGCGTCGCACTGCTGTTTCTCGCGCTGTTTCTCGTCGTGCCGCTCGCCGCCGTGTTCTATCAGGCGTTGAACAAGGGGCTCGGTTTTTATCTGGAATCGCTCGCCGATCCGGACGCGCTCTCGGCGATCAAGCTCACCGTGATCACCGCCGCGATCGCGGTGCCGCTGAACCTCGTGTTCGGTCTCGTGGCGTCATGGTGTATCGCCAAGTTCGAGTTCCGCGGCAAGGCGCTGCTGACCACACTGATCGATCTGCCGTTTTCGGTGTCGCCGGTGATCTCGGGCTTGATCTATGTGCTGATGTTCGGCGCGCAGGGCTGGTTCGGCCCGTGGCTGCAAGCGCACGACGTGCAAATCATTTTCGCGGTGCCGGGCATCGTGATGGCGACGGTCTTCGTCACGTTCCCGTTCGTCGCACGAGAACTGATTCCGCTGATGCAGGCACAAGGCAACGACGAAGAAGAAGCCGCGCACGTGCTCGGCGCGTCGGGCTGGCAGATCTTCCGCCGCGTCACGCTGCCCAACGTCAAATGGGGCCTGCTGTACGGCGTGATCCTGTGTAACGCGCGGGCGATGGGCGAGTTCGGCGCGGTGTCGGTGGTATCGGGCCATATTCGCGGGCAGACCGACACGATGCCGCTGCACGTCGAAATTCTCTACAACGAATACAACTTCTCGGCGGCGTTCGCCGTGGCGTCGGTGTTGGCACTGCTTGCACTCGTGACGCTCGGCCTGAAACTGCTCGCCGAGCGTCATATGTCGGCGGAACTGTCGGCCGCGCGCGACGTGCCCGCGTACGCCGGTCCCGTCACGCCGCCGGCTATCGCAACACACGCCACGCGCGCCACGCATGCATCGCAGCAACACCCGCTCAAGCAAGGAGAGCTGTAATGGGTATCACCGTTCGTAACCTGCAGAAGCGCTTCGGCGATTTCGTCGCGCTCGATAACGTCTCGCTCGACTTTCCGCCGGGTGAACTGGTTGCGCTGCTCGGGCCATCGGGTTGTGGCAAGACGACCTTGCTGCGCGTGATCGCCGGCCTCGAATACGCCGACGGCGGCCAGGTCGTGCTGCAAGGCCAGGACGTAGCGACGGTCGGCGCGCGCGAGCGGGAAGTGGGCTTCGTGTTCCAGCATTACGCGCTGTTCCGCCATATGACGGTGTTCGAGAACGTGGCGTTCGGCTTGCGCGTGAAGCCGCGCAAGGAGCGTCCTTCGGAAGCGGTGATCCGCGAGAAGGTGCATGAACTGCTCAAGCTCGTGCAGCTCGACTGGCTCGCGCAACGCTATCCGTCGGAATTGTCGGGCGGCCAGCGGCAACGTATCGCGCTCGCTCGCGCGTTGGCCGTCGAACCGAAAGTGCTGCTGCTCGACGAACCGTTCGGCGCATTGGATGCGAAGGTGCGCAAGGAATTGCGCAGCTGGCTGCGTCGTCTGCATGACGATCTGCATATCTCGACGATTTTCGTCACGCACGATCAGGAAGAGGCGCTCGAAGTGGCCGACCGTATCGTCGTGCTGAATCGCGGGCACGTGGAGCAGGTGGGTAGTCCGCAGGACGTGTACGACCATCCGCAGACCTCGTTCGTCTATGAGTTTCTCGGTGCGGCGAACCGTCTGCACGGCAACGTCGACGCGAGCGGTTTCGTGGTGGACGGCGCGGCGCTGCCGGTTTCCATCAAGGCCGATTTCAGCGGCCCGGCGTTCGCCTATGTGCGTCCGCACGATCTGCAGTTGTATCCGCAGGCGTCGGGCCATCGCGAAGGCATCGTCGTCGATGTGCGGCGCGTGGTGACGCTGGGCGGCTCGGTGCGGGTCGAACTCGCGGGCCGCGAGGGCAATCTGCTCGAAGCCGAACTCGATCGCGAAGCGTGGCGCGATCTGCAACTCGCCATCGGCGACGGCGTGACGGCGGTGCCGCGCGCTTTGCGCGTTTTCCCGGCGCAGTAAGCGCGGTCAAACGCGTAGCAATACAACTCGGTGTTTCAATCAAACTCAAATAACTCAACTCTGGCCGAACCGGAGACATACAGATGAATTTTCAGCAATTGCGCTTCGTGCGCGAAGCCGTGCGTCAGAACATGAATCTGACCGAGGTGGCGAACGTGCTGTACACGTCGCAGTCGGGCGTATCGAAACAGATCAAGGATCTGGAGGACGAACTCGGCGTCGACATTTTCATTCGACGCGGCAAGCGTCTGACGGGCCTCACCGAGCCGGGCAAGGCGGTGCATCAACTGATCGAGCGGATGCTGCTCGACGCCGAGAATCTGCGCCGCGTCGCGCGCCAGTACGCCGATCAGGACAGCGGTCACCTCGTCGTGGCGACCACCCACACGCAGGCGCGCTACGCGTTGCCGAAGGTGATCCGTCAATTCACCGAGGTGTTCCCGAAAGTGCATCTGGCGCTGCGTCAAGGCAGTCCGCAACAGATCGCGCAGATGATCATCAACGGCGAAGCGGACATCGGCATCTCCACCGAAGCGCTCGACCGTTTCCCGGATATCGTCACGTTCCCGTGCTATTCATGGCATCACGTCGTGGTCGTGCCGAAGGGGCATCCGCTGGTGGGCCGGCCGAATCTGACGCTCGACGAGATCGCCGAATTCCCGATCGTCACGTACGACCAGGATTTCACGGGCCGGTCGCATATCGACCAGGCATTCGCGAAAGCGGGCGCGTTGCCCGACGTCGTGCTGACCGCGATCGACGCCGACGTGATCAAGACCTATGTCGAACTCGGCATGGGCATCGGCGTGGTCGCGGCGATGGCCTACGATCCGAAGCGCGACACGGAACTGGTCGCGCTCGACACGCAGCATCTGTTCGAGGCGAGCACGACGCGGGTCGGTTTGCGCAAGGGCGCGTTCTTGCGCGCGTACGCGTACCGGTTGATCGAGATGTTCGCGCCGCAGTTGAACGAAGCGGATATCGCCGCGCAGTTGCGCGAAGCGGTCTGACGGATGCGCCGGATCGTGGCGGTCCGGCGCAGGGCACGAACGGCGCCGCGTGAACTCATCGCGATGCCAGTGCGAACTTCATATGCGCTGCGGCTGGCCTCGATACAAACGTCAGGTCAGCTCGTGGCGCACTGAGCGCCGGCCTCATCCAGCTTCAAAACGAACGGACATCCGTTTTTTCACGCATGGCGGCGCGCGGCGCATCGCTTACAATCGCCGCCATGAATACTTCGACTTCTTCTTCCGCCGCGCCTTCAGACGAAAGCGCGACGCCACCGTTGCCGCGCATCGCCGTGCTGGCGACCGGCGGCACGATCGCCGGCGCGGCCGCGAGCGCCACCAACACATCGGGTTATCAGGCTGGTGTGATCGGCGTCGAGCAACTGCTGGCCGTGGTGCCGGCCTTGTCCACGGTGGCGCGCATCGCGCCTGAGCAGATTGCCAGCGTCGACAGCAAGGACATGGCGATGCCGCTATGGACCACGCTCGCGCAACGCATCAACACGCTGCTCGCCGACGATGATATCGACGGCGTGGTGGTCACGCACGGCACCGACACGCTCGAAGAAACCGCCTACCTGCTGCATCTGACCATCAAGTCGGACAAGCCGGTCGTGCTGACGGCGGCCATGCGCCCGGCCTCGGCGCTCTCCGCCGACGGTCCGCTGAATCTGCTGAACGCCGTGACGGTCGCGGCACAGGCGAGTTCGCGCGGGCAGGGCGTGCTGGTTGCCTTCAACAACAAGATCCACAGCGCGCGCGACGTGGTCAAGACGAGCACCTATGCGGTCGATGCGTTTCATTCGCCCGAGATCGGCGCGCTCGGCTGGGTGCAGGACGGCCGCGTCGAATTCCAGCGCAGCGTGGTGCGTCCGCATACGCTCGCAACCGAGTTCGTGATCGGCGCGAAGTGGCCGCATGTGGAAATCGTCGTGAGTTACGCGGGCGTTTCGCGCATTGCCGTGGATGCGTTGGTCGCCGCTGGTGTGCGGGGAATCGTCGTGGCGGGCACGGGCAACGGCTCGATTCACGCCTCGCTGCAGCAGGCACTTGCCGATGCCGCCTCGCAAGGTGTCGCGGTGGTGCGTGCGTCGCGCGTGGGTTCGGGACACGTGATGCGCAACGGCGCGGCCGCCGACGACGCACTCGGTTTCGTCAGCGCGGGTTCGCTGAATCCGTACAAGGCGCGCGTGCTGCTGATGCTGGCATTGGCCGCGGGCGCCACGGGGCCGGTGGCGTTGCAGAAGTTATTCGATACGTACTGATCGATTCAGCGAGGACAGGCCCGGTTCAAAGTCAGAACCGTGTCCCGCTCATGAAGCTTGAATGACAACGCGGCGCCCAGGTCATCGACCGGAGCGCCGCGTTGTCGTTTCAGCTTGAGGTTTATCGCTATCGCCGCAACGAGGCGACGTCGGCGAGCAGTCAGTTTGCCAGATCCGGCGGCAACTTGCCGCCGTTCGCCGCCAGTGCTTGCATCACCTGCTTGTGCAGCCAGATGTTCATGCTCGCCGAATCGTTCGTGTCGCCGCTGTAATTCAGTTCCTTTGCGAGCTCCTTGCGATGATCGAGGCTGCTCTCCACGCCGAGCGCTTTCAGCGTATCGACGATCGACGTGCGCCAGTTCAACGTTTGACCGCTCTCGCTCACGAACTGGTCCATGACGGCAGCGACGTCGACATCAGCCAGCGGCGCGGGCGCCGGTGTAGCCGCCGGTGCGGCAGCTTGCGCCGCTGCCGGATCCGGTGTCGCCTCAACCGCGGGAGCAGGCTGGTCGGGCTTCGCTTTGCCGAAGAGCTTGTTGACGATGGTACCGAAGATGCTCATTCTGAATCCTTTGCAGATGGGTTACTGGCGCAAGCACGTTCCGCTTACGGGTTGAACACCGGTTGGAATCGGGCGAATGATGCAGAGGACATGCGTTGCCTTGATCGGCAAGCCGCACTTGAACGCTGACACGCCCGCAACCAGACTCAACGAGTGTAGGAGAAAAGCGCGGACCGATGTGTCAAAAAAGGTCGAGCAAAGGGGACGGAGTTGCAAGCAAATGCAAGCGGACTTGCGAGCACGCGTACGAGGGGAACTGCTAAGAGAGGTGCCGGCGAGTGGCGTGCGTGATGCACCCGCTGCGAGAGTTTGGCCGAAAAAGCATAAGCATCGTTAAACATGAAATCCGACAGCCGGACACCCGACGACGACGTCTGACCGACCAAGGCTTCCCCGGCGCCGCCGGGTGCCGCTGCGGACCCCACTTGCCGCTCTCAGCCCAGAGCGGCACGATTTGCCCGTTCCGCCATGCCTACCGCACGACGAACCGGGCGCCCCACCTGCGACTGCCATGACGTTGATCATGCAACGATCACGGCAGTCCGTATTGCTTCCTCAAGCAGCCTTGGCTTCGCTACCCGGCGCTTGCGCGACTTCGAAATTCGCCATGATTTCAAGCGCCCGCACCATCGCGGAGTGATCCCATGCCTTGCCACCGTTCGCCGCGCATACGCTGAACAGTTGCTGTGCGCTCGCCGTATGCGGCAGGGCGATGCCGAGCTTGCGCGCGCCGTCGAGTGCGAGGTTCAGATCCTTCTGGTGCAGTTCGATGCGGAAACCCGGATCGAATTTGCGCTTGGTCATGCGCTCGCCGTGCACTTCGAGAATCCGCGACGAGGCGAAGCCGCCCATCAAAGCCTTGCGCACGCGTTCCGGATCGGCGCCCGAGCGCGACGCGAACAGCAGCGCTTCGGCCACGGCTTCGATGTTCAGCGCGACGATGATCTGGTTCGCGACCTTGCAGGTCTGACCCGCGCCGTTGTCGCCGATCAGCGAGATGTTCTTGCCCATCAGTTCGAACAGCGGCTTGGCCGTGGCGAACGCCTTTTCCGGGCCGCCCACCATGATCGTCAACGATGCTTCACGCGCGCCGACTTCGCCGCCGGAGACCGGCGCGTCCAGGTAGTCGACGCCGAGAGCGTTGATCTTCTTCGCGAACGCTTGCGTGTCGAGCGGCGAGATCGAGCTCATGTCGATCACGAGCTTGCCTTGCGAGAGGCCGGCGGCGACGCCGTCATCGGCGAACAGCACGTTGGCGACGTCAGGCGTGTCCGGCACCATGATGATGACGATGTCGGCGGCCTGCGCGACAGCGGTCGAATTCGCGACGACGCTCGTCGTCTTGCTCAGATCTTCCGGCACCGGGTACGCGCCATTCACGAACAGCGTGTGGCCGCCCTTGATGAGGTTGCGCGCCATGTGCGCGCCCATGATGCCGAGGCCGATGAAACCGATCTTTGCCATGTGTCTAAATCTCCAGTGTTGTTAGGTGTCCCTCTAGGGACTTCCTTTGGGGCGTCGAGCGCCTGATCCCGCCCGGCAATCAGGCAATGCGGCGCTCAGGCGGCGGCGTGCGCCGCGCCGCGGGTTTGCCCGGCCACGCTCTGCACCCAGCCGAGGCCGGCGGTGGTCGTCGTGCGCGGTTTGTATTCGCAGCCGACGTAGCCGTCGTAGCCGAGCGAGTCGAGCAGCTCGAACAGAAACGGGTAGTTGATTTCGCCGGTGCCCGGTTCATTGCGGCCGGGGTTGTCGGCGAGCTGGATGTGCGCGATCTGCGGCAGATTTTTCTTGATGGTCGCCGCGAGTTCGCCTTCCATCCGTTGCATGTGATAGATGTCGTATTGCAGGAACAGATTGTCCGAATCGACCGCGCGAATCACATCGAGGCCTTCGCCCGAGCGGTTCAGTGCGAAGCCCGGAATATCGTAAGAGTTGCACGGCTCGACCAGCAGCTTGATGCCGGCCTTCTTCAGTTCGCCCGCGGCGAAGCGCAGGTTGTCGACGATCGTCGAGCGCGCCTTGTCCGCATCGACGCCGGCCGTCGGAATGCCGACGAGGCAGTTCAGTTGCGGCACCTTCAGTGCTTTCGCGTATTCGATCGCGCGGCCGACGCCTTCCTGGAACTCGCTCACGCGATCCGGCAGGCACGCGATGCCGCGTTCGCCCGCTTCCCAGTTGCCCGCGGGCAGGTTGTGCAGCACCAGCTTCAGGCGGTTCTGCTGCAGACGCTCGCTCAATTCAGCGATCTGATACGGATACGGAAACAGGAATTCGACGGCGTGAAAGCCCGCGTCCGCCGCAGCCGCAAAGCGGTCGAGGAACGGGACTTCGTTGAACAGCATGGTGAGATTCGCTGCGAATTTCGGCATGGTGCGTCTGTCTCTCTGGTCGGTCAATGGAATAACTTCGTGAGGCGGTTCGGTGTTGGAGAACCGCGCTCACGTGATGCTCATCGGTACAGCGCGTCAGGCAACTCAGCAAATCAATCGAGCATGCTGATCGCGGTCGGTGCGTCCTGGCGCTTCTCAGCCAGTTCTTCGAACTCGTTGATCGCGTCGATTTCGGTGCCCATCGAGATGTTGGTCACACGTTCGAGAATCACTTCGACGATCACCGGCACGTTGAACTCGGAGAGCATCGACTGCGCCTTCAGCAGCGCGGGCTTCAGTTCTTCCGGCTTGAGCACGCGGATTGCCTTGCAACCCAAACCTTCCGCAACCGCGACGTGGTCCACGCCGTAGCCGTTCGTTTCCGGCGCGTTGATGTTCTCGAAGCCGAGTTGCACGCAGAAGTCCATATCGAACGCGCGCTGTGCCTGGCGGATCAGGCCGAGGTACGAGTTGTTCACCACCACATGCACGTACGGCAGCTTGAATTGCGCGCCCACAGCCAGCTCTTCGATCATGAACTGGAAGTCGTAGTCGCCTGAGAGCGCCACGATCGGACGTTGCGGGTCAGCCACACGCACGCCGAGCGCTGCCGGAATCGTCCAGCCGAGCGGGCCGGCCTGACCGCAGTTGATCCAGTTGCGCGCCTTGTAGACGTGCAGGAATTGCGCGCCGGCGATCTGCGAGAGACCGATCGTGCTCACGTAGCACGTGTCGCGGCCGAACACCTGATTCATCTCTTCGTAGACGCGCTGCGGCTTCATCGGCACGTTGTCGAAGTGGGTCTTGCGGAGCATCGTCTTCTTGCGTTGCTGGCAGTCGGCGACCCACGCGCTACGATCCTTCAGCTTGCCGGCGGCCTTCCATTCCTGCGCCACTTCCACGAACAGTTCGAGTGCGGCCTTCGCGTCCGATACGATGCCGAGATCCGGGCCGAATACGCGGCCAATCTGCGTCGGCTCGATGTCGATGTGCACGAACTTGCGGCCCTTCGTGTACACCTCGACGCTGCCCGTGTGACGGTTCGCCCAGCGGTTGCCGATGCCGAGCACGAAGTCGGAGGCGAGCATCGTCGCGTTGCCGTAGCGGTGCGAAGTTTGCAGACCGACCATGCCGGCCATCAGCGGATGGTCGTCGGGAATCGCGCCCCACGACATCAGCGTCGGGATCACCGGCACGCCGACGGTTTCGGCGAACGTGACGAGCAGGTCTTCAGCGGCTGCGTTCAGCACGCCGCCACCCGAGACGATCAGCGGCTTGTCCGAGTCGTTCAGCAATGTGAGGGCGGCTTCGATCTGTTTGCGCGATGCTTTCGGCTTGTAGACCGGCAGCGGTTCGTACGTGTCGATGTCGAATTCGATTTCGGCGAGCTGCACGTCGATCGGCAGGTCGACCAGCACCGGACCCGGACGGCCCGAGCGCATCAGGTGGAAAGCCTGCTGGAATACGCGCGGCACCAGCGCCGGCTCACGCACGGTGACGGCCCACTTGGTGACGGGCTTGGCGATCGATTCGATATCGACAGCCTGAAAATCTTCCTTGTACAGACGCGCACGCGGCGCCTGCCCCGTGATAGCAAGAATAGGAATGGAGTCGGCCTGAGCCGAGTACAAACCGGTGATCATGTCGGTGCCGGCGGGGCCCGACGTGCCGATACACACGCCGATGTTGCCCGGTTGAGCGCGCGTATAGCCTTCGGCCATATGCGACGCGCCTTCGACGTGGCGGGCCAGCACGTGGCTGATGTTGCCTGCCTTGCGCATGGCCGAGTAGAACGGGTTGATCGCTGCGCCCGGAACGCCGAATGCGGTGTCGATGCCTTCTTTTTCGAGCACCAGCACGGCTGCGTCGACGGCTCTCATCTTGGCCATGAATGTCTCCTGAATGTCTGGGAATGGGCGAATTAAAAGTGTTGAGTGAACTTTAGGCCTGACGGAAAGGTTTGATAAGATCAGTTCGGGTCGCTTATTTCGAAACAAAAAGTATCGAGTGGCCCGCAGCCTGACATCGGAGCGCGCTGCGTGGGATCGGAGTAAGCGCTGAAGCGCCAACTCCGATCGACATAGGAGACACCAATGGATCGCTTCAAACAGATCGAAACTTTCGTGCGCGTCGCGGACGCGGGCAGCCTCGCGGCGGCCGCGCTGGAGGAGGGCGTGTCGCCGGTGATTCTCGGCCGCCGCATCGACGCGCTGGAAAAGCGCCTCGGCGTGAAACTCATGTATCGCTCGACGCGGCGGCTGGTGGTCAGCGAGGACGGCGCCGCGTTTCTGGAGCGCTGCCGGGGCCTGCTCACCGAATGGGATCAGGCGGAAAACGAACTGAGCGCCGGGCGGCGCGCGGTCAACGGCCATCTGATCGTGTCGGCGCCGGCCGCGTTCGGGCGCAAGCACGTCGCGCCGCTTGCGCCGGTGTTTCTCGCCGACAAGCCGGAACTGCAGGTGTCGTTCAATCTGACCGACCGGGTGGTGGATCTGGTGCGCGAGGGTTACGACCTGTCGATCCGCATCGGCGGCGCGGTCGATCCGAACTTCGTGGCGGTCAAGCTGGCGTCGAACCGGCGCGTGGTGTGCGGCACGCCGGAGTATTTCCACCAGCACGGCAGGCCGAAAACGCTCGAAGACCTGCCGCAGCACAACTGTCTCGCGTTCAATCTGCAAGGGGGCCAGAACCGCGGCTGGTATTTCCGCCGCAACGGCAAGCTGGCGACGGTGCGGGTGGGTGGCACGCTCGACTGCAATGACGGTGAATTGCTGCACCGCTGGGTGTCGGAAGGGCTTGGGCTCGGCTGGCGCTCCACGTGGGAAATCCAGCAGCAACTCGCGCGCGGCGAGCTGGAAACCGTGCTCGACGAGTTCGCGCTGCCCGACTACGACATTCTCGCCGTCTACCCGCAGCAGCGGTATGTGCCGGCCAAGGTGCGGTACTTCATCGACTATCTGAAAGACGTGTACGCCAGCGAGGACTACTGGAACCGCCCGGCTTACTGACGGCCGGCGGAGGCCCGATGGGATTTTTTTGCAGATTCCGCGCGGCGTCGGGAATAAACTCGGCAAATCGCCGGTTATCCGCTGTAGAGAGTGTCCCGACGAGCTACATCGCATAGCCCGCAATGCCCTGGAGGGCCGAGGTGGTCCAGACCGATTCAGAACCTGTCCGCGCGCACGGCGAGTCCGAAGCAGCGAGGAGCCGGCGCTTTCAGCAGATGGCGCTGCCGCACCTTGATGCCGCGTACAACCTTGCGCGCTGGTTGTGCGGTAACGCCAGCGATGCCGACGATGTCGTGCAGGAAGCGTTCATGCGCGCATTCCGCTTCTTCGACACGTTTCGCGGCGACTCGGCGCGGCCGTGGCTGCTGGCGATCGTCCGACGCACCTGGTACACGGAATGGCGACGACGAGCGTCGTCGCACGAGACGGTGGAGTTCGACGACACCATGGACGACGCCTCGTTCGAAGGCTGGAGCGTCGGCGGCGCCGACCCGCAGGCGCTGCTGATCCGCGACGAGGACACGAAGCTCGTGCACGAGGCGCTCGCGCAGTTGCCGGTCGAATATCGGGAAGTGCTGATGCTGCGGGAACTGGAGGAAATGGGCTACAAGGAGATCGCGGCGGTGGCCGACGTGCCGATCGGCACGGTGATGTCCCGGCTCGCTCGGGGGCGTCGCAAGCTTGCCGCGCTGCTCATGGAGAATCAGGGGGGCGGAACTGCATCGCACAGGTCGTCAGCGTGCGCGGCGCCCGGCCCCGGCAGATCGGCCACGGCGAGCGTGACCCCATTGCGGGCGTCCGCCAACGGCCGGCCACTCAACACGCCAGGCGGCACGGCCGCCGGCAGCGCTCAGGAGACGCCAGATGGACTGTAACGAAGCGCGGCCGCTCCTCGACGCGAACGCCGATCACGAATTGCCCGCGCCGGATGCCCGGCGCGTCCAGCAGCATATCGAGAGCTGCGACGCCTGCCGGAGCGAAAGCGAGAACCTGCGGGCCTTGAGCGGCGCGGTGCGCGCGGCGCCTTACCATCGTGCGCCGCAGTCGCTGCGCGAGCGGATCATCGCCGGATTGCCGTCCGTCGACGAGCCGGTTGCGGCGGCCGAGGCGCCGGTTACCAACGTCAAGGCGGCACCGCGCGAGCGTGCGCGGCGCGGCTGGCTCGATCGTTTGCTGGACGGCTGGCGCGCCCCGCAAGGCGGCTTCGGCTGGCCGACGGGCGCGGGCGGCTCGGGCGGCGGCGCGGTGGGCTCAGGCGGCGTGTTCGGGCGCGGCTGGCTGACGGTGCTGGTGGTCGCGCTGTGCGCGGCGGCGGCGGGTGTGGCGCTGAACCTGCGCCGGCCGGCGGACTTCGGGCCATTCACCGACGAGCTGATAGAAAGTCACGTGCGCGCGCAGGTCTCGGGACGCGACATCGACGTGATTTCGACGGATCGGCATACGGTCAAGCCGTGGTTCAACGGCCGGCTCGACTATTCGCCGCCGGTCGAGGATCTCGCGGCGAACGGCTTCGCGCTGGAGGGCGGGCGTCTCGATTACCTCGCGCATCAGCGGGTGGCCGTGCTGGTGTACCGCTACCAAAAGCACGTGATCGACGTCTACGTCTTTCCGCAGACCGGCTCCGGCGGCACGGTGCCGGCGACGCTCGGCCGCGAAGGCTACTCGATTGCGCACTGGAACGCGGAAGGCATGACTTGGTGGGCGATTTCGGACGCCGCGCCGGATGCGCTGAAGGGGCTGGAGGTAGCGCTGAAGGCGCGTCTGCAAAGCGGCAGTGAGCGCACGGAAACCGGCTCATAGACTGCAAACGGCCGCGGCGCGGCCCTGGCGGCCCGCAGGCCGCGGGGCCGTGCGGGTTGGCTGCTCCGGCTTCACTGACCGTTTCAGGCTGCCCGGCGCGAGAAGCTGTGTCCATTCACTTCGCGGCGCCACCGCCTAAACCCTTGAAAACACACCCGATTCGCGCGCCGCAATAACGGGATATCTTGCAACCCGGCCCTAATCGGGTTACACTCTTTGGCTTCTCACTTGCCACACCGGTTCGACGCCCGGGTGGCTTTAATCCATAAGTCAGCACAAGGAGTGAATATGCGTCATTACGAAATCGTATTTATCGTGCACCCGGATCAAAGCGAGCAAGTGCCCGCCATGATCGAGCGTTACAAGGGCACGATCACCTCGCACGGTGGCCAGATCCACCGCATCGAAGACTGGGGCCGTCGCCAACTGGCCTACATGATCGAGAAACTCGCGAAGGCTCACTACGTCTGCATGAACATCGAATGTGACCAAACCACGCTCGACGAGCTGGAACACGCATTCAAGTTCAACGACGCTGTTCTGCGTCACCTGATCGTCAAGCTGAAGAAGGCCGAAACCGGCCCGTCGCCGATGATGAAGGAAGTGCAGCGCGAAGAAGCCAAGAAGTCGGCTGCTACGCAACCGTCCGAAGCGCAGGCTTAAGACACACTATTAAGCTACCAGATCAAAGCGTCGTTCTCGTCGAAGGCTACATGAATCGGCTGCAACTTACGGCCAGCGTCGTCGAACGCGAACCGGTGCGGTATACCCCCGCCGGCGTTCCGATTGCAGGCTGCACGTTGCACCACCGCACGGAAGTCGTCGAAGCGGGCATTGCCCGGCAAGTCGAACTGACCATGCAGGCGGTAGCCGCAGGCGAGGCGAGCGGTAAGCTGGAAAGCTGTCAGATGGGCGTGGAAACGCTCTTCACAGGCTTTCTGGCAAAAAAGCACCGCAACGCACGAACTCTGGTATTTCACATCACAGCATTGCAGGACATTGGAAAGGACTGAACATGCCCCGCCCGACTGGTAAGAAATTCGACAAGCGTCGTCAGCAACAAAATCCGCTCTTCAAGCGCAAGAAGTTCTGCCGTTTCACGGCCGCTAACGTCGATCATATCGACTACAAGGACCTCGAAACGCTGAAGGACTTCATCGGCGAAAACGGCAAGATCACGCCGGCGCGTCTCACGGGTACGAAGTCGCACTATCAACGCCAGCTGGACACGGCAATCAAGCGCGCACGCTTCCTCGCGCTGGTGCCGTACACCGACCAGCACAAGGCCTAACCCGACGACGCGATAAGGAGTCTCCGAATGCAAATTATTCTTCTGGAAAAAGTCGTCAATCTGGGCAACCTGGGCGATATCGTGAAGGTCAAGGACGGTTACGCACGTAACTTCCTGATCCCGAACAAGCAAGCTCGCCGTGCAACGAAGGAAGCCCTGGCTGAATTCGAAGTGCGTCGCGCAGAACTCGAAAAAGTCGCCGCTGAAAAGCTGGCTGCAGCTCAAGCTCAAGGTGAAAAGCTGGGTGGCTCGACGGTTCAGATCAATCAGAAGGCTGGCGTCGACGGCCGTCTGTTCGGTTCGGTGACGAACGCGGACATCGCTGACGCCCTGGTCAAGCAAGGCTTCGCAGTGGAAAAGGCGCAAGTGCGTCTGCCGGAAGGCCCGCTGAAGCTGGTTGGCGAGCACGCAGTTCAAATCTCGCTGCACACCGACGTTCTGGTCGATGTGACGGTGGCTGTGATCGGCGAACACGTCTAAGCATCAGGTAGTATTTGCCAGGACGTTGCTGGCGAAAGGCAGGGGCCGGGTAACCGGCCCCTGCTTTTTTTGTGCCCGTTTTTTTTGTTTTTCCCGCTCGCCGCGGCCGCCTGATTACCCGATAATTCCTCTCCATGAACGCACCGTCCAAAGATCCCCAACTCGAGTCGCTGAAAGTCCCGCCGCATTCGATCGAGGCCGAGCAATCGGTGCTGGGCGGCCTGCTGCTCGACAATGCCGCGTGGGACCGCATCGCCGATTTCCTGTCGCAGAGCGATTTTTACCGCTACGACCACCGCATCATCTTCGAGCACATCGGCAAGCTGATCGCGGCCACGCGTCCGGCCGACGTGATTACGGTGTACGAGGCGCTCGGCACCGCCGGCAAAGCGGAAGAGGTCGGCGGCCTCGCGTATCTGAATGCGCTGGCGCAGAACACGCCTAGCGCGGCCAATATTCGTCGCTATGCGGAAATCGTGCGCGATCGGGCGGTGCTACGCCGGCTGGTATCGGTCGCCGACGAAATCTCCGCCGACGCCTTCAATCCTCAGGGCAAGGAAGTCCGTCAGTTGCTGGACGAGGCCGAGTCGAAGGTGTTTTCGATCGCAGAAGACGGCGCGCGCGGCACGCAAGGCTTCCTCGAAATCGGGCCGCTGCTCACGCAAGTCGTCGAGCGGATCGACACGCTCTATCACACCGCCAATCCGAGCGACGTGACTGGCACGCCGACCGGCTTCGTCGATCTGGACCGCATGACGTCGGGCATGCATGGCGGCGAGTTGATCATCGTCGCCGGTCGTCCGTCGATGGGTAAAACGGCGTTTTCGATGAACGTCGGCGAATACGTGGCGGTCGAGTACGGCTTGCCGGTCGCGGTGTTCTCGATGGAAATGCCGGGGTCGCAGCTCACCATGCGTATGCTCGGCTCGGTCGGGCGGCTGGATCAGCACCGTATGCGAACCGGGCGTCTGACCGACGAGGATTGGCCGAAGCTCACGCATGCCGTGCAGAAAATGAGCGAGGCGCAAATTTTCATCGACGAAACCGGCGGTCTGAACCCGATGGAATTGCGCTCGCGTGCGCGCCGGTTGTCGCGCCAGTGCGGCAAACTGGGGCTGATTATCATCGACTATTTGCAGCTCATGAGCGGGTCGTCGTCGGCAGGTGAAAACCGCGCGACCGAAATCTCGGAAATCTCGCGTTCGCTGAAGAGTCTCGCCAAGGAACTCGACGTACCGGTGATCGCCTTGTCGCAGCTCAACCGGGGTCTTGAACAGCGCCCGAACAAGCGGCCGATCATGTCCGACTTGCGCGAATCCGGCGCTATCGAACAGGATGCCGACGTGATCCTGTTCATTTACCGCGACGAAGTGTACAACCCGGACAGCCCGGACAAAGGCACGGCCGAGATCATCATCGGTAAGCAGCGGAATGGTCCGATCGGCCCTGTTCGGCTCACGTTCCATGGTCAATTCACGAAGTTCGACAACTTTGCCGGCGCGCAGAATTTCTACAGCGACTAAGCGAAGAAGTGAAGCGATAACTGGAGCGCCGTTGTAACGGCGCTTTCCAAAGTGCGGCTTGGGTCTCGCAACGGTACAATGTGGCGGTTTTATGTCAGCCATATGTGACCAATTTTCGGGATCCCAATGTTCGGTCGATTCATGCCCACCGAGGGAAAAATTGCTGGTGTCATATAGTTTCACCACGTTCCACAGACATGATTTAAGTCGTTGAAAACACAGTGTTTTTGGTTCATGTTGTTTCGTGTGATTCCACGATGCTTTTTCGTACAGCGTTCGTACGAAACGAAAAATCGGGCGTATATTCCGGTCACACCAACCGGGAGCCGACATGGCCGACAGCATCAAAACCAAGACCTCACGCGCCAAACTGACCGCACGCCGCGAACCGTATTTCGAAGCGATCCGCAAGGGCGTGTTCGTTGGGTTCCGCAAACTCGAATCAGGGGCCGGGACGTGGATCGGTCGCTATCGGTTGGCCGATGGTAAGCAAACCTTTAAATCCTTTGGTGATGACTTAGCCGAATTTGACGATGCGCGCAAAGCGGTCGAAAAGTGGGCGGAAGCGCTCGACGGCGGCGTACAGAATAAAAGCACCACCGTAAGCGATGCGTGCGAAGCCTACGTTAAGAAACTGCTAGTCGATAATTCCCCCGCCAGTTCCAAAGATGCTGACTATCGCTTTAAGCGGTTGGTGTACGGTCATCGCTTCGGAACGCTCGACCTGTCGAAGTTGCGCGCGTTTGAAGTCGAAGGCTGGCGCAATGGTCAGCTTGACGCTGACGACCCCGACGACGAAGAAAGCTACAACCGGGCGAAGGATTCAGCCAACCGCAACTTGGCATCGTTGAAGGCCGCGCTCAACTACGCGTTGAAGTGCCAGCTTACGGCAACCGATACGGGATGGAAGGGCGTCAACAAGTTTCCGAAGGTAGGCGCACGCCGGGAAGGGTTGTTGACGGTCACGCAGCGCCGCGCACTACTGGAAGCCATGCCGATTGAAATGCGCGCACTGTCAACCGCGCTTCTGATGACCGGCGCGCGACCGGGCGAAGTAGCCAACGCGAACGCGTCGGACTACGACCGCAACACCGGACGGCTTTGGCTCGACGGCAAGACAGGACGCCGGGAAGTGCCGTTGTCTACGGCGGCGCGCGGATTCTTTGACGAACAATCGAAAGACAAGATCGGCAATGCGCCGTTGCTGACGAACGCGTTTGCAAGCCGCTGGACGGCGGCGCAATGGGGCAAGGCATTCCGGGAAGCGCGCGATGCGGCAAGTCTGCCTGACGCGGTTTTGTACTGCATGCGTCACACGTACATTAGCGAAGCCATCGCCCAAGGCATCGACGTTTTCACGGTCGCTAAGCTGACCGGTACAAGCGTTGCCATCATTCAGAGCAATTACGGGGCGTTGACAGATAACATCGTTGAACGGCTCGACCGCGTTGCCGTCATGTAACCCCCGCTCGCCACAAAAGACTAAGCCCGCTGCGTGCGGGCTTTTTTGTGCGTGCAGCAAACCGAGTATCACCATGCCACGCGGTTTGACCCTAAGGTCACAATGTCCCTTACTTGCCATCAGTGGGCAGGATCAGAGCCCGTCAGTGCTGGTTTACGGGCGACATACGAACGTGGATACGGAAACACTTGAACTATAGAAATACTCTAAAAAATGATTTTTGTAGCAAAATCAATGCGTTATCTGAATATGCACACAACTTTGGACGGCTGGGAACAAAAAGGAACGCAAAAGGTTGTTGACGGCCCCGACCGATTCCACTATCATTCAGCTACCGTGGTTTTTGACGCCTAGACAAAAGTAGTCCGAATCACGCCGCAAGCCGCCTTACTGGAAACAGTGGGCGGCTTTGTCGTTTACGATGCGCAGTACCACACCTGACCCGCACAGCCGCGCAACCGGCCTGCGGGTTTTTCCGTTTACCCGACAGGAACGCCATGAAGAACCAACCCCAGCCAGCTTTTTATTCCGTCCGTGAAGTCTGCCAAGTCCTTGGTATCGGCAGAACAACCCTGCATCGCTTGATCGAGGGCGGGCAGTTCGTGCCCAAGGTCAGCTTGTCCGCTCGCCGTGTCGCGTTCAGCGTGCCCGCTGTACAGACGTGGATCGAGACGCGGGGCGCGGCATGAGCGGCCACCTAATGGTGATGGCAGGGCCAGAGGCGGGCGCGGTTGACGGCTTGGTAGTCGCCAGGCTCGAAACCTTGGCGCGCGAGTCGAGTATGTCAGTAAAGACGCTTCGCAGGCATATCGCTACAGCGGAGCGGGGCGGCTGGCTTAAGGTCGTCCGATTTCATGGCGACTGTTACGGGTTCATCCCGACAATCCCCGAGGGGCATCAGGCATGACAGTGCTTGCATTTCACAACGCGGTCCTAGACTCAGACTTGCCGATGGGCGTAAAGATGGCGCTGATAACCATAGACCGCCATCGCAACAAAGAAGGTGAAGAGGTATGGCCTGGCATTGAGCGCCTGTGTCACTTGTCGTCCAGTAAGAAAACCGCCTTCATGGGTTACTTGAGGGTGGCCGAAGATTTGGGTTGGCTTACCCGCGAGCGCCGTTTCAATCGCTCAAATGTTTTTGACTTGTGCATCCCGGCAATGCCCAAACGGTTAGCGGATGCGGAAACGCCGATGGTTCGGAATCTGAACCATCAAACGGCTGATAGTTCGGAATCTGAACTTCCAATGGTTCGGAATCTGAACTTTGAAGTAACCAAGGAAGTGACCACCAACCTTGAAGTGACCAATATTATTTTCGCGAGCGCAGAAAAGCGGGAAATCGAGCAACCCGAACACGCTGCCGAAGTCGTTGCTTCTGCTGAACTGGAAGTTGCTGCTGTTGCTGCCGAACCGGTTGCCGCTGCTGAACCTGTCATTCTGCCTGATGCGGTTTGCTTCCTCACTGACGACATGCGGTCGCGTCATTCGCATAGCGGCCTGCCCGCCGACTCGCTGACGCGCTTCAACGTTTGGTACGCAGAACGCACGCACCTTTACCCCGACCCGGAAAAGGCGTTCGTGAAGCATCTAAACACTGAGCGCTCGCGGTTGATGAAACACGGCTTGGCGCACTGAACCCGCGAGGGAAGTGCGGGGAACACCTAGCGAAGTAGGGGCATTTGCCGTAAGGGGGCAGCGAACAATTAAGCGGGATGGGGCTTTGCGCCCTGTGTACGAAGTGAATACGAACGCGGTGCCGATTTGCTGCGTGTTGCGTTAAGACAGCGCGAACAAGCGCCGGTAAAATATAGATGTTGAATTAATAGCTCGTGCCGAATATCCACATGCTACCTAGATAGTAGCGAAAAATCAACAGGAAAACATAAATGACTGCCCCATACGAAAGGCTTCTGGCGGCGCTGGCAGCCTACCCGGCAGGCGAACCGGGCGTAAAAGCGCCGACCGATTGGCCGAAGGATAAGGCGCACGTCCACGCGCTGCCGTTCAGTTTCAGCGAGGAACCGCGCAAGAATGCGGGCAAGCCAATCAAATCGCGTGCAGCGCTGCGGGGGTTGGCAGCATGAGCGTTCAGCGTACCTTGGAGCATGCCTATCACGCACTGGCGACACGCGGCGCTGTGCGGATCGCTGGCTACTCCGCAGTAAGCACGGCATCGACGGCGCAGCAGCTTTCGACCGGCGAGCGGTTTTTACAGGCTTTGTGGGTGATTCAGGCGACCCAAGTCGCACTAGACGCCATCGGTAACGCGTTCGTTATCGCAACGTATGACGGGCACGGCGAGGCGCGTCAGGCGGCAATCGACATTCTGACGGCGCACCTGATGACGGCGAAGGCGAACCCGGATCTGTTGCGGGCAGTGATCGAGCGCGAGCTAGTCATCGGGGGAAGCCTACTGCAAATCGACGGCCCGTATCGCGAAGCAACATGGCGTTTCGCAGTCATCGGCGTGGCGGCTTGCTGAGCGGGTCCGACTGGCGATGCGGGAGTTAGGCGAACGGGTGCATTCGTCGCTGAAACCAGTGTTCGAACAGCGCGGGTATGCCTAAGGATGTGTGGGAATCGATTTCTAGGCATACGGAAGGCACCTGGGCGGCCTTTGTAGGGGCGGCTGGCTAGGCAGGTGTAGGCCGAAGTGCAGAAGGCGGCTGTACGGCCTGTAGACAAATTAACCCAAGATAAACAATAGCACGAAAATGAACGACGCGAAAACGAAAGTGATTTATCTAACGAATGGTGGCTTGGCGCTGGTTGACGCGCAAGACTTTGAATCGCTGAGTGCGCACACTTGGCACGACCGGGAGGGCTACATTTGCCGATGGGAAGGCCGGAAGCTGGTTCGCATGCATCGGGAAGTGCTTGGACTCACGAAACACGACCCGCGCCGCGTGGACCACGAAAACGGCAAGCGTTACGACAATCGGCGCTCCAATCTGCGGATCGCAACCAGCGTGCAGAACGGGGCCAACCAAGCCGTCAAGGCGAACAGCACTACCGGATTGAAGGGCGCGACGTATCACAAGCGCGTCGGTAAGTTTCAGGCATCGATACGTGTTGATGGCAAGCGTCGCCACCTTGGATATTTTGCGACGGCGGAAGCTGCGCATGCTGCGTACGTTGCTGCGTCACAGGAAGGTCATGGCGAATTTCATCGGCCTTGCGAGCCGTCCCCGCATTGGTGGGAAGGCCACGCATACCGAAGCCTTCGCCTTGCCATGCGGAACAGTACAAAACGATTGAAGGCGCTGTTGGGCGAGCCGCGAACAGCGGAGAACGGCGCAGCACTGGAAGTGGAAATGAAGGTAAGCGCCGAACGGTCGAATGCGCTAGGGCGCTTTGTTCTCGACGCAACGGCTCAATACGGATACGGGAATTGAAATGACGACGAACACGAAACAGGTATTGGAAAAGGCGCTGAACAACTTGCAATCGGCGCGCGGACGACTCAAGGGGCAACCCATCGAAGCGCACTTCACGCCGCGTATGTTGGCGTTGACGGATGCTTATCACAGCGCGTTGTACGCGCGGATTGAGGAACTGAAAGCGCAACGGAAAGCGCTGAAATCGGAACAATCCGACGCGCTGCGCGGTAGCGCGTAAAGCTTGCTCGCATGAGCCAAAGCAAAACAACTATGCGAGCCGTGGAAATATTTTTCTGCGGCTTGTTTGCAAAACGGACCGCCTGACGCGCAGGTGACGCGCGCGAGGCAGAACGAGTGTGGATGGAGTGACATGAATCGACGTGAAGAAAAAGAAAAATGTGTACCACCTGTAGAACGACCGCAAGACGGGCGCACGCGGGCGCGACAAAAACAGCGCTGCGGCGCGCACACGCGGGCAGGCAATCCCTGCAACGCGCCAGTAGTGCCGAACAGCAACCGATGCCGCAGACATGGCGGGGCAGGCGGCGCACCATTGGGCAACTGCAATGCCATGAAGCACGGCATTTACTCGAAATACCGCACGCCCGACGAAGCCGCCATGCTTCCTGCTGTACGTGCGGCGACTGGTGGCATCGATCAGGAATTGGAGCAAGCGCGCTTCGAGTTGATCCGCTTGCAGGCCGCACGCGACGACGCAGCATCGAACGCCCATGGCGGGCTTGAACTGCAAAAGCGGCACGACCGGGAATCTAGTGAATACGGGCCGGGTGACGAAGTGGTTTATGAGCGCGTGGACTACTCGACAAAGATCATCGCGGCTTTGCGGCACGTCGCGCAACTCGAAAAGGATCGTGCAACGCTGTTGCTGGCGGCGATCGAGCGCGGCGAGATTGGCGGCGATGACGACGGCGGGATAACTCGCACAGACACATTCATTTCGCCCGATGAGCCGGGACCTGAAAACCCAATTCTGTGACGGGGCGCACGATGGCGAAATCAACGAATGAAGCCGGGACCGGTTGCATACGCGCACGGCTAACGGCGCGCATCGTGCGGGCTTGCCGTGCCGCGTACATACCGCATAGTCGCCGGTACGGCGCGAAGGCGCTGGCAACGCTATACGGCGTTTCTCATAACGCCGTGTGGTGCGCAGTCACCGGCAGGACATGGAAGCACCTGGGTAGGTAGCGGACATTTGATACTTGCCTTTGCAGCGCAAGCCGTACTCAAGCGGGGCGGGCCTTTGCGGGCAGATACTAAAAACTATACGGAAAACTGCCCCTTCCCGGCGTGTCGGCGAATCGTTCCGACCTTTCACGCATCTTTACTGTGCGCTTGCATCGTGTGGTGGCGTCTGGATGGCTGGCGACACAATGCGTGCAATTCCTGCGAATTATTTTTAGTTGCTCAATCAACGACTTAGCTATAAAACGCCTTGTTTGATAGGCTTTTCGTGAGTTTTTGTTCGTCGGAGCGCTTGACTGGATGAATAGATAGGAGTACTATTCGGCTAGTGGTGGAAATCCGTCAAAAATCGTTTCAACCTTACGGCGGATTTGCTGCAGGGCGGAAAGCATTTTAGTGTTGTCATTCTGAGTAGCATTGGGTTAGGCGCACACCTTCATAGGTGTTGCGCCTTTTTTTTCGCCCGCTGCGGACACGAACGAACACGAATAAACACGTGCCGCCATCCACCTTCACAAGCTCGCTACATGGCGGGCTTTTTTTATTGAGCCAACCATGACCGATCAACCCGCAAGGCTGCTGACGATGGCCGAAGTCGTCAAGCGCACAGGTATTTGCCGCACAAATATTTACAGGCTAATCGCACGCGGCGAGTTTGCGCCCGTAGTTCGATTAAGCCCTTCCCGGATCGCCTTCCTTGAATCCGATCTAGCCGCATGGTTGCACTCAAGACGTGAAGGCAGCGCCGCGTTGCTCGCGACGCTCGAAGCAAGCCGCAAGACGCCTTCCAAGCCTACCTACGCACCGATTCACTTAAACCAACTCAGGCATGCGCCTGCAAACGATGCGGGCGATTTATACGGGAACACCAAATGACTGAACCGATTAAACGCGCTATCGACGGTAGTGCCACCGAGCTTGATGGCGTCGAGCGCTCAATAGACTTGCTGCGCATCTGCGCTTATGGAGGCGGTATCGGCTACGCGCGTTCGTCCGACCTCGCCGGCGAACAGGCTTTGCCGTCCGACAACCCGCAAATGGGGCCTGCCGAGGGCGCAGCCTGATTTTTTTAATGACGCGGTTCATAAGAGCCGCATCCCCCACAACAGTGATTGCAACCCGGCCAAAGCAGCGCTTAGGCTGGGTCAATATGGAGAATTTTTTTGGATCGACAACTAGTGTATCCCGGTCAAGTCCCGCTTGAAACGGACTTGCTGAACACAAACCGCAATATCATGTTGGCGCTCGGCGGTCTGATTGGCGACATTTTCGGCACTGGCAACACTTACAGCGGATTGAGTTGCGTCCCGACAATCCCGGCAACGCTCAACGTTACCGTGAATCCGGGTGGCGTCTATTCGCAACAGAATATCGACAACACCGCGTATAGCTCGCTGCCGTTGAACACGGCACAGCAGACGATGAAGCAAGGCATTCTAGCGACTGCCGTCAACCTCGCAACGCCCGCCCCCGCGACCAATGGATTTTCTGTCAACTACCTAATTTCGGCGGCGTTCCTCGAAGCCGACATTAACGCGGTCGTGCTGCCGTATTACAACGCGAGCAACCCGCAACAGGCGTGGAGTGGTCCGGGTGGCTTGGGTGCGCCTAACACGACGACCCGCCAAAACACGGTTTCGCTGACGCTTACGGCGGGCATTGCTGCGACGACCGGAACGCAGACAACCCCAGCAACGCCAGCGGGTCAAACGGCGCTTTATGTGGTCACGGTTGCCTATGGGCAAACGACCGTAACAGCCGGGAACATCACGAAGGTATCGAGCGCCCCAACGTTGCCGTCTAGCCTTCTGGCCGCGATCCAAACCGCGACTACCTCGACTGCGAGCGATACCGGGACCGCCAACGCGTACGCCCTGACGTTCTCGCCCCCGCTCGGCGCTCCTGTAGCTGGTGCGCCGTTCTGGATGAAGGTAAAGACGACCAATACGGGCGCATCAACGCTCAATGCGACGGGCACCGCTTACCCGCTGGTTGGTGGCGCTCATTCGCCGCTGCAAGGTAACGAACTTGTCGCAAACGGCTGGGCACTGATCGACTGGAATGCGACGCTGAACAGCTATGTTGTGTTGGAGTGTACCGGCGCATCGGTGCAGGTCGGCGCTGCCGTTTCTAGCGGGCAAGCGGTTCAGTTCGGGCAGGTTTCGGGTGTTGTGGGCCAAGTGCGCAACCTCGCAATGAACGTCTCGGCTGCGAGTGCTTCGGCCACCGCGACCGCTGATGAAATCATTGTCGAAAGCGCGTTGGGCGGATTGCGCTACTGCATTCCGAACTTCAACAAGACGATCAACCTCGCCACGACTGGCGCAGGCGGCATGGATACGGGCACGCCGCCCGCATCTGGCTTCGTCGCTCTGTACGCGATCTACAGCCCCGCGACTGGCGCAAGCGCGCTTCTGGCTACCAACGCGACAAGCGCAGTTCAGCCGGAAGTGTATGGCGGCGCAAACATGCCTGCTGGCTACGCCGCGTCGGCGCTGGTGTCGGTCGTGCCGACGAATGCGAGCGGTCAGTTCGTCATTCTGAATCAGCAGGACCGCACGGTGTCCATGCTGGGCGTAGCGATGTTTAGCACATCGACCACGGCGGGCACGCCGACGATAGTCAACAATTTGGCTGTCCCGCTGAACGCGCGCTTCTGCTCTGGCTTCATGCAGCCGGGCGCTAGCGCGGCTGGCAACATCGCGCTCAGTCTTTACGCCACATCTGCGGGCGGGGGCGCGAAAATCTTGGCTCAAACCATCTCGGGTTCTGGATCGATTGCAGTGCCATTCGAACGGCTCCGAATCGTCACCGCGCAACGTGCGTACTACACCGGCAGCGGATCGGGCACTGTGACCCTGGGCGCAACCGTCAACCAATACGAGTTCTGATATGCAAACGATTTGGCTAATGTACTCAGATGCGATCGAGGCGACTGTGGTCGGCTGGTCGAATTGGGAGCAAGCCCGCGAAACGTGGCCGACGCAAGAAGAGATGACGACCTCAGATTCTCGTTATGCGGCTTTCTATGCTGCCGCTCCGGATTGGGCGAAGGGCGGCATGCCAACGCCGGAATGACAACGGCGTCATTGAACAACTCGCCGCCCAAGCCGCTGACACACTGACCCGCTACCTACGCACTGATTCACCTAAGCAAACCCTGCACGCGCCCTGCAAACGATGCGGGCGCACACAACCAACATGACACAGGAACACAGCAGCATGACCACGACCCAACACGCCATCGAACGCGCATCGCAAGCCGCTTTTGACGTTTCCCAAGCGCATGCACGCCTTGCGGCACTCGAAGCCGACAACACGAAGCGGGGCAATACCTGCACGCTGATTTGCAACGAGCACGCACAAAAACGCGCTTGGGGCGCTGCGCAAGCTGACCTTGACGCGCTCGAAGCGGGCTTGCGCGCCGAAGTGGTTGCGATCAACGCCAACAAGGCGGAAATCGAAAACCTGAATCGCGTGGAAATCCCGCGCCTGAATACACAATCGTTCGCCATGCAGGTTGCGGCTGTGAGCGCATCGAACCGCAGCGCAGAAGTTGAATTTGAGGCCGCAACGCTGGCTTGGCTCGACGTGATTGGCGGCGAAGTTGGCGCGGCAGCAAAACGACTTCAAGACGCGTACAAGGCGATTGGCAAAACGTCCGGCCTTCGCCTTGACCATACGCCGGTTTCCGCAGTGAGCGCCGCCTAAAGAGTAATACCCCGCGTACCTGTCAGCAATCCCGCTGACGGGGCGCAAAACACTTTGGAGTAACACACTATGCCGACCATGAGCCAAGCCGACAAGGCAGCACTCGAAGCCCGTCTTAAAGCCGCCTACGCTGAGAACGGTAACGCCGAAGCCAACGCCGCAGCGCGGGCGCGCACCAAGGCAGCAAGCGCAATCGAATATGAGTCGCTGAAACGCGAAGCTATCCGCAAGGCGCAAGCACGCCGCTATGAAGCCCGCGCCGACCAACCGGAAACCGACAGCGTAGCGGGTCAGGATAATCGGCTGGAAGTCCTCGCTAAGAACTTGAGCGCGGGCGATTACGAGGCGGCAAAGCGCGACCTGTTGCGCAAGCCTTATCGTCCGGCGCGTGATACGAAGCTGGCAGGCGTCCACGCATCGGAATGATACCTGGCTGAACACAGGACATTGCGCGCCAGCACGCGGTTTTTAGTACCGTTTTACGGATGGGCGACGTTTGGCATGATTGCCGCCTTCGATGCGCCTGATTCGTAAAGCTATTTTCCTTCTGTCCACCAACGATCACACGCCCATCAGGGGCAAGTCCACACAACCGCACCGCTTTGCGCAGTTGCCCGCGTAATCACCTGGCGGGAAAGAGGGCATTGAGCAACGGCGGCGCGGCACTCTTAACCGGGTGTTGCGCCGCCTTTTGTCGTTTCTGGCTCGTCTGATTGCTGCCACGAAGGCGCGGTCTATGGCGGCCCGTCTTGATGCTGCTGAACCCAAACCGCGAACGCCTTCATTTCGTCCGTATCCGTTACGCCTAGCTTTTGAGCCATCGGTACGGCTCGCATGAGTAGATACGCGGGCTCCCACTCGCTAACATCAAGTTCTGTTTCTAGCGGGTCGTTTGCGTGCTTCGCTTGGTTGCGCGCCTTGTTCAGTATGTCGGCGATTAACGTTCGATGTTGCTTGTCTGTAAGCGCCGGGTCTGTATCGCCCCTGTGAAATTCTGCAACTTCATCAAGTGCGACCGGCAAGCCCGCACGCAATGACAGCTTCCCGAAAATTTCTTCCGCAGCGCCTGCAAGCGTAAGCGACGACAGGTAATCACCTTCGAAAAACAGCCGGATCGACGTGTTTAGCTGACGCTCTGCGGCTTCCTGTTTGGTGTATCGCATGCTGCCCCTCATTGTTTGACGCGCTGCGTGAAGTTGCGCGCCAAACCAGCATAGCAGGGCGCAAAGTTGCCCGCGAATTGCCGCTCTACGCCGCTGCTTTGCTCAAACACTCAAATGATGCGATGATGCGCAGAACCAACGAAGCAGGGCATGCCATGACCACGAAGAAACCCAGTGCAAAGCCGTCAAGTGCGGCAGTCGAACCCGCAAAGATGGTGCGAGTCAATTTCGAAGTGACGCCAGAAGAACACCGGCGGTTAAAGATTCACGCCGTTACCCAAGGCCGCACCATATCGGACATTTTGCGCGAGTACATCGCCACGTTGCGCGACTGACGAACAGCGCCGGAACTGCACCGCACTAGCCGCGCACTGACGGGGCTTTTTTACGGCTGTACGCGGATTTGCCTACTTAGGGCGACGAACGACCAAGCGGGGCAGGGCTTCGAGCGTCGCATACGGAACGCTGTACGGAAAAACATCCGTGTTTGAAGAAATGAGTAAATGATGTATTGATCAAATGAGTAAAATAGTTCATAGTTCGGTCACTGGCTCACGGCGAGCCTCAACGAACCGGATACGCGCACATGAGGGAATGACCATGCAAAAAGACGCCAACCGGCGCAAGCCGTACGCGCTGCGTCGTATTAGCGCCGCTGTTGATCGCTTGATTCTGGCGACTTCGGCGGCAGACAAGATGCGCGCCGCTAAGTGGGCAAATGCTTGGGCGGCGATTGCTGGCCTACCGGAGGGTGTATCACGTTCGCATCCGGCCAAATAGGCCGTTTTTCACCCGGTTTTCGCGGCTTAGAGTGCCGCGCGACCGATTGATAATCAGGGCGCGCAGTGCGGGCGACGCACCAGCCGCCAATTTACCTAACTGCACTGAATACATGAAAACCACTATCGCACTTCTGCTGACTGTTGCCACGCTTGCCGGTTGCGCCGGCTCGCCCCTCGAAACGCGCCTGACTATGGCGAAATCCCGCGACGCCTACAAAGCGTGCTTGATGGCGAAGGCGGGACCGTGCGACGCGGAGCGGGAAGCGTACAGCGCCGACCGCGAAGCCGCTGGCTTGTCCCCGATGATGGCCCCGCGCCCCGTTGTCGTCGTGCAGTAACGAATTTGCAGGACCGCGCCGGAACGGGGTTCCCGGCATCACATCAATGACTGGACCGTAGAAAAATGAACGAACAACAAGCAAACATCGCCGCCATGACAGAACAAGACTTCGCAGTAACGCTGACGATGTTCAAGCCGGAAGAACGCGCCGCATTGATGGAGGCGATGCGCGCAGCGGTTAAGGATGCCGCTACCGCCTGAAGTACCGCAGCACGCGTGACAAGGCCCGCCATCGAGCGGGCTTTTTTGCGTCTCTACAGTCTCTACAATCAGCAGCGGCCTTATGAACGCGAAGCAAACGCGGTTTAGCCTGCCACGCCGTGCGCCAAATCTCTACCCATGCACACGCGCAGAACCGCTGCCTTCATGCGTTTTGACGACATGTGACGAATGTCGTCATTCTCGAATATGTCACGCGCCGCTGCGCCAACGCTGCGCATGACATCAGGCGATGCGCCTGAGTTTGCAGTGACTGCCATTGCGACGAAATCATCTTCATCCGTGTTTGACGATAGCGATTCTTTCATTGCGACGGAGCCAACAGCCAGAAGCGAGCATGCCGTTCGATCGTGCGCATCGTTTGGATTCATGTCTCCGACCAACCCTTGCACCGCTTCGTCATCTTGCTGGTTGCGCGTGAGCGGCTTTGCAGGCGCTTCAATGACGGGAGAAGATACTGGCGCGGGCGTAGCATCAGGCGGGGCCGTGGCGACACTTTGGGGCGATGCAGTTGGCGTATCAGGCTGGTTTGAGATGACTGCAATGCATCCGCCAACGAACAGGAAGCCAATGAGCACGATTACCGTTGCTGTTTTTTTTGCCTTGAGCTTCTGTTCGTGCTGCTTGTTCATGCGCGCTGCGTAAATCTCGGCTTGCGTCTGCTCCGTGTTCATGTGATCCCCCGAATGCGTTGTAGTTGGTAGCGTTGCCGCGACACAATATCCGGATTGGGCGCGGTATACAAGCATCAATCTAGGAAGGTGCGATGACTAAAGCCAATGACGTAAAGCGGCAATGGCTGTACGACGAAGTGTGGCGCGTTCCGATGGCAGAAGTTGGCGAGAATCTAGGCATTTCACGCGAAACAGTGAGGTGGGCGTGTATCAAGCTGGGCATACCACGTCCACCGCAGGCCTACTGGGTTCATCTTTGGAAGGGGCATCCGCGCGACCCGCGCCCGTCGCTACTGCCGCTTGCAAGAGGGCAGCGTAGCTCAATCACTCGGGCGGATTTGTTGAAGCAGGAGCGTCCCAAGCGACGAAAGAACCCCGAATTGGAGAAGCGGCGTGCAGATGAGCGGAGGCGAATCCTTGATGAGTATCTTGAGCTTGAGCAGTTAAATCAGGAAGTTGACGATTGGCACCGCGCCGAACTGATGCGAGGCTATCTCGCCGAACTGGACCGCCGTCTCAGTGATGGCGGGCGGCAGGGAAGTGGTTATGAGGATTGGCGTATTAGGGCAGAGGCAGCAATTGTAGAACTAGACAAATCCAATTTGCGTGTGAAGATGTCAAAACGATAGTTGTGCCACTGTCTTGCTCCTGACGGCGCAATGTCGTAGGTGGGCCGCGTTTGAATCAGGCTAATGAAAGCTCTGTGCAAATGCAGCATCAAAAACACCTTGCAGGTTCAAGAGAACTGCATTATCCGGCCCTGTTAGATAAAGTGCTAACTCGCCTGTCGGAGTGCACAGTAAAACCGCCTTGGTAGGAGGTTTTTTCCCGACTGCCCCGGCTTGACCAAATGGAGTTACATCAGCGAACCCATTGTTGTTTAAGTAGCCTACTGCCCAAGTTTGGCAGACCCCCGGATTGGGGAAGCGTTGTGGATGCATACCAAAAATGACGTGAGGACCCTCGCTCATCTCTGTCTGCAAGGCCTGCAACGCAGCCTGCGCAGTGGTCAGTTGATTCCTCAGGTCAGAAACTTGGTTAGCAAGGCATTGTAAGTTTTGTCGTACGTCGGCCGCTTTATCATTGTCCAAGAGCACTGATCGGCAGTCTGCAAGCGCAGGGATTGATGTGACAGTCGCCAAAACGAGAACGTAGATATTCCGTTGCAATTTTTTCATTATCGGCAAACGATTGGTTGATCTTCTTTTGGGCCAGAGCATGGATTAGGCGGAGCGGCCTCAGCGGGCGCGACAGTTTGATGAGAGATCGGCGCGCTGCTGTCGGCTGAGTAGGTCATTACGGGGAACCACCCGCCATACCAAGAAACCTTAAATGGCAAGAACGCCTGTCCCAACGTAGCGAAAATGTAATAAACGACAATCACGACTATTAGCAGCCGACCAAACAGACTGCCGAGCAGCAGCTTTACAAGGGCAACAATCCAGTGGTCGCTTGCATTGTTTGATGAGTTGCCCCGGGCGGGCGTTCCTGTGTCTTCGGCCATCGTCCTCTCCCCGCGCAACTTACGTAACGTGTGACCTCTAGAGCATCTCAATTCAGAATAGGTCAAGTCTGATTGACAGTGCGAATTCGAAAAGCTCCGGACCGCCGAAACATAGACCATTCGACCGACCCACGTAGCGGTTCAGCGCCCTATAGCGGGGGGGCGGCGGAATGATGTAGAGGCATGCCAGCCAATGACTTTGGCGTCGAAGAACCGTAGTGCGCACCGAAATGTCCGAACGGAGTCGGCGCGTACGGAGTTTCAATGACCCTAGGGATTCAGCTGACAGGCAGGGAGGGACGTCGAGCGGGACCATTTCCGATAGAATCGCGACTGTCATCGTCCGGTCACATTGTCGCGACCGCGCAACACCGGGCAAATTATTTTTCGTCCCGATTTAGTACAAGCATTCTAGGCAATAACTAAGTGCTTGATTCTAATGAGAAAAAAGGCATTTATGTTCGGTCGATTCATGCCCACCGAGGGCAAGTTCTTTGAAATTTTCAATGCACACGCAACGTGCATCGTCTCGGCAAGCCGCGAACTCGAGCTGCTGATCGACAACCTGCAGGACGCCGAGACCCACAAGCAAAACGTGCAGAAAGCCGAGAAGGCCGCTGACAAGCTCACGCACGAAACCATCGACCTGCTGCACAAGACGTTCATCACGCCGCTCGACCGTGACGAGATCCACAAGCTGATCACCACGATGGACGACATCCTCGACCTGATGGAAGACGTCGCCACCGCCATTTCGCTGTACGACGTGCAGGCCGTGACCTCCGAGGCGAGCCAATTGGCGCACATCTGCACGGCAACCTCCGAGCGTGTGCAGTTCGCCGTGAGCCTGCTGTCCGACATGAAGCAGGCGAGCCAGATCCTGAAGGCCTGCGAGGACATCGACCGTCTGGAATCGGAAGCCGACCGTGTGCTGCGCTCGGCCATGTCGAAACTGTTCCGCGAAGAAGACAACGTCAAGACCCTGATCAAGCTCAAAGCGATCTACGAATTGCTCGAAACGATCACGGACAAGTGTGAAGATGTAGCGAACATCATCGAAGGCATCGTGCTGGAAAACGCATAATGCAATCGATACAACTCTCAATCTGGGTCGTCGCCGGCCTGGTCGCCGTCGCGCTGATTTTCGACTTCATGAACGGCTTCCACGACGCGGCGAATTCGATCGCCACGGTCGTCTCGACCGGCGTGCTGAAGCCGCAGCAGGCGGTGGCTTTCGCGGCGGCCTTCAACGTCATCGCGTATTTTGTGTTCCACCTGAAAGTGGCCTCAACCGTCGGCAAGGGCACAATCGACCCGAACATCGTCGACCATTACGTGATTTTTGGCGCGCTGGTCGGCGCAATCGGCTGGAATATCATCACTTGGCATTACGGCATTCCGTCGAGCTCCTCGCATGCGCTGATCGGCGGCCTGGTGGGCGCGGCGCTCGCCAAGTCGGGCTGGGGCTCGCTCAATTTCGACGGCCTGATGAAGACGGTGGCCTTCATCTTCATTTCGCCGCTGCTTGGCTTCGTGCTCGGCTCGTTCTTCATGCTGGCGGTGTCGTGGATCTACTTCCGCACGCCGCCGAGCAAGGTCGACCGGCGTTTCCGGCGCCTGCAACTGGTGTCGGCGGGCTTGTATAGCCTCGGCCACGGCGGCAACGACGCGCAGAAGACCATCGGCATTATCTGGATGCTGCTGATTGCGACCGGCTATGCGTCGTCTTTCGCGGATGCGCCGCCGCTGTGGGTGATCGGCGGCTGCTATCTCTCCATGGGTGTCGGCACGCTGTTCGGCGGCTGGCGCATTGTCCGCACGATGGGCCAGAAGATCACCAAGCTCAAGCCGGTCGGTGGTTTTTGCGCGGAGTCGGGTGGCGCGATCACGCTGTTTACCGCCTCGTGGCTCGGCATTCCGGTGTCCACCACGCACACGATTACCGGCGCGATCGTCGGTGTCGGCGCGACGCAGAAGCTGAGTGCGGTGCGTTGGGGCGTGGCCGGTAACATTGTGTGGGCCTGGATTCTGACGATCCCGGCTTCCGCCGCGCTCTCCGGCGCTGCCTGGTGGCTCGGCCACCGTTTCCTGTAAAGCGCGCGGCGGCGCTGCCTGCCGCGCTATCAAACTGTCTGGGTTCGAAGCGCGCCGTCTAGATCAGCGGCGCGCTGCCTCCATCCATCGGGACGATTGCGCCCGTCACATAGCTCGCGCGGCGGCTCGCCAGGAACAGCGCGACGTCGGCGATTTCCTCCGGTTTGGCATAGCGTCCGAGCGGCACTTTGGCCTGCCCGCGCGCGAGCGCTTCCGCGCTCTCGATGCCTTGCTGCGTCGCTTCGAGCTTGACCGCTTCCTCGACACGCTCGGTCAGCGTCGAGCCAGGGTTGATCGCGTTGATGCGGATGCCATAGCGCGCGTAATAGTGGGCGAGGCCGACGGTGGCGAGCATCAGCGCGGCGTTCGCGGCGCCGCCAGCAATATGGATATCGCTCGCTATCTTGCCACCCATGCCGATGATGTTGACGATCGTGCCGGGCTCGCCGCCGCTGCTGGCCTTGGCGCGCTCGGCCATACGGCGCAGCACTTCCTGTTGGGGATAGATGTAGGGGAAGTATTTCGCTTCCATGGTGGCGCGGAACGCGTCGGCGTCGAGCGTTTCCGGGTCGTAGCGGCGCGCGGCGCCGGCGCTGTTGATCAGTATGTCGATCGGGCCGACCGCGGTGCTGACTTCTTCGACGATGTCGGCGGCGCTGTGCGGTTCATGCAGATCGGCTCGGGTCCGGTGTACATGCAGGCCTTCCTGCTTCAACTGCTCGTAAGCACGCGCGAGGTTGGCGGGATCGCGCGACACGATCGCGACTTTCGCGCCCTCGAGCGCAAACGCCCGGGCGCACGCGAACCCGATTCCCTTGCTGCCGCCCGTGATCAACACCACCTTGTCTTTAAGCCCGAGATCCATCGTCATCACCCGCTGTCGGAAGAATATCGATGACGATAGCAGATCGGCGGCGTCGCTGTGGTGTGTGGGTTAGTGGTCAGGCGCAGGATAGCGAGCGGCTGGGTGTTGGTGTCCGGCGCGTGCGGTTATGGCCGGCCTGGGCCGCGAAGCATGACGCCGAGCCAGGGTGCTCCGAGGCTGTTGGCGTGCTGATCCGGGACGCGTCGACGGTCAGGCCGGCGTCGCGGCGTCAGAAATTGCCGTTGGCGAAGCGGGCGATCGGGTCGTCGTTGGTTTGCGTGGGGGCCGGCATGCCGCGCGAGCCTGTCGAAGCCCGCATGATCTGCACGCTGCCATTCTCATCGGCTTGCTGCGCCTGCCGAGCTTGACGCGCGGCAACGGACGCGGGCGGCGGTGGCTCGAACGCCTCGGCGGCGGCGTCGATTGGATCGGGCGCGCGGGAGGTCGCCATCGGCGGAGCCGTGCGTGAAGCGGCCGACTGTTGTTGAGCGGGTGCGCCGGCGTTGGCGTCATAGGCGCTGGCTTGAGCGGCCGGAACCGGCGTCGGCGACACCGCGCCTGCCGCACGCGCCTGCATCTGCGCCGCGCTCAGGCCCGGCGGTGGTGGTTCGAACGGATCGGTTTGCGGCGTCGCCGCGGTCGTTGTCGGTTGCGCCTCAGTGGTCAACGGCGAGCGTGGTGTCGCCACGACGCGGGCTGTCTGTTGCGATTGCGATTGGGGTTGCAGCGCGCCTGCGGCATAAACCGGCGGCTGTGTAGCTGTCTTCGCCGACGTCGGCGCCACGGTCGCCGCCTTACCTGCATACGCCGGCGCACCTGCCGTCCCCGCGGCACCCGCCACCCCCGCATACGTTGGCGCCGCCGTCTGCGCCACCGGCGCGACGCGTTCAGGCTGCGGCGTCGCCGCCTGATAGCTCGGCGTATCGAACGGCGCCGGTGTCGCGGCCGGCCCGGCCACGCGGCGGATCCCGTCGAAACGCTTGGCCCAATACGGATTGGTCAGATAGTCGAGCCGCACCGTGCCGCCGGTCGACGGCGCGTTGACGAAGCGCAGCTTGCCCACATAAATGCCGACGTGCGAATGCGCGCGCCCCGTCGTATTAAAGAAAATCAGGTCGCCCGGCGCGATCTCTTCCGGTTCGATCGATTCGCCGCGCCCGCTCATGTCCGCCGTCGTGCGCGGCAGATTCACGGACGCCGCACGCGAAACCACATAGCGAACCAGTCCGCTGCAATCGAAGCCACTATCCGGCGTATTCCCGCCCCAACGATATGGAATGCCGACGAGACTCATCGCCTGAATCGAGATTTCTTCGCGGCCGATGCTGTGATCGACGAAATTCGGGAAGCCGGGCGGCGGAGCATGATAAGCGCCGTTCGCCACCACGACCGAACTGCCCGAGCGCGACGACGTCTTCTGCGGTGTGCCGGCACAGGCGGCGAGCAGCAGAACGGTCAGCAGCGAAAAGGCGAGTCGGCGCATGAAGACGAGGAGAGCGGTAAAAGCCCATTTAACGGCGAACGATGTCGGGATGGTAGCCCTTGGGCCCTTCCTCCGGCAAGAATTCTTGACAAATTACTTGAAGTTCGTGCGCTAAGTGTTGCCCGGCGGGAACGCGCGGCCAAGAAAAAAGCCGCGTCCGGACTACTCCGGACGCGGCTTTTGCTTAAAGCTAGCTAACTGAAACTTAAAGAATTTCCGACGCGTAGTCGGCAAGGCGCGAACGCTCGCCACGCGCCAGCGTCACATGTCCGCTGTGCGCCCAACCCTTGAAGCGATCGACCACGTACGTCAGGCCCGAACTGCCTTCCGTCAGATAAGGCGTATCGATCTGCGCGATGTTGCCCAAGCAGATGATCTTCGTACCGGGACCCGCGCGCGTGACCAGCGTCTTCATCTGCTTCGGCGTCAGGTTTTGCGCTTCGTCGATAATCAGATACTTGTCCACGAACGTGCGGCCACGCATGAAGTTCATGCTCTTGACCTTCAGGCGCGAGCGAATCAGTTCCTGCGTCGCGGCGCGGCCCCATTCGCCGGCTGCGTCGTCGGTTTTCTGCAGGACTTCGAGGTTGTCATCGAATGCACCCATCCACGGCTGCATTTTTTCCTCTTCCGTACCCGGCAGGAAGCCGATGTCTTCGCCGACCGGCACCGTCGCGCGCGTCACGATGATCTCGTTGTAGCGCTTGTCGTCCAGCACCTGTGCGAGGCCGGCGGCGAGCGCGACCAGCGTCTTGCCGGTGCCGGCCTGACCCAGCAGCGTGACGAAGTCGATCTCCGGATTCATCAACAGGTTCAGCGCGAAGTTCTGCTCGCGGTTGCGCGCCGTGATGCCCCACACGTTGTTCTTGTGGTGGCCGTAGTCGCGCAAGGTTTGCAGCAGCGCCGTCTTGCCGTTCAGCTCGCGCACCAGCGCGTGAAACGCCGGCTCGCCGTTTTGCGGCTCGAGATAGACGAACTCGTTGACCAGCATCGAGGCGCACAGCGGACCTGTGACACGGTAGTACGTCGTACCGGTCTTGGTGTCCTGCCAGCTCTCCATGCCCTTTGCGTGCTTGGTCCAGAAATCCTGCGGCAGCGCGCGGATGCCGGAATACAGCAGATCGCTGTCTTCGAGCACCTGGTCGTTGAAGTAGTCTTCAGCGGGCAGGCTGAGCGCATGCGCCTTGATGCGCATGTTGATGTCTTTCGACACCAGCACGACCTGGCGATCCATCCGGTCGCGCTGCAACGCGCGCACCACGCCGAGGATCTGGTTATCGGCCTTGCCTTCCGGCAGGCCTTCCACCGGCTCGATGGCGTTGAGCGTGGTCTGGAAGTACAGACGCCCGGAAGCCTCGCGGCTGCCCAGACGGGCCAGCGAAATGCCGTCGGATATGTTGCCGGCGTTCGCCACCAGCGCGTCGAGCGTGCGGCTCACCTGGCGAGCGTTGCGCGCGACTTCCGACATGCCTTTCTTGTGGTTGTCGAGTTCCTCCAACGTCATCATCGGCAGATAGACGTCGTGTTCCTCGAAACGGAACAGGCAGCTCGGGTCGTGCATCAGCACGTTCGTGTCGAGCACGAAGAGCTTCTGGATTTCAACCGGCTCGGTGCCCGCGCCGCGTTTCTTGGTGGTGCCACGCGTGCTCGGCGCGGCAGCCGTGGGCGTGCTTGCTTCAGCCTGCTTCGCGCTCGGCGCGCGGGCGACGACAGGCTGCGCAGCCGGCTCGGCTTGCGGACGGCTAGCGGGAACCGGTTGCAGCAGTGCGGCGGTCTGCTTCGTTTTGCGACCACGCGCCGGAGCAGCTTGTTCAGCGGATGCGGACGCAACTGCGGCAGCCGACGATGCCGGCACAGGCCGCAAGGTGGTCGCGGCATTGGCGGCGTGCGCCATCGGCGTGGCGACGTTCGCGCGGCCGTAATCGGCCGACTCTGCGGATTCCCCTTCGACAGCCTGCTTCTTCGCGGCGGAGCGCGCCGGGCTGGCGGCTTTGGCCTTGTATTCGTCAGGCGGCAGGAGATTGCCGAGCTTGCTGGGGGGGGTAGGCAAAGGCATGGTTTCCCTCGAATTAATCGGGTCACATATCGTGCGCCGCCTGTCGCATTCTGCCGGTGCCAGTGAGTGCGCACGCAGATTGCGCCCGGAGGCGCGCATTCGGTCTAGAGATGCCGGTTCGCCTGGTCTTCGATCGGCTCCTTAACGGATGCGCGTGGCCGAGTGAACGAACGGCTGCGCGCAATTAAAAAAGCCGCCGCCCCGGCGTACGGGGCAAGCGGCTCGCCTACAGTGCTCGCGTTGCACCTCGCGACTCCGACGGAACCCAGGAAACGGGAAGCGGCCGTCAAGTCTGGCGCAGCGGCAAAAATTTGGGGTGTACAGGCACTCATTGCAACCCAATATAACGCGCCTCAAAGCGCTTGTACAGCCTCCAGAATATCGTCGACGTGGCCCGGCACTTTCACGCCGCGCCACTCCTGGCGGAGCACGCCTTCAGCGTCGATGAGGAACGTGGAGCGTTCAATCCCCCGTACTTCTTTGCCATACATTTTCTTCATTTTGATGACGTTGAAGAGCGCGCACAGCGTTTCCTCGGGATCCGAGATCAACGGGAAGGGCAATTCGAGCTTTGCCTTGAAGTTGTCATGCGAGCGCAGGCTGTCGCGCGACACGCCGAGGATTTCCGCGCCGGCCTTCTTGAACTTCGGATACAGATCGCGGAACTGCAGACCTTCGGTCGTGCAGCCCGGCGTGTTGTCCTTCGGATAAAAATACAGCACCACCTTCTTGCCCCGCAGCTTGGACAGCGTGATCTCGCCACCGGTAGCGGGGGCGGTGAAGTCGGGGATGGGTTGGTCGACTGCAATGGGCACGAGGTTCTCCGGTTGTGATGGCCTGCGCCGGATGAGTGCGGCGGCGTCGGCCTGGCATCGAGACTTGGGGGAGGGGCGGCCGGCGCGCGGCATGCTCTCGCGCGGCGGCGGGTCTGTCAGGGCCGGCTGCGGATCGACCAGTCAGGGCTGGACAATCAACTCGCCGGAGCGCCCTGGAATTTCGCCCCATGTAACAGGGTACGATGGCAGCGTGCTGCGGTCTAGCGTCGCGTAGTAATCACCCATCGTCGCGAAGGTGTGGCCTTGCGCGCGCCAGCCTTCCAGAAGCTGCTCGAAGATCGGCGCGAGCTTTTGCCCTTCGAGTTCCGCGTGCAGCGTGAACACCTGGTCGTGCGGATTGTTTTCCGTGTGCTTCAACATCCATGCGGCGACGTTGTGCGCTTCGACACCGTCCACGCCGAGCACTTCGTCGAGCGTGGGCAGCGTGGTGGGCATCTGCACATGCGAGAGCGTACGGCCGTCGAGCACCGGCAGATACGGCGAGTGGCCCCGTCCGTCGGACGCGTAGTGCATGCCCCAGGCGTCGATCTGTTCGAACGCATGGCCGTTCATTTGCCAGCCCGCCGCGCCATGGGTGACCGGCGGCGCGCCGAACACCTCGACAAAACGGTCGTGGCTTTGCTGCATCTGCGCCGCCGTCCATGCGCGATCTTTCGTGCGCACGTTGTCCTGCCAGTAGACGTGATCCCACGTATGAATGCCGCATTCGAAGCCGGCTTCATGGATCGCGCGCATCTCCGCCGAGGCCTTGGCGCCGATGTCCGGACCGGGCAGCAGCACGCCGTACATCAACTGCTTGACCCCGTAGTGTTCGACCACCGAAGTGCGCGACACTTTCTTCAGAAAGCCCGGCCGCAGCACGCGGCGCATTGCCCAACCGGTGTGGTCGGGCCCGAGGCTGAAGAGGAAGGTGGCGCGCGCCTTGAAGCGGTCGAAAATGCGTGCGAGGTTCGGCACGCCTTCGCGGGTGCCGCGCAGCGTGTCGACGTCGATCTTCAGGACGATGCGAGCCAAGGATCAGCCCTTATTGCTGTTCGACGAGCGCGCGCGCTTCGCCGACGTGGCCGCGATACGCTTCGAAAATCTTGCGCAGTGCTTCGTCGAAGGTCGACTTCGGTGCCCAGTCGAGTTCCTGCATCGTGTTGTCGATCTTCGGCACGCGGTTCTGCACGTCCTGATAGCCCGCGCCGTAGTACGCGCCCGACGAGGTTTCGACCAGTTGCACCTGCTTGGCCGTTTCCGCGTATTCCGGGAATTCGGCGGCGAGCGTCAGCATCTTGTGCGCGAGTTCACGCACCGAGAAATTGTTGGTCGGGTTGCCGATGTTGTAGATCTTGCCCGTGGCGATGCCGTCCTTGTTCTCGATGATCTTCATCAGCGCGCCGATGCCGTCGTCGATATCCGTGAACGCACGCTTTTGCGCGCCGCCGTCCACGAGGCTGATGTTCTCGCCGCGCACGATATGGCCGAGGAACTGCGTGACCACGCGCGAGCTGCCTTCCTTCGGCGTGTAGATCGAGTCGAGGCCCGGGCCGATCCAGTTGAACGGACGGAACAGCGTGAAGTTCAGGCCTTCCATGCCGTAACCCCAGATCACGCGGTCCATCAACTGCTTGGAGCAGGCGTAGATCCAGCGCGGCTTGTTGATCGGGCCGTACGTCAGTTGCGATTCTTCCGGATCGAACTGCTCGTCCGTGCACATGCCGTAGACCTCGGAGGTGGACGGAAACACGAGGTGCTTGCCGTACTTGACGGCCGAACGCACGATCGGCAGGTTCGCCTCGAAATCCAGTTCGAACACGCGCAGCGGCTGCTTCACGTACGTGGCGGGCGTGGCGATCGCGACCAGCGGCAGGATCACATCGCACTTCTTGACGTGATATTCGACCCACTCCTTGTTGATCGTAATGTCGCCTTCGAAGAAGTGCATCCGTTCATGATTGATGAGGTCGCCCAGACGTTCGGTCTGCATGTCCATCCCGAACACTTCCCAGTCGGTCGTTTCGAGAATGCGCTTGGACAGGTGATGGCCGATGAAGCCGTTCACACCCAGAATCAGGACTTTTTTCATTGATGACGGGGAGTTTGGATGAGCTGGGCAAATTCGGCCGGAGTGACGACAGCCTCGCTGCCGTCGTGCTGGTGCCGCAATTCGTGGATGGCGATCGCGCGGCCGTCGCCGCATATCGCGAAAACGGCATTATCGCTTACGTGCAGGCCCGGGGGCAAATCCGAACGAAGCGCGCCGGGCGCGGCCAGCCGCGCGCGCGTGACGATGAAACGCCGCTCGCCGAGGTCCGTAAAAGCGCCGGGATAGGGCGGCGCGACCGCGCGGATCAGGTTGTAGACCTGCTGCGCCGATTGCGTCCAGTCGATGCGGCCGTCTTCCGGCTTGCGTCCGCCGTAGTAGCTGCCGTGCGCGAGATCGTTCGGCAGACGCGGCGCCTCGCCCGCCAGCAGGGACGGCAGCACGCGCCACAGCGTTTGCTCGGCGGCCACCGTGACCTTGTCGAACACTTGCGCGGCGGTGTCGTCGGGCAGGATCGGCACCGGCGTTTGCGCGAGGATCGCGCCCGCGTCCGGCTTGGCGGCCATTTCGTGCAGCGTCGCGCCGGTTTCCGTTTCGCCGTGAATCACCGCCCAGTTGGTCGGCACACGGCCACGGTATTTCGGCAGCAGCGAGCCGTGCATGTTGTAAGCGCCCCGTGCGGCGAGCGCCAGCACGTCGACCGGCAGCATGTGACGGTAGTAGAACGAGAAGATGAAGTCCGGATGCGCGGCGCTCACCGCGGCGCGCAGTTCGGGGCTCTTCGGATCGTTCGGCGTGACGACCGGAATGCCGTGCTCGGCCGCGACCGAGGCGACGCTGCCGAACCAGATGTTTTCGGTCGGGCTGTCTTCGTGCGTGACAACGAGCGCCACGTCCACGCCGCGCGCGAGCAGCACCTGCAGGCAGCGCACGCCGACGTTGTGATACGCGAATACGACAGCGCGTGGCTTCATGGATTCGGGCCCTGATCGAGGAGCGGCGCGGCCTGCACGGCCTGCACGACGGCCTGGCGCGGCGCTTCGGTCACGGTCGTGCCGTCGCGCTGTTCGAGAATGGTCTGCACGAGGTAGCGCGGACGCGCGCGCACCTGCTGATAGATCCGGCCGATATATTCGCCGAGCAGGCCGAGCGCGAAGATGATCACGCCGAGCAGGAAGAAGGTGATAGCGAACAGCGTGAACACACCTTGCACTTCCGCGCCGATGATGAAGCGCCGAATCAGCAGCAGCACGAACAGCGCCGCGGAGCCGAGCGACAGGATCACGCCGATGAACGACAGCCATTGCAGCGGCACGACCGAGAAGCCGGTCACGAGATCGAAGTTCAGGCGGATCAGCGAATACAGCGAGTACTTCGATTCGCCGGCAAAACGCTCCTCGTGCGCGACCTCGATTTCGACCGGATTCTGCGCGAAGGTGTAGGCGAGCGCCGGGATGAACGTGTTGATTTCGCCGCAGCGATTGATCGTGTCGATGATGTGCCGGCTGTATGCGCGCAGCATGCAGCCCTGGTCGGTCATCTTGATGCGGGTGATGCGCTCGCGCAGCCGGTTCATCGCGCGCGACGCCTTGCGGCGCCACAGGCTGTCCTGGCGTTGCAGGCGAATCGTGCCGACATAGTCGTAGCCTTCGCGCATCTTGTTGACCAGCTTGCTGATTTCTTCCGGCGGATTCTGCAGGTCGGCGTCGAGCGTGATGACGATCTCGCCGCGCGATTGCTCGAAGCCCGCCAGAATCGCCATGTGCTGGCCGTAGTTGCCGTTCAGCAGAATCACGCGGGTCGTGTCGGGACGCGCGCGGAACTGTTCGGCGAGCAGGGCGGCGGATTTGTCGCGGCTGCCGTCGTTGATAAAGATCACTTCATAACCGGTGCCGAGGGCGTCGAGCGCCGGATACAGGCGCGCGAACAGTGCAGCCAGACCGGCTTCCTCGTTGTACACCGGGACGATGACCGACACTTCCGGTGCGGCAGCGCGATGTTCCGAATAAATCATTTCCGCTTATTTTCCGTATTGTTCGCAAATTTCATTGACCGCGCGGCACACCCGCTCCACGTCGCCTTCGTTCATCAACGTGAAGAGCGGCAGCGTGACGTTGGTCGCGCCGAACTTCTCCGCATGCGGGAACATGCCTTCCTTGAAGCCGCGCGCGCGGTACAGCGAGAACAGGTGGATCGCCGGGTAGTGCACGCCCGAACCGATGCCGCGTTCTTTCAATTGACCCATGAAGCCGGCGCGGTCGATCGACAGTTTGTCGAGCGGCAGCGTGATCTGGAACATGTGCCAGTTGCTGTTTTCATGGTCAGCAAACGGCAGGCCGACTCCCAGTTTCAGCGCCGCGCCGCCTTCCAGACCCGCGAAATACGCGCGCACGAGCTTTCTGCGCTGCGCGAGGAAGCGCTCCAGATGCGGCAACTGGCCGAGGCCGACACGCGCGGCGACATCCGTCAGGTTGTACTTGCCGCCCAGCACGTCGCAGTCCATACCGTCGAAACCGGTGCGCGTGATGCCTTGCAGCCGGTATTTCTGCGCGAGGATCGCTTCTTCCTCGTTGTTCAGCACCAGCGCGCCGCCTTCGATCGAGGTCAGGTTCTTGTTCGCGTGGAAGCTGAACGAGACCATGTCGCCCAGCTTGCCGATGCGCTCGCCTTTCCACGTCGAGCCGAACGCCTGCGCGGCGTCTTCGATCACGCGCAGCTTGTGGGCGCGGGCGATCTCGTACAGACGGTCCATATCCACCGGCAGGCCCGACAGATACACCGGAAGCAGCGCCTTGGTGCGCGGCGTGATGGCTTTTTCGAGCAGGTCGAGGTCGATATTACGGGTGGCCGGGTCGATGTCGACGAACACCGGTGTCGCGCCGACTTCATAGATCACGTTGCTGGTCGACACCCACGAGGCCGGTGTCGTGATGACTTCGTCGCCTTCGCCCACGCCGGCGATACGCAGGCCGATTTCCAGCGTCGCCGTGCCGGAGTTGAACGTGCGCACCGGACGGCCGCCGCAGAACTCGGAAAGCGCCGCTTCGAACTTCTGGTTCTGCGGACCGGTGGTGATCCAGCCGGAGCGCAGCACGTCGGCGACGCCCTGAATCGTTTCCTCATCGATCTCGGGTTTGACAAAAGGCAAGAACGGGACTGTTGACTGGGTCATGAATGCTTCGCTCGATTGAAAGGGCGCAACCCGAAGGGCGCGAAGTACACCACACACTATGTGCGCAAACCCGGGCCGCGGCAAAAAAGGGCGCAACCGCACAGCATACCGTGGCCAACCTTACGGATTCCTTGGGCGGGCGGGTTGTCCGCTTACGGTATCTTTTGCCGTCTGCATCTTCTCAGTCGGCGCTGGCGATAAACAGTAATAAATTGTGTCCGGCACACCGTTGCCCCGGACCGCGGCAACTAGCTGCGCGCCAGCACCACCACGCCCACCAGGATGATGCCGATGCCGATCAGCTTCTGTACCGACAGCACTTCGCCGAACAGGTACCACGCCGCGAACGCATTGACGATGTAGCCGAGCGACAGCATCGGATAGGCGATCGACACGTCCACCCGCGACAGCCCGATGACCCACACTGCCACGCTGATCACATAACAGGTCAGGCCGCCGATGATCGGCGGCTGGGTTGCCAGGCGAAAGGCGATGGGCAGGATGTTCGCACGGGTGAATTCGAAGTGTCCAACGGCATTCGTACCGGCTTTGAGCAGCAACTGCGCACCGGCGTTCAACGTGACGCCTGCAAGAATGCAAAAGAGGGAAATCGGGTTCATCGAACGGTTAGATCCTGATATGGGGTCATTGTTGTGCTTTTTCTACTGGCGTCGGTGCCGGCGCTTCGGCTGCCGGCGTGCCGGGCGCCGTGGGCGTGGCCATCGGCTTTTCCACCACCACGCGGCGCGAGTCGCGGGCGATCACCTGCATCGGCAGGCCTTCCTTGAGGAGGCGGTCGTAAGTCGGCGGCGGGAGCAGCGCGAGCGCGTAGCGGTCGGCCTTCCAGCGCTCGATCCAGGCATCGACGGCGGGAATCCATTTCTGCGGCTCGACGGACACGCCGAACGCCAGTTCGTCGGGATGCTCGACCATGATCATGGTGTGGTCGACATAGAACGGCATCGTGTGGTCGAGCACGCCGACCGAGTAAAACGGCGTATCCGCCGGCAACTTCGCGATCTCGGTCTTGATGGCGGGCGCGAGCGGCGCGCCGGAGCTGAGCCGGCCGAACACGTCGTGACCCGTGCCGGCGATGGTGCCGAGCAGCAGCCACGCCGCGCCGAAGGTGGCGACGGCGCCGAGGCTGCCGGCCCGGCTGCGGCGGTTCAGCCACAGCGCGGCCAGCGTCAGCACGAAAGCGACGGCGAGCGCCGCCAGCACCCACGTGCGGTATTCGGCGTACAGTTCGGCCGGATTGCGGGCGCTGCCGAAGCGCGCCATGAACAATGCGGCGAACGCGGCCACGACGAGGAAGAGCGCATAACCGGCAAGATGGCGGCGCAATTGGTCGCGCGTGACGAGCGGCAGATACATGCCGATCAGCAGTGCGATCGGCGGCGCGATCGGCAGCGTGTAGGACAGCAGCTTCGAGTGCGACGCGCTGAAGAACAGGAAGATGAAGACGGTCCACGTCAGCATCAACGTGACTGGAGCGAAGCCGTTCGGCTGGCGCGGCAGACGCCACGCGTGGCGCACGCTTTGCAGCGTCACCGAGAGCCACGGCAGAAAGCCCACGATCATCACCGGCACGAAGTAGTAGAACGGCCCCGGACGGTTCTGCTCAGGCGTCAGATAGCGATTGAACTGCTGAACGATGAAAAAGAAGTTCAGGAATTCCGGGTTGCGCTGCTGCACCAGTACGAACCACGGCGTGACGATCGCAAAGAACACGATCAGGCCGCCGATCAGATGCAGGCGCTTCCACAGGGCCCAGTCACGCGCGATCACCGTGTAAAGCACGAGCACGGCGCCCGGCAGGATCACGCCGACGAGACCCTTGGACAGCACGGCCAGCGCCATCGAACCCCAGCACACCCACATCCAGCCGCGCACGCTGCCGGTCGGCAGGTTGGGGCGCTGCGCGAGCATCAGCGCGCACAGCGTCAGCTCCATCCAGAACGACAGGCCCATGTCGAGCGTGTTGAAGTGGCCCATCAGGTTCCAGTACGGCGAAGTCGCCAGCACGATCGCCGCGAACACGCCAGTCGCCGCGTTGAACACGCGCGCGCCGGTGAAGCCGACCAGCAGCACGCCGGCAAAGCCCGTCAGCGCCGTGTAGAGGCGCGCCTGCCATTCGCCGATGCCGAACCACGCGAACGTGAGCGCGTTCGCCCAGGTTTGCAGCGGCGGCTTCTCGAAATACTTGTAGCCGTTGTAGCGCGGCGTGATCCAGTCGCCGGTGACGAACATCTCGCGCGCCATTTCGGCGTAGCGGCCTTCGTCGCTCGGCAGCAGATGGCGCCAGCCGAGCGGCACGAACCAGATCACGGCAAGGGCCAGCACCAGCAGCAGAATCGTGGTGCGGTTGAGCGGTAGCCTGGACGGCGTATCGTTCATGGATTTCAACCTTTGTGGCGACGCCGCGCAGGCGGCGAAGCGGTGTTGTTCGGAAATGGCGACCGGTCGGGCGGGTGGCTGTCCGTGAGGCGGCCGGCGCTTTGCCGGACGGTCATCCTCGGGGCGCGCGTGTATGAGACTGTCCGCGCCACGATCTGGTTGCCTTGCCATGCGCCGCCAGCCTCGACGGCGGCGGTTGCTTCACCTTCCGTCGACAGATCGCTGCCGGCGCGCGCGATCGTGCTCAGGCTGCCGGTCTGGCGATCAATGGCGCGCAGTGTACGTTATCGGCCGTGACGCGGCCAGGGCGCGCAGTTCAGCCCGGCGGCGCGAACGCCCCGGATACGGCGCGGGGCGGCCTGCACGCGCACCGCAACCCATACGCGCGCAGGGCATCGCGGCCCGGCTCTAGGCCTCGATCAGCAGCGCGGCCGCGACCTTGCGGCCCTCGGCCATCAGAATGTTGTACGTGCGGCAGGCGGCTTTGAGGTCCATCGTTTCGACGCCGATGCGCTTCGCGGTGAGCGCGGCGGTCAGGCGCGGATGCGGAAAGCGCAGCCGTTCGCCGCTGCCGAACACGACCACTTCGGGCGCGGCGTCGACCAGCATGGCGAAGTGCTCGGCGCTCAACTGCTCGAACGAGGAGACGGGCCAAGGAATGACCGGCGCGTCCGGCAGCACGAGAATGCTGCCCGAGTGGCGCACCAGATTGATTTCGACATAGTCGGCGCCGTAGCCGGTGACGGTGTTGAGGGCGCCGCTCGAATCCTGATGTAGTTTCAAATTGGTTTTCCGAAGTCGTCGTGAGACATCATGCGTGTGGGCGGCCTGACCGGTGCAGCCGGGGCAGGGCGATTCGACGCGAGTCGGACACGCGCATGGGGCACAAGCGGGACAGAAGCAGTCGAAAAGGCTTGCCGTTGCGGTTGGTGCATTGCGGAAGTCGGCCAAAATCCGCTAAATTATAACTTTTTAGCCGCCTTGCGGCGCCCCCCGCTCATGTGCCGCCACAAGCCGCAATGAGTTCACGGGTGCGGCCCACCGGCTACCCGCCTGGTTTTGCCCGCTTTCGGCCGCTTTCGTCTGCTTTTGTCGTGTGGTTCTTCTCGCAGCTGTACCGGTGCAATTCACCGCTGGTGCGCCTGAGGAACGCACGCCTGTTCGCCCCAGCCATCAACCAGGATGAAGTGCCCGCCGTGAAACCGATTCTCAAATCCAACAAGTTGTTGAATGTCTGCTACGACATTCGCGGGCCCGTCCTCGAACACGCGAAGCGGCTCGAAGAAGAGGGCCACCGCATCATCAAGCTGAACATCGGCAATCTCGCGCCGTTCGGCTTCGACGCGCCGGACGAAATCATTCAGGACATGATCCTGAATCTGCCGGGTTCGTCGGGATATTCCGATTCCAAAGGTGTGTTCGCCGCGCGCAAGGCGATCATGCATTACACGCAGCAAAAGGGCGTGCACGGTGTGGAGCTGGACGACATCTACATCGGCAACGGCGCCTCCGAGCTGATCGTGATGGCGCTGCAAGGCCTGCTGAACGACGGCGACGAAGTGCTGCTGCCCGCGCCCGATTACCCGCTGTGGACCGCCGGCGTAAGCCTGTCGGGCGGCACGCCGGTGCACTACATCTGCGACGAATCGAATAGCTGGATGCCCGACCTCGACGACATTCGCGCGAAAATCACGCCGAACACGCGCGCGCTCGTGGTCATCAACCCGAACAATCCGACCGGCGCGCTGTATTCGGACGAACTGCTGCTCGGCCTGATCGAGATTGCCCGCCAGCACGGCCTCGTGATCTTCGCCGACGAGGTCTACGACAAGATCGTCTACGACGGCAAGAAGCACACGTCGATGGCGGCGCTCTCCGAAGACGTGCTGACCGTCACGTTCAACAGCCTGTCGAAAAGCTACCGTTCGTGCGGTTATCGCGCCGGCTGGATGTCCATCTCCGGCCTGACCGCCGGCGAGAACCGCCGTCACGCCAAAGACTACTTCGAAGGGCTCGGCATTCTGGCGTCCATGCGCCTGTGCCCGAACGTGCCGGGCCAGTACGCGATCCAGACCGCGCTCGGCGGCTATCAGAGCATCAACGACCTGATCGTGCCGACCGGGCGTCTGTACAAACAGCGCGAACTCGCGTATGACATGTTGACGGCCATCCCCGGCGTGAGCTGCGTGAAGCCCGAAGCGGCGCTGTACATGTTCCCGCGTCTGGATCCGAAGGTGTATCCGATCCAGGACGACCAGCAGTTCATCCTCGACCTTCTGCTGGAAGAGCGCGTGCTGCTCGTGCAGGGCACCGGCTTCAACTGGAAAACGCCGGATCACTTCCGCGTCGTGTTCCTGCCGAACGTGGACGATCTCGCGGATTCCATCAACCGGATCGCGCGCTTCCTCGACGGTTACCGCAAGCGTCACACTGCCTAGCGCACAATAGAGCGTACGACGCGGCTCCCACCGCGTCGCGCCGTCCGCAAGGCGCCACCCGTTTCCTTTTAATCATCTACTCGAAAACACACGCTGCATGGAACCGATCAAAGTTGGACTGCTGGGCTTCGGCACGGTAGGCAGCGGCACCTTCACGGTACTGCGCCGCAATCAGGAAGAAATCAAACGCCGCGCGGGCCGCGGCATCGAGATTGCGCGCATTGCCGTGCGCAATCCCGCTAAAGCGACCGCGGCGCTCGGCAGTGAAGCCAGCACAGTGGCGCTGACCGATGACTTCAACGCGGTGGTCGACGACCCGTCGATCGATATCGTGGCCGAAATGATCGGCGGCACGGGCGTGGCGCGCGACCTCGTTCTGCGCGCGATCAAGAACCGCAAGCACGTGGTCACGGCCAATAAGGCGCTGCTCGCGGTGCACGGCACGGAGATCTTCGAAGCGGCGCGCGCCAACGGCGTGATGGTGTCGTTCGAGGCGGCGGTGGCGGGCGGCATTCCGATCATCAAGGCGCTGCGCGAGGGTCTGACGGCCAACCGCATCCAGTACATCGCGGGCATCATCAACGGCACGACGAACTACATTCTTTCGGAAATGCGCGATCGTGGGCTCGATTTCGCGACCGCATTGAAAGCGGCGCAGGAACTGGGTTACGCCGAAGCCGATCCGACCTTCGACATCGAAGGCGTGGACGCCGCGCACAAGGCGACCATCATGAGCGCGATCGCGTTCGGCGTGCCGGTGCAGTTCGACAAGGCTTACGTCGAAGGGATCAGCAAGCTCGCGGCGATCGACATCAAATATGCCGAGGAACTCGGCTACCGCATCAAGCTGCTCGGCATCGCGCGCCGCACCGACAAGGGCATCGAATTGCGCGTGCATCCCACGCTGATTCCGGAAAAGCGCTTGTTGGCGAACGTGGAAGGCGCGATGAACGCGGTCGTCGTGCACGGCGACGCGGTCGGCACCACGCTGTACTACGGCAAGGGCGCGGGCGCTGAGCCGACCGCGTCGGCGGTGGTGGCCGATCTGGTCGACGTGACGCGTCTGCACACGGCCGACCCGGAGCATCGCGTGCCGCATCTGGCGTTCCAGCCGGATAGCCTGTCGAGCACCCCGATCCTGCCGATCGACGAAATCACGAGCGGCTACTACCTGCGTCTGCGGGTGGCGGACGTGACCGGCGTGCTGGCCGACATCACGCGCATTCTGGCCGACACTGGCATTTCGATCGACGCGCTGCTGCAGAAGGAATCGGAGCAGGTCGACGCGAACGGCAAGGGCGAAACCGACATCATCCTGATTACGCACGAAACGGTTGAGAAGAACGTCAACGCCGCGATCAAAACGATCGAGGCGCTGAAGACCGTTGTCTCGCAAGTCACGAAGCTGCGCATGGAAGCGCTGAACTAGGCCGAACTATGAACTACCTCTCCACGCGCGGCGCCGGAGCCGGCGAGCGCCACACCTTCTCTGACATCCTGCTCGGCGGTCTCGCGAAAGACGGCGGCCTGTATTTGCCCGCGGAATATCCGCGCGTCAGCGCCGACGAACTGACGCGCTGGCGCACGCTGCCGTACGCGGATCTCGCCTTCGAGATCCTGTCCAAATTCAGCGACGACATTCCCGCCGAAGACCTGCGCGCGCTCACGCGCAAGACGTACACGGCGGCCACGTACTGCAATGTGCGCGACGACGAAAGCGCCGCGCAGATCACGCCGTTGAAGACGCTCGGCGTCGAAAACGGCGCGCCGCTGTCGCTGCTGGAACTGTCGAACGGTCCGACGCTCGCGTTCAAGGACATGGCGATGCAGTTGATCGGCAACCTGTTCGAATACGCGCTGGCCAAGCACGGCGAAACGCTCAACATTCTCGGCGCGACTTCGGGCGACACCGGCAGCGCCGCGGAATACGCGATGCGCGGCAAGAAGGGCATCAGCGTGTTCATGCTGTCGCCGCACAAGAAGATGAGCGCGTTCCAGACCGCGCAGATGTACAGCCTGCAAGACCCGAACATCTTCAACATCGCCGTGGAAGGCGTGTTCGACGACGCGCAGGACATCGTCAAGGCCGTCTCGAACGATCACGCGTTCAAGGCCAAGTACAAGATCGGCACGGTCAACTCGATCAACTGGGCGCGGGTCGTGGCGCAGGTCGTGTACTACTTCAAGGGCTACTTCGCGGCCACGAAGTCGAACGACGAGCGCGTGTCGTTCACGGTGCCGTCGGGCAACTTCGGCAATGTGTGCGCGGGTCATATCGCGCGCATGATGGGCTTGCCGATCGAGAAGCTGGTCGTGGCGACGAACGAAAACGACGTGCTCGACGAGTTCTTCCGCACCGGCATTTACCGCGTGCGCAAGGCGGCCGAGACGTATCACACCAGCAGCCCGAGCATGGACATTTCGAAGGCGTCGAATTTCGAGCGTTTCGTGTTCGATCTGCTCGGCCGCGATCCCGCGCGCGTGCTGCAACTGTTCCGCGACGTCGAAGAGAAGGGTGGCTTCGACCTCGCGGCGAGCGGCGATTTCGCGCGCGTGCAGGAGTTCGGTTTCGTGTCCGGCAGCAGCAGCCATGACAGCCGCGTGGACACGATCCGCGACGTGTTCGAGCGTTACGACACGATGATCGACACGCACACGGCCGACGGCCTGAAGGTGGCGCGCGAACATCTGCAGCCGGGCATTCCGATGATCGTGCTGGAGACGGCACAACCCATCAAGTTCGGCGAGACGATCCGCGAGGCGCTGTTGCGCGAGCCGGAGCGGCCGGCGGCGTTCTCGGGCCTCGAGTCGCTGCCGCAGCGTTTCGAAGTGCTGCCGGCGGACGTGCAGCGCGTGAAGGACTTCGTTGTGGCGAACGCGGGCGCTCATTAAGTCGCCGTCGCCGTCGACATGAAGCGTGAGCGCGTTGTCCAGGGCTCACGCAGCCTGTCCGACACGCTCCACGCGCTTGACGCAAAACGACGCTTGCCGCGAACCCTCGCGGCAGCGCTCAAACTCCAAGAAATCCCCCCATAACGCCGAGCCACCCAGGCTATCTGCTTCGACCGCTACAATATTCTTTTATCCTGCGGCTTCGAGACCTGAGATGTCCACACCCACGCCCCGCGCGCCGATGCTCGCCACCGCCGAAGCCTTGGCGACTCTCCTCAGCGCAGCGAGCCCGATTGCCGGCACAGAGTCGATCCCCACGCTGGAAGCGCTGAACCGCGTGCTCGCGGCCGACGTCACGTCGCCGCTCGACGTCCCGCCGATGAACACCAGTGCAATGGACGGCTACGCGATCCGCACGGCGGACCTGACGGCGCCGGGCAACAGCCGCTTGCCGGTCTCGCAGCGGATTCCCGCCGGTCACGCGCCGGAGCCGCTGAAGCCCGGCACGGCCGCGCGAATCTTCACCGGCGCCACGGTCCCCCCCGGCGCGGACGCGATCGTGATGCAGGAGCAAACCGACGCCGCCGGCGCGGACGTCGCGATCCTGCACAGTCCGCAACCGGGCGAATGGATCACGGCGCAGGGCGCGGATATCCGCAGCGGCTCGGTCATTCTTCCGGCGGGCACGCGGCTCACGCCGCAGGCGCTGGGACTCGCCGCCTCGGTCGGCTGCGCCGAACTCGCGGTGCGGCGGCGCGTCAAGGTCGCCGTGTTCTTCACGGGCGACGAACTGACCATGCCCGGCGAGCCGCTGAAGCCGGGCGCAATCTACAACTCGAACCGTTTCACGCTGCGCGGCCTGCTGGAGAAGCTCGGCTGTGAGGTCACCGACTACGGCATCGTCGCGGACAAGCTCGACGCGACCCGCGCGACGCTGCGCGAAGCCGCCGAGGCGCACGACCTGATCCTGACCTGCGGCGGCGTGTCGGTCGGCGAGGAAGATCACGTGAAGCCCGCCGTGGAAGCGGAGGGGCGGCTTGCGATGTGGCAGATCGCGATGAAGCCGGGCAAGCCGCTCGCGTTCGGCGCGGTGCGGCGTGCGGCGCAGCGCGGTGAGAGCGCGGCGGGGGCGGCATCCGCTTCGGCTTCGGCTGAAACCTTCTTTATCGGTTTACCGGGCAATCCGGTATCCAGCTTCGCCACCTTCCTGCTGTTCGTGCGTCCATTCATCCTGAGCCTGGCCGGCGTGCAGACGGTCGCGCCGCGCGCGCTGTCGCTGCGGGCGGATTTCACGCAGAGCAAGGCCGACCGCCGCAACGAATTCCTGCGCGCGCGGATCAACCCGGCCGGCGGCCTCGACCTGTTTCCGAATCAGAGTTCGGCCGTGCTGACGTCGACGGTCTGGGGCGACGGCCTGATCGACAATCCGCCGAATCACGCGATCAGTGCCGGCGAGCCCGTGCGCTTCATACCTTTTTCCGAATTGCTGAACTGAGCGAGGCCGGCAACCGCCGGCGGCACCCCGATGAAGATTCAACTCCGATATTTTGCGAGCGTGCGTGAAGCGCTCGACCTGGCCGACGAAACCGTCGATCTGCCCGACGGCATCGCGACGGTCGGCGATGTGCGCGCATGGCTGCGCGTGCGCGGTGGCATCTGGGCCGACACGCTGGCTGAAGGCCGCGCGCTGCGCATGGCCTGCAACCACGTGATGACCGGCGCCGGCACCCGCGTGACCGAAGGCTGCGAAGTCGCGTTTTTTCCGCCCGTCACCGGCGGCTGAGTCACCATGCGGCCGCGCCGCTTAACCGCATAGGAGCCCGAGATGCCCGTTCGCGTCCAGACGGAAGACTTCGACCTCACCGCCGAGGTCGCCGCATTGCGCGCGCGCAATCCGAAGATCGGCGCCGTGGCCTGCTTCATCGGCACCGTGCGCGATCTGAACGACGGCAGCACGATCGAGACGATGGAGCTCGAACACTATCCCGGCATGACGGAGAAGTCGCTGGAAGTGATCATCGTGAGCGCGCGCGAGCGCTGGCCGGGCATCGAGGTGTCGATCGTGCATCGGGTCGGCAAGCTCTATCCGCTCGACCAGATCGTGCTGGTGGCGACCACGGCCGTACATCGCGGGGAAGCCTTCGCATCGTGCGAATTCGTGATGGACTATCTGAAGACCCAGGCGCCGTTCTGGAAGAAAGAGAAGACCGAGGCCGGCGAGCGCTGGGTCGATGCCCGCGTCACCGACGATGCGGCGCTCGCCCGCTGGGGGATTGACTCGGACAATCGGACGGCGGAGTAGGCGCAACGGTTCAGGTTTGCCGGATTCCGCGGGTCAGGCCAAGCGTCTTGACGTCTCTCGCGCCGTTCTCAAGCGCTCGTAAGACGTAGCCGCTCGGGCGCGTTGAAGGCCGGCCCGCCGTAAGGCTTGAAGCGGCCCTGAAACCTGAACCCAGCTCATTCGTCCCGCGCCCGGCCGACAATCCGCGTCGGAAACGGCTCGCCGGACGGGCGCGCCGCGTGAGCGGCATCCTCTCCGTCGCGCGGACGCCGTTTCGGCGCGACGCGGTCCAGCAGCGCCTGTTGTTCCTCCGGAATCTTGTAGTCCCAGCCGAAACGGCTCAACTGCAGACTCTGCGCGATACGCAGCGCCGGTTCCATGAAGCGTACCGCCGCCGCCGGCTGATAACGCGATTCGACCGTATCCAGAAACAGATACAGCCAGCGGCTGAAGTGCTGCGGCTCGATTCCCTCGAGCGGCTGGTGCGCCTGCTGCACGTTGCCGCGGTATTGCTTCGCGCCCAGCACGAGGCTGCCCCAGAACGTGCACATCTTGGGCAGGTGATCGTCCCAGCGGCCCGCCAGCGTCGCGTCGAAGACCGGGCCGAGTAGCGTATCGGCCCGCACGCGGTCGTAGAAGCCGTAGACGAGATCGCGGATATTCGCCTCGGTGGGCTCGGCGGCGCGCTCGACCACCGGCGCGGCAGGGAAGGACGGGTTCATGCAAATTCCAAAAAAGTGCGGCGATTCATCGCGTATCGCCCCATGGCGCCACGGAGCGTCAGGAATGGCCTCAAATTGAGCCCGAACGGACGGAAGTAGGATGCGAATACCCCGCTTTTCGTAAGAATGCCCCAGGCAGGAAACGTTACCATTACTGCCGAATCACGTACTCCGCCTGTCTGCGCAGAACTGGAAAATATGCGTGGCGCCTGCATCTTAGGGCGAAGCGACGGCCCACGGCAACCCTTGCATCGACGCGGTTATCTCCCGGATCGCGGCTTGCGCTCATTGCGATACCTGCACTCATGAGACTGACCGACTATACGGATTACTCACTACGCGTTCTGCTTTACCTCGCCGTTCGTGGCGAAGGGTTGTCGACGATCCAGGACATCTCGGACGCGTACGGCATTTCCAAGAACCACTTGATGAAAGTCGTGCAGCAACTCGGCGAACTCGGCTGGGTCGAGACCGTGCGCGGCCGCAACGGCGGCCTGCGGCTCGCCGAGCAGACGAATGCGCTGACAGTCGGCGAAATCGTGCGCGCGACGGAAAGCGATTTTGCGCTGGTCGGTTGCTTTCCGGACCAGCATGGCGAGCGCCGAGGTTGCGTCATTACGGCGCAATGCCGTTTGCGAGGCGCGCTCGAGGCGGCGCGCAATGCCTTCCTCGCCGAACTCGACCGTCATACCATTGGCGAGGTGGCGCAGCCGCACGGCCCGCTGGCCGCACTGCTCGGCTTGAGCAACGTCATTCCGATCACGCCGGTCGCGCCGGCCGGCGGCGACTCGACGTCTCCGGCCTGAATGCGCCCGGCATTTCTCTCGCGTCAAATGTTAAATAGTTGCTGCTTGAGGCAAAAAAACGCTTGAAAGCTGGATAAAACGCCTCATTTTGGTGGTAATCGAAAATTGGAGGTCTCTTGATGAGAATCGACAAACTCACCACTAAATTCCAGGAAGCACTGGCGGATGCCCAGAGTCTGGCCGTCGGCCACGACAATCAATACATCGAACCGGTTCACGTCCTGTCGGCGCTCGTCGCCCAACACGACGGCTCGGCGCGCTCGTTGCTCTCGCGCGCCGGCGTGCATGTGCAGGCGCTGCAAACGGCGCTCGGCGACGCCATGACGCGTCTGCCGCAAGTGCAGGGCACGGACGGCAACGTGCAGATCGGCCGCGAGCTGACCGGTCTCTTGAACCAGGCCGACAAGGAAGCACAAAAGCTCAACGACACGTTCATCGCGAGCGAGATGTTCCTGCTCGCGGTCGCGGACGACAAAGGCGAGGCCGGCCGTCTCGCGCGTCAGCACGGCTTGTCGCGCAAGTCGCTGGAAAGCGCGATCGCCGCGGTGCGCGGCGGCTCGCAGGTGCATAGCCAGGACGCCGAAAGCCAGCGTGAAGCGCTGAAGAAATACACCGTGGATTTGACCGAGCGCGCGCGGGCCGGCAAGCTCGATCCGGTGATCGGCCGCGACGATGAAATCCGTCGTTCGATCCAGATCCTGCAACGCCGCACCAAGAACAATCCGGTGCTGATCGGCGAACCGGGCGTGGGTAAGACCGCGATCGTCGAAGGTCTGGCGCAGCGCATCGTCAACGGCGAAGTGCCGGAAACACTGAAGGGCAAGCGTGTGTTGTCGCTCGATATGGCGGCGTTGCTGGCCGGCGCCAAGTATCGCGGCGAGTTCGAAGAGCGTCTGAAGGCCGTGCTGAGCGACATCGCGAAAGACGAAGGCCAGACCATCGTCTTTATCGACGAAATTCACACCATGGTCGGCGCGGGCAAGGCCGAAGGCGCGATGGACGCGGGCAACATGCTGAAGCCGGCGCTTTCACGCGGCGAACTGCATTGCGTCGGCGCGACCACGCTCGACGAATATCGCAAGTACATCGAAAAGGATGCCGCGCTCGAACGCCGCTTCCAGAAAGTGCTGGTCGACGAACCGACGGTGGAAGCGACCATCGCGATCCTGCGCGGTCTGCAGGAAAAGTATGAACTGCACCATGGCGTCGATATCACCGACCCGGCGATCGTGGCGGCGGCGGAACTGTCGCATCGCTACATCACGGATCGTTTCCTGCCGGACAAGGCCATCGACCTGATCGACGAAGCCGCTTCGAAGATCAAGATGGAAATCGACTCGAAGCCGGAAGTGATGGACCGGCTCGACCGTCGGTTGATCCAGTTGAAGATCGAGCGCGAAGCCGTCAAGAAGGAAAAAGACGAAGCGTCGCAAAAGCGTCTGCAACTGATCGAGGAAGAAATCGAGCGGCTGAATCGCGAATATTCGGACCTCGAAGAAATCTGGACGGCGGAAAAAGCCGCGGTGCAGGGCAGCGCGCAACTGAAGGAAGAGATCGAAAAAACGCGCGCGGAAATCATCCGCCTGCAACGTGAAGGCAAGCTGGAGAAAGTCGCCGAGTTGCAGTACGGCAAGCTGCCGGGTCTCGAAGCGCAGTTGAAGGAAGTGACCAAGGCCGAGGCGAACGAGCAGAACAATCCGACGCGGCCGCGCCTCTTGCGCACGCAGGTCGGTGCGGAAGAAATTGCTGAAGTCGTGTCGCGTTCCACCGGCATTCCGGTGTCGCGCATGATGCAGGGCGAGCGCGAAAAGCTGCTGCAGATCGAAGAGAAGCTGCACGCGCGCGTGGTCGGCCAGGACGAAGCGATCACCGCGGTGGCCGATGCGATCCGCCGCTCGCGCGCGGGTCTGTCGGATCCGAACCGGCCGTATGGTTCGTTCCTGTTCCTCGGTCCTACCGGCGTGGGCAAGACCGAGCTGTGCAAGGCGTTGGCGTCGTTCCTGTTCGATTCGGAAGATCATCTGGTCCGCATCGACATGAGCGAATTCATGGAGAAGCACAGCGTCGCGCGTTTGATCGGTGCGCCGCCGGGATACGTCGGCTACGAAGAAGGCGGTTATCTGACGGAAGCCGTGCGTCGCAAGCCGTATAGCGTGATCCTGCTCGACGAAATCGAGAAGGCGCATCCGGACGTGTTCAACGTGCTGCTGCAAGTGCTCGACGACGGCCGCATGACCGATGGGCAGGGCCGTACCGTGGACTTCAAGAACACGGTGATCGTGATGACGTCGAACCTCGGTTCGCAAGTGATCCAGGCGATGGTCGGCGAGCCGCAGGAAGCGGTGAAGGACGCGGTCTGGGAGGAAGTGAAGCTGCACTTCCGGCCCGAGTTTCTGAACCGGATCGACGACGTCGTGGTGTTCCATGCACTCGACCGCTCGAATATCCAGTCGATCGCACGGATCCAGTTGCAACGTCTGCATGATCGGCTGGCCAAGCTCGACATGCAACTGGTGGTGTCGGACTCGGCGCTCGAGCATGTGGGCAAGGTCGGCTACGATCCGCTGTTCGGCGCACGGCCGTTGAAGCGCGCGATCCAGCAGGAGATCGAGAATCCGGTCGCCAAGCTGATACTCGCCGGCAAGTTCGGTCCGAAGGACGTGATTCCGGTCGAACTGGAAGAAGGCAAGCTGGTGTTCGAACGCGTCGTGCATTAAGCGAAACGCGTTCTTCGAGGAAGGTAGCGGCAGCAGTCGAGCCATTCCCGACGACGTTAAAAAGCGGCAACGAAGGTGACTTCGTTGCCGCTTATTTTTTGCCCGCTCTGATCACGCAAACGGGCAGGCGAGGCCGCGTTGTTACGCGTTGCCCTTGCCGAACAATGCCGACAGGCCGCCGAGCGCGCCGAGCACGGTGGTGGCGTTCAGCTTGCCTTCAGCCGGCACTTCGCCTTCCGGCGTGGCCGCGTTGACGACGTGCGGCAGAATCTGCGACAGCAGGCCGGTGACCTGATCCGGCTGCACGCCAGCCTTCGCCGCTAGGTTGGTGACGGTGTCCGAGCCGAGCACGCTGTGCAGTGCGTCGGGCGCGATCGGCTGGTTTTCGCCGTTACTGACCCACGACGTCACGACGTCGCCGAGGCCTTTTTCCTTGAAACGGTCGATCAGGCCGTTCAGGCCGCCCGGCTGGTTATTGACGAATTCGAGTGCGGCCGAAACCAGGGCTTGCTGGCCATCGCCTTCGGGGGATTTGCCAACCAGGGAACCGAGTGTGTCGAGTAGGCTCATGACGGTCTCTCTTGAATGCCGACACGTGCGTGACGGGTCAGCGGGTGAAAACGCCGCGCGGTTGCGCGGCGCCGTGGAAGGAAGGCGGGCGGCGGCGAGACGGCGCCGACGGGTTCATTCGCGTGGGGAGCACGCGCGTATCACCGGGGCCGTTGCGCTGCCGGCGCTCAATCCTGTTTCGTACTCCGTTTCATTCTGTCCGGTCCTCGTTTCGTGCGGTCAGGCACCGCCCGAGGCCGCCGCTGCCGATGCGGCCTTGCTCTTCTTCGCCTTCTTTTTCGCAGCCTTGCTGTCGGAGGCGTTAGCCGGTGCCGCCGCGGTGGCCGGCGCGGAAGCCGCTACCGCCTCGGACGCTGCGGCCTTGCTCTTCTTCTTCGACTTCGACGCCCCCGCACCGGAAGCATCCGCCGGCGCGGCCGGTGTCGTGGTCGCGGCCGTGGCTGGCGCCGCGGTAGTCGCCGCAGGCGCGGCGGCCGGCGCTGCCTTCGTACTGGCCGTGCTGCTCGGCTTCGTGGCGGGCTTGGCGCCGCTCGGCGGCGTGGATGCACCGTTGATCGTCAGGCCGGCCGCTTCGAGATTGGTCACCGATTTCGCGCCGATGCCCTTGACGCGCGTGGCGAGATCGTCGGCGTCCTTGAACGGGCCATTCTTGGTGCGTTCGTCGATGATCGCTTTCGCATGCACCGGGCCGATACCCTTGACCGATTCGAGCGCCGCCTGATCGGCGGAATTCACTTCGACGGCCGCCGCAAATCCGGCCGACAGCGACAAAGCCAAAGCAACGCAAAGCATTAAAAGCTTCTTCAGCATGGCAAGCACTCCATTGTGGGCAAAAAAGTTAGCCGCCAAGGGACGACTCTTACAAAACTCGGACGACAGCATCCTGTCAGCTTTCACTGCGCTTAAGCATAGAACAAATTGCGCGCCCTTATTTGCGAACGCGGACGATTTATACCGATCGATTCGTGACAAGTAAATCAGTGTGGACAAGATTTAAACCTTTTGCCGCGTAATTAGGCTGTTATGAGTTTATCGATCAAATCCACGCGCCATAAAAAATGACGGCACAGACAAATGACAGCAAGACGCGCTTGACTTAGAGTGCACTCGAAGTCCTAACCTGAGTTCCGTTATGTCGAATATCTCGAAAGCACTCACCATCGGGCAGGTCGCTGAAACGATCGGCGTCTCGACGCATACGCTGCGTTACTACGAACAGGCCGGGCTGATTCGCGCGGTCGGCCGCACGCAGGCGGGGCATCGGCTGTATTCGCCGGCCGATCTCGACTGGCTGCGGTTCGTGATGCGGCTCAAGGCGACCGGCATGCCGATCGCCGGCATGCAGGCGTTCGCGGCGCTGCGCGCGCAAGGCCAGCCGACGGTGGGCGCGCGCCGCGACATGCTGGTGGCGCATCGGGATGCGGTTTTGGCGCGGATCGCCGAGTTGCAGAGCAACCTCGGCGCCATCGTCGACAAGATCGCGTACTACGAAGCGGCCGGGCGCGCACCCGCCGTGGCGCACTCGACACGACAGACCGACGAAACCCAGGCGCATTCACATTCGGAAGAGGACTCACCATGGACCACGCACACAACGATCGCTACACCCGAGGCTGGGACAAACTGAAGCAGATCGACGGCTCGGCCGGCGAACAGGTGATCGCCGCGCTCGCGCCGATCGCGCCGGATTTTGGCCGTCTGCTGATCGAATTCGGCTTCGGCGATATTTACAGCCGGCCACAGCTCGATCTGCGCGCGCGTGAGATTGCCACGATCGCGTCGCTGGCCACGCTCGGTTGCGCGCAGCCGCAGTTGAAGGTGCATATCGAGGCGGCGTTGAACGTCGGCTGCACGCGCGAGGAGATCGTCGAAGTGTTCATGCAGATGGCGCTCTATGCGGGCTTTCCGGCGGCGCTGAATGCGTTGTTTGCCGCGCGCGAGATCTTCGAGCGCCATGATCAGGCGGTGCATCACGCACAATCGGCGAGCGCGGCGCGGGCGCCGGAGCAGGAAGCCCACGCGGGTTGATGTCCGCGAGGCGACGGCAAGGGTAGGGCAAGCGGCTGCTTTGCGTGGCCGCTTTTTAAAGAGTTAGTAACGCAACTAACGGTCAATTATTACTAACCACTTTGACAGCGGGCGTGCGGCCGGGATCAAAACGCGGTTTATCAGCGAGACAGCCGGCCATTTTGCCGCCTGCAATAGCCCCGTCAAGCCGCCGAATCGACCCGAAGCACCGCCTCGGCAGGCAAATACCGCTTGCTCACCACACGCCAATACATCAGCAAACCAATGCCCGCAATCGCCAGGCTCGCGGTATTCGCCACCCAGAAGCCGCGCGCGCCGGTCAGCCATTCCGGCGTGACGCCAGTCACGTTGAAGCCGAGCACGTAGCCGCCGCCGAGCCCCACGCCCCACAGCGCCACCGCGTAGATCACGGTCGGCACGACCGCCACCTTGTAGGCGCGCAGCACGAACGCGGTGGTGATCTGCAAGGCATCGAACAGGTGATAACACGCGACGATCAACACCAGCGGCAACGCCGCCGCCACGACCTGCGCATTCGGCGTATAGCCTTCGATGATGTACGGCCGCAGCACCAGCACGATCGCGCCGTAACAGCAGGCGATCGCCACGGCCATCATGATGCCGTGACGCGACAGCGTGCGCGCCGCTTCCGGACGATGTGCGCCGAGCGCCTGCGCGACCAGCGTCGACGAAGCGATGCCGATCGACAGCGGCGTCATGTACAGCACCGCGCCGATATTGCCGGCGATCTGGTGGCCGGCCAGCGTCGTCGTACCGAAGCGCGCAATGAAGAGCGCCATGAACGTGTACGAGGTGACTTCGATCAGGTACGACAGGCCCATCGGAATGCCCAGCCGCAGTTGCGCCGCCTGGCGCCGCCAGACCGGCCAGCAGAACTGCGCGAAAATCGCAAACGGCCTGAAGACGTCGACGCGCGTCAGCAGCAGCATGCCGAGCGCGGCCAGCCCCCAGTTGATCGTGGTGCTGGCGAGCGCGCAACCCGGCCCGCCGAGCGCCGGTACGCCGAACCCGCCGAAGATGAACCACGTATTGAGCGGCACCTTGAGCAGCAGCGCGCCGATCTGCAGGATCATCACGAGCCGCGGCTTGCCGACCGCATTGGTGATCGAACTGTAGACGCGAAAAGCGAGGCCGGCCGGCAAGCCGAAGGCCAGAATCCGCAGGTACGCGACGGTACGGTCGTGCAGCGCCTCGGGCACGCGCGCCACCTGCAACACGGGGCCCGGGAAGAACAGAATCAAAAAGCCGATCACGGTCAGCGCCAGCGCGAGCCACAAGGACTGGCGAACTTCCTCGCCGATCTCGATGTAGCGGCGCGCGCCGTACAGTTGCGCGGTAATCGGTTGCAGCGCGGTCAGAATGCCGGTCAGGCCGATATACACGGAGATATAGATCGACGAGCCGAGGCCTAGCGCGGCCAGATCGACAGCCGAGTAGCGGCCGACCATCGCCGTGTCGATCACGCCGAATGCGATGATCGCCAGTTGGCCGATCAGGACCGGCCAGGCCAGGCCGGCGATTTTCCGTACGTCGGCGAACATGCTCAGTCGGACTTCTTGTGCCAGCTGCGGCGTTTGACGACCGGCGGCTTCGGACGGTCGATGCGCACGTACAGACGGAAGCGTTCGTCGCGGTCAGCCACGCGGCGGCCTTCCCACACCAGCTTCCAGACGAAGTCGGACATTGCGCTCGGTTCGCCGTAGTCCTGCGTATCCTGACGCAGAATCACGTCGCAGTCCTGGTCGAAGGAGAAGTGCATGTCGCCGAAATAGGCGAAGGTCGCGATCTGCGCATTGCCGAGGCGCACCGGCGAGATGCAGGTGTAGTCGTCCGGCAGATGGGCGGCGATCTGTTCGGCGACGTCCTTATAGGTCCGGCTGTAGTTGACGACCGGCAACCATAACGTCATGAGCAGCACCCACATCAAGGTGGTGCCGGCGCTCGAAAGCACCACGCTGCGCCACAAGACTTTCGGATGGCGCGCGAGACGCCACTGCACCAGCACGAACCAGCAGATCGTCACGGCAACCGCGCACACGAACGACAGGATCTTGAACTGCGGCGCGAAGCCCGGCGCGAGACGCGCGAGGTTGCGCGCGAGCGGATGCGGGAAGCCGGTCAGCCCCGCGATATAGACCAGCCAGACGAAGCTGCCGAGAATCGTGAAGCTCAGGAGCGCGAACCAGTCGATCGCGTTGATCGCACCGCGCTTGAGGGTGGGCAGCGCGAACGCGGCCAGCACCGCGAGCGGCGGCAGCAGCAGCATGTACAGCCGGTTCGATTGATGGCTCTGCAGCACGACCAGCACGAACAGCGGCCCGATCACCGAAAGCGGAATGGCGACGTGCGGCGCGCGCCGCAGCCCCGACCAGCTGAACCACGCCCAGAGTGCCAGCGGCCACGCCGGCCACGTGAAAAGCGGCAGGTTTTTCAGCGCATAGCCCGCGACCGAGCCGGGCGGCCCGGCGAACGAACTCAAGCTGACGTGCACCCATTGATTGAGGTACCAGACGGCGTCGTCGGGGAAGGCGGCGAGCGCGGCGATCGGCCACGCCACGGACAGCACGAGCGCCACCGGCAGACCCGCCAGCAGCAGCCAGCGCGAGCGCGTTTCGCGGACGATCAGGGTCATCGCCAGGGTGCCGAGCAGCAGCGCGCCGACCAGCACCGGGCTGCTGGCCAGGACGACGAGCGCGATGGCGAGACCCCAGATGAGCGCGCCCTGAATCGGCTTGTCGATCATGCGCACGAGCCCGTACACGAGCATCGCGATGCCGAAGAACTGCGCGAGCTGCGGCGTGGTTTCGTGGCCGCGCTCGGCGAGGCCGAAGCAGGCGAGCAGGATCAGCAGCGCGCCGTCGGCGAGCGTGCGGCCGTAGTCGCGCGGTTCCGGCTCGCCGCCGAATGCGTATTTGAACGGCTGGACTTCGGCGCGCCGGCCGAGCAGGTAAGCGGCATACCAGACGAACGCGCAGCCCGCGCAGAACATCAGGCCGGTGAAGACGCGCGAGGCGTTGCTCGCGTCGACCCACGGCGCGAGCGCGCGGATCGCGCCGGCGCCGAGCCAGTAGCCGAACGGACCGTCTTCAGTGAGGTATTTGCCGACCAGATTCGGCAGCAGCCAGTCGTGCGCGCCGCCGTTCGCCATGGTCCACATGACGCCGAAGCCAGCTGCATCCTCGTTCTTCCACGGATCGCGGCCGAATAGCCCGAACGATGCGTAGACGATACAGATGGTCAGCAGCAGCCAGCGTGGCAACGCACTGGTCGCTGAGGCAGTGAGGCGAACGACAGGTCTCATGCGGTATGTGGATATCGGATAAGCGGTGCACCCGGGACCGGACGGCATGTCCGGCTGGAATGGCCAATTTGGAGCATCCGGCATTGTAGTCGTGCCGTGCGATGCGCGTCACGGCCGGTAACGGCTCGCAACGTCGTCGGGAAAGCTGTAGCACGGTATTGGCGCCGCGCCGTGCTCGTGCGTTTGTCGCCGCGGCATTGGCTATGGACGATCCGCCAGGCGACAAAAAAGGGCAGCTCGCGCTGCCCTTTTTGCTCCTGCTTCGCTGCCGGCCAGCGCCGGCGACGAGCCAGGTATTACTTCGCTGCTGCCTTGCCGGTAGCGCGCGAGCCGAACTTCTTGTTGAACTTCTCGACGCGGCCTGCCGTGTCCATGATCTTTTGTTGGCCGGTGTAGAACGGATGCGATTCCGACGACACTTCGATCTTGGCGAGCGGGTAGGTCTTGCCGTTGAATTCGGCGGTTTCACGCGTCAGGATGGTCGAGCGCGTCACAAACTTGAAGTCGTTCGACATGTCGATGAACAGGACTTCGCGGTAATCCGGGTGAATGCCTTCTTTCATGGTCTTTCCTTTAATCTGGCGGTAGCCAACCCGCGTGCGGCCGTATTTAAACGATCCGCATCTAGGCGCGAGCCACTTGCCTATGGTCGAAAAACGGCGATTATGCCAGAAAATCAGTCGCTTGACGACTTTTGCGGTGGCTTTTTGCTAGCAGTGCGTGCCGTTTTAACGCCTGTCTTGCCCGCTCGCGGCCGGCCCGCGCGCTGGGCGGCCGCCCTTGCCTGGCGGGCGTTGCGCGTCAGGAGGACGTGAACGTCACACCGACCCGCGCCGGATCCTGGCGGTAATACTGCGCGAGCAGCCGGTACAGCTGCGGATACTCGGCTTCGAACGCCTGCGGCTGGACGAATAGCGCTTCGCTGCAAACGGCAAAAAATTCCGACGGATGATCCGCCGCGTACGGATCGATCAGCGAGTCGCGCTCGAAGCGCGCCCAGCGGCGCTCCGGCACCGCGTCGACCTTGGCGCAGAAGTGGTCGTAAGCGTGGTCGAACACGTCGGCCCAAGCCTGCGAATCGAGCGGGGCGTGCCAGCGGCGCATGAGCGGCGGGTGGCCGTCCGCTTCGCCGTTCAGCATGTCGATCTTGTGCGCGAATTCGTGAATCACGACGTTGTAGGCGTCCGTGCCGTCCGTCATCTGCGCGTCTTCCCACGACAGCACCACGGGCCCGCCTTCCCATGCCTCGCCGCTTGCGTCCTGTTCGACTTCGTGCACCACGCCGTCTTCGTCTTCGACGGTTTTGCGGATCACGAACTCGCCCGGATAGACGATCACGCCGACCCAGCCGCGATACAGATCGAGGCTCAGGTTCAGCACCGGCAAGCACGCCTGGGCGGCGATCGCCACGGTCATCGCGTCGGTGAGCTCCAGCTCGTGCGCGGTCGAAAATTCCTTTTGCGCGAGGAACAGACTCGTCAGTTCGCGCAAACGCACGAGGTCCGGCGCATCGAGGTGCGCGAGGAATGGCAGGACGTCGAGCGTGGCTTGCCAGAGCCAATCGTCGATTGCGTAGTCGCGTAGCGCGCGGTCGCGGCGGCGTGTGCCGAACCATTGAGTCAGTTTCGAGAGCATGGCCTGAAGCAACCTTTAGTCGATCTGTTTTTGCCACGCGGCAAACAGGCCGCCGTATATCGCCACGCCGATCAGGAAGTAGAAGCCGTCCAGCGAGGCCAGAAAGCTGGCTTGTTGCGCGACCGTGCGGCTGATTTCCACGATCGCCAGCGAGTGCGCTTCGGACGGCGAGCGGCCGGCGGCGGCAAAGCCGTTCGTCAGCGCGGCGAGCGAGTTCTGGAACACCGGATTGTACGGATTCACGAACTCCGCGAGGCGAGTTTCGTGCAGCGCCTGCCGATGTTGCTCGACGATGATCACGGAGGCCGTCGCGAACGATATCGTCAGTTGCCGCACGATGTTTTTCAGCCGGTAGCCGTGCGTGAATTCTTCGATGGCGAAAATTCTGAACGTCAGATTGGCGACCGGCAGCACGATGAACAGCAACAGCAAGCCGCGCAACAAAAGCGGCAGCATCAACGCCGCCTCGCCGACGCCGGGCGACATGCGCGTCATCCACGCCGCGGCGAACGCGGCCACCGCGAAGCCCGGCACGATGATCCACTTCTTGCGCGGCAGCAGCTTCGCATAACGCAAATAGATGAACAGGGCGCTCGCCGAAATCAGCGACGTCATGCCGACCAGTTGCCCGGTGTTTTCGACCGGATAGCCGAGTCCGCTTTCGAGAAAGCGCGAGATCAGATAGCTGAACACCGTCGAGATGTAGTAGTCGAACATGTAGAGCACGAGCCCGACCTGGAAGACCTTCTCGCGCAACGCATGGAGGCGCACGAGCGGCGCGGGATGATGCCACTGGTGATAGGCGAACCAGCCTAGGGCGACGATCCCGATGACGGTCAGCAGCATCAGTCCGGGCGACGCGCTGAACAACTGGAAGCGCACCTGCTGCATCACGATTTGCAGCGCGCCTTGTGCGAACGCGAAGATGATGTACGGCCAGAAATGCGCCGAGCCGCGTTCCTCGGGCAGACGGTTGCCGGAGTCGGGCAGCGCGAGCAAGGCCAGCACGGCGAACAGCACGCCCACGGGCGCCGTGCACGCGAACAGCGCGCGCCAGTCGAAATGCGCGATCAACTGACCGCCGATCAGCGGCGCGAGCGCACTGCTCAGGACGATCAGCACGAGAAACGCGCGAGTGGCCGCGGGCCGCTGCTGCGGCTTGAAGCTCATCTGGATCAGGATGCGGCAGGTGCCCATCATCGGGCCGATGAAGTAGCCTTGAAAGCCACGCGCCAACGCCAGTTCGATCGACGATTCGCACAGCGCCGCGGCCATCGCGCCGCCGGCATAGAGCAGCATGCAGCCGGCCACGTAGCGCCGGTAACCGAAGCGTTCGACCCACCATTGCTGCTGCAGGATGCCCAGCACCGCCGCGACCGCATAGGCGCTCGACGCCCACACCAGTTCATCGGGCGACGCATTGATGCCGCCGGCGATATAGCTGGTGAAAAACGAGAAAATCGAATTGTCGAAATAGTCGAGACCGGTGACGACGGCCAGCACCCAGGGGAAGAAATCGCCGCGCAGTTTTTCGACGCTGAACAACGATACACGCGGCGATGTGGCGCTCATGAGGATTCGCCCGGCGTGGGGTCGTCCGGTTCTTTTGCTTGTTTTGAAGGTGTCGCGTTGGCTGCCTTGGTGCGCGCGTTGCGGCGTTGCTCGAGGAGCGCCTCCGCATTCTCGCCGGCGAGACGCCGCTTGAGATAGTCGAGGTCGGGGCTTAGTTCGGCGCGCAGCTTCTGCGCTTCCTTCAGTTCGCGACGCATGCTTTCGATGCGCGCATCGAGTGCCGCGACCTGTTGTTCGATGGCGTCGTGAATCTGCTGTAGCGATTCAGTCGAGTAGCGGTGACCGCCGTCGACGGGTTCGAGCGGACGCTTGAGCATTTCGGTGACGCTGTGCAGCGAGAAGCCGAGCGAGCGCAAACGCAGAATGCGGCCGAAGCGCTTCAGATCGTCCTCGTCGTAAAGCCGGTAGCGGCCTTCGCTGCGCGTGGGTGACACGAGGCCGCGTTCCTCGTAGTACTTCAGGGTGCGCGGCGTGACGCCGAGACGTTCGGCGGCGTCACGCACCGTCAGCAGTGTGGGTGAGTCCATGGACATAGGCGTGTGGCAGACATGACGGGCTGGTCGCATTGTACTGCAACGTGTACGTTCACGTACACGTTGAGGCGCTAGACGTTGTTGACGTTGGACAGTTGGCTTGGTTTACGCGCCGTGCGGGGATGGCAAAAAAAGAAGGACGAAAAAAAACCGCTCGTTTGCGACGAGCGGTTTTTCTATGCGATGCGGATGAAGCGACTAGTGCGGCTACATCAGCCCAAGGCCTTAGCTGCCGCCACCACGACGCATCATGTCGAAGAACTCGGAGTTGCTCTTCGTCTGGCGGATCTTGTCGAGCAGGAATTCCATCGACTCGACTTCGTCCATGTCGTGAATGAACTTGCGCAGCACCCAGATCTTTTGCAGCACTTCGGGCTTGATCAGCAGTTCTTCGCGGCGCGTGCCGGACTTGTTCAGGTTGATCGACGGATAGACGCGCTTTTCAGCAAGACGACGCTCCAGGTGCACTTCCATGTTGCCGGTGCCCTTGAATTCTTCGTAGATCACGTCGTCCATGCGGCTGCCGGTTTCGATCAGCGCCGTGCCGATGATGGTCAGCGAACCGCCTTCCTCGATATTGCGCGCCGCGCCGAAGAAGCGCTTCGGACGTTGCAGCGCGTTGGCGTCGACACCACCCGTCAGCACCTTGCCCGAGGCCGGCACGACCGTGTTGTACGCACGCGCGAGACGCGTGATCGAGTCGAGCAGAATCACCACGTCGTTCTTCATTTCGACGAGGCGCTTGGCTTTTTCGATCACCATTTCGGCGACCTGAACGTGACGCGCGGCCGGTTCGTCGAACGTGGAGGCGATCACTTCGCCCGCCACCGAACGCTGCATTTCGGTCACTTCTTCCGGGCGTTCGTCGATCAGCAGCACGAACAGCACGACATCCGGATGGTTCTGCTTGATCGCGTGGGCGATGTGCTGAAGCATCACGGTCTTGCCGGACTTCGGCGATGCGACCAGCAGGCCGCGCTGGCCTTTGCCGATCGGCGCGATCATGTCGATGATGCGGCCCGTGACGTTTTCCTCGCCACGCATTTCACGTTCGAGCAGCAGCACCTTGTTCGGATGCAGCGGCGTCAGGTTTTCGAACATGATCTTGTGCTTCGAGGCTTCCGGCGGCTGGCCGTTGACCTTGTCCACCTTTACCAGCGCGAAATAACGTTCGCCGTCTTTCGGCGTACGCACTTCGCCTTCGATCGTGTCGCCCGTATGCAGGTTGAAACGGCGGATTTGCGACGGGCTGATGTAAATATCATCCGTGCTGGCGAGGTACGAGGTTTCCGGCGAACGCAGGAAGCCGAAGCCGTCCGGCAGCACTTCAAGCGTGCCGTCGCCGAAGATCGTGTCGCCCGTTTTGGCTCGTTTTTTTAGAATGGCGAACATCAATTCCTGCTTGCGCAGGCGGTTCGCACTTTCGATCTCGAGGCCATTGGCCATCTCGATCAATTCGGACACGTGCAGAGTCTTAAGCTCGGATAAATGCATACGGAGAACCCGCAGGAGAAGGTGCGACGAAATGAAATCTGGGAGGAGAGTGAGCGGAACCGCTCAAGGACTTACACGTCTTTTCGACGTTTTGCGGATTCTAGCATAGCACACGCCAGTTTCCGTCAGTGCGACGGCATGGCATCTTTCTTGTTGAGCATGTTGCCGGCTGACAACACGCTCAACGCAGCGCGCCCGCGGGCCTCAGAGGGCTCGCAGCGCGCCGATGTGACCGCTTTACAGATTGCCGTCGAGGAACGCCGTGAGTTGCGACTTCGACAGTGCGCCGACTTTCTGCGCGGCGACAGCGCCATTCTTGAACAGGATCAGCGTGGGGATGCCACGCACGCCGAACTTGACCGGCGTCGATTGATGTTCGTCGACGTTGATCTTGGCGATTTGCAGGCGATCGGCGTAATCCTTCGCGACTTCGTCGAGGATCGGCGCGATCATCTTGCACGGGCCGCACCATTCAGCCCAGAAATCGAGCAGCACGGGTTTATCGGATTTCACGACGTCCTGTTCGAACGATGCGTCGCTAATATGCTTGATTTGTTCGCTCATTGTATGAATACCTCTATCGGTTCGAGGCCCGCCTGAATTGCTCGCCACGATACGTCAAAACCTAAGGAAACTTCCGTTCGCTTTGCCGCAACCGGAGCCTTGCCGACACACGCCGGAAAAGGTGAAAACCCGTTTCGGAATATGCAGAAGGCTCGCGTTTGCGGGTCATCCGTACGGCAGTTTAGCTTAATTCGCTATGCGTTGCCGGGGGCGATAGTATCCATCAGGGGCAGTGGGGCCAACGGCTGCCGATGAAGTGCCACCGTGTTTCATCAACCATGACGCAACCTATCTGGTGGCTCGATGGCCAAACGCAAGTGGCGTCCACACGGGTTGGTCGCGACATTCGCCTATATGGTGCGAAGGGGGCGATTCGGCGCGCCGTTGACGCTTTGCTCGTATTAACAGTCGCACGACGGCCCAAGCGGTGATAGAATGTTTCGTGACGGGCCTCCTCGCATGGAGGGATGGTCAATCTGGTCAGGTCGGGAACGAAGCAGCCACAGCCGTTTTCCACCAGTGCCGAGGGTCGGGCTCGTCACCTTCCTTTTTTCTGTTTGTCCTTGTTGTTCTCCGCGGGTTCTTCCGCAAACACATTCCATCTCCTGTTTTACCCTGAGTGCAGCGGCATGCAGTCATGCCTGATGGTGTTTCTCGCGCGCCTCATCTATTTTTTTCTATCGGTCCGTTAGTCACTTCCAATGAAGTGACAGCATGCGTTCGCGTGCCGTCGCGAATCGGTTTTGCGCGGCATCGTTACTGATACAATTTCCGGATGACCTATCAAGTTCTCGCACGCAAATGGCGGCCGAAGGATTTCGCTTCGCTCGTCGGACAGGAGCACGTGGTGCGCGCGCTCACGCACGCGCTCGACGGCGGCCGTCTGCACCATGCCTATCTGTTTACCGGCACACGCGGCGTCGGCAAAACCACGCTGTCGCGCATCTTTGCCAAGGCGCTGAATTGCGAAACCGGCGTGACCTCCACGCCGTGCGGCGTGTGCCGCGCGTGCCGCGAGATCGACGAAGGGCGCTTTATCGATTATGTCGAGATGGACGCGGCGAGTAATCGCGGCGTCGACGAAATGGCCGCGCTGCTGGAGCGCGCCGTCTACGCGCCGGTGGATGCGCGCTTCAAGGTCTATATGATCGACGAAGTGCACATGCTGACCAACCACGCCTTCAACGCCATGTTGAAGACGCTGGAAGAGCCGCCTTCGCACGTCAAGTTCATTCTCGCTACGACGGATCCGCAAAAGATTCCGGTTACGGTGCTGTCACGCTGTCTGCAGTTCAATCTGAAGCAGATGCCCGCCGGCCATATCGTGTCGCATCTCGAGCACATTCTCGGCGAAGAGAAGGTGCCGTACGACGCCCAGGCGCTGCGTCTGCTCGCACGCGCGGCGGACGGTTCGATGCGCGACGCGCTCTCGCTGACCGATCAGGCGATCGCCTATTCGGCCAATCAGGTGAATGAAGAAGCCGTGCGCGGCATGCTCGGCGCGCTCGACCAGAGCTACCTGATTCGTCTGCTCGACGCGCTCGCGGACGGCGACGGCGCCGCGGTGCTGTCGGTCGCCGACGAGATGGCGTTGCGCAGCCTGTCGTTTTCGACGGCATTGCAGGATCTGGCGAGTTTGCTGCATCGGGTCGCGTGGGCGCAGTTCGCGCCGTCGTCGGTGCTGGACGAGTGGCCCGAGGCCGGCGATCTGCGCCGCTTCGCCGAAGCGCTGAGCGCTGAGCAGGTGCAATTGTTCTATCAGATCGCGACGATCGGTCGAAGCGAACTGGGTCTCGCGCCGGACGAATACGCCGGCTTCACCATGACGCTGCTGCGCATGCTCGCGTTCGAACCGGCGCCCACGGGCGGCGGCGGTGGCGCAGTGGGTTCGGCGCGTCCGACTGGCCAGGCGGGGGCGAACGGAGCGAAACGTGCCGGCGCGCCGGTCGTGGCCGCGCAGCAGGGCGCGTCGCGTTTGCCCGCGACGGCGGCCGCGACGCCTGTGTCGGGGAGTTCGCGTGAAGTGAGCGTGAACGCTGCCGCGCCGATCCGTGAGACGCAGTCTGGCAATACTGCGGCGGTGGACAAGGGCGCTGCGGTTGGCGCATCGGTTCAGCCTGCGCAGCAAGCCAATAGCGCAATTGAAGTGCAGGCGGCTGTTAACAGTATTCAGGCTACGCCGCCGGATGCTGCTCAAAGCGTAGCCGTAGAGCAATCGCTTGGTGCAGAACCGGCAATCGCTGCCGAGTCGGCGCCGGTTGCTCACGAGGTGAGTTCAGCGCTGTTGTCGGCAGTGGACGACGTCGCAGCAGCATCCGCGTCGCCAGCAGCCTCAGCGGCCATCGCTTTGGCGCCGTGGGATGACGCGCCAGCCGACTCGGCGGCGAACGAAGCTTCCGTAACCGCTGGCCCCTCCGGTTCGGAGACGAACGACGTCCCCGCAGCCGCATCCCTTGACGACTCAGCGCCCGCGTCTTCGCTGAGCGCACCGGCAGCCGCCGCGCTTGCACGCACCGAGCAGGCCGCTGCAGCAGCACCGTCGCAGGAGCCGCCGCCCGCAGCCGATACCGCACCGCGTCGCGCAGGCGGCGCAAGCGCTGCGCTCGACGTCTTGCGCAGCGCCGGTTTGAAAGTATCGTCGGATCGTGGCCGCGCGACTGCGGCAGCGACCGCGAAACCCGCCACGCCCGCTACGCCGAAACCGGTCGCACCCCGCGTCGTCGTTCCCGTGCCGACGCCGGGCGCGCCGCGCCGTGCGCCGCAGCAGGATGCAGCACCGGCAGCACCCGCCGCTCGCGCGTCTGCATCTTCAGCGCCCGCACAGCGCAACGGCGCCGAGCAAAGCGGCGCGGCGGTGCCGCCGTGGGACGACATGCCGCCCGACGAATACATGCCGCTCACGGCTGCGGACGAAGGCTATTACGGCCTGCCGGACGACAGCTACATGCCCGTGTTCGACAGCGGCCCAGACGACGTCCGCGTGAATTCCGCCGCAGCGTCCACGCCGGCGCCGGTGGTCGATCAACGTCCGCTGCCGCCGGCCGTGCCGCTCGATCCGCTGGGTTTCAAAGGCGACTGGCCGGCCCTCGCCGTCGATCTGCCGCTCAAGGGCATTTCGTATCAGCTCGCGTTCAACAGCGAACTCATGGCGCTCGAAGGCAACACGCTCAAACTGAACGTGCCGGTGCCGCAGTACGCGGAAGCCTCGCAGGTCGCTAAACTGAAAGCCGCGCTTGCCGACAGGCTTGGGCAGGCTGTCGACGTGCTCGTCGAAGTCGGTCCGGCGCGCCGCACGGCCGCCGCGCACGACGTCGCCCTGCGCGCGCGGCGTCAGCAGGAAGCGGAGCGCGAGATCGGCGCCGATCCGTTCGTGCAGTCGCTGATCCGCGAGTTCGGCGCGAGCATCGTGCCGGGTTCGATTCGCCCGATTACTCCGGACGCCGGCTCGAACGGCGCGCCGTCGGTCCACTGATTCGCCGCGCGACACGCTTTAGCGCGCCCGATTTCCGAATTTCACGCTATCAAGAAGGAGCATGTCCATGATGAAAGGCCAACTCGCCGGGCTGATGAAGCAAGCCCAGCAGATGCAGGAAAACATGAAGAAGATGCAGGAGCAACTCGCGCTGATCGAAGTCGAGGGGCAGTCGGGCGCCGGTCTCGTGAAGGTGACGATGACCTGCAAGAACGACGTGCGCCGCGTGTCGATCGACCCGAGCCTGCTCGCCGACGACAAGGACATGCTGGAAGACCTCGTCGCCGCCGCGTTCAACGACGCCGTGCGCAAAGCCGAAGCCACCGCCCAGGAAAAGATGGGCGGCATGACTTCAGGTCTGCCGCTGCCGCCGGGCTTCAAACTGCCGTTCTGAGCGAAACAGCCGCAAGGCGGCGGGTCGGGCGCCGCGGCAACTGTCGCCGCGGCGTGAACGGAACGCGCGAATTGCGCACGCTGCACGTGCTGCCAGTGCTGCCCTCGCTGCACGCGTGTTCCGGTTTGACTCAACTGGCCGTGGTTCGGCTGAGGCGTGCATCTTGCGCCCTCGAGCCGGCCGTCGCCGGAATGATGGAAACCGATCGAATCAACCGCATCGCCACCCGGCTAGCCGGGCACTACCCACTTCGACGCCGATCCGCATGAAACAACCTTCCGCCTTGTCGGCGCTCGTCGAAGCGCTGCGTGCGCTGCCCGGTGTCGGGCCGAAGTCCGCGCAACGCATGGCCTATCACCTGATGCAGCACGACCGCGACGGCGCCGAAAAACTCGGCCGCTCGCTGCTGTTTGCCACAGAGCATCTGCAGCACTGCGAGAAGTGCAACACCTTCACCGAAGCGCAGATCTGCGAGGTCTGCCTCGACGAGGAGCGCGATCCCACTTTGCTGTGCGTCGTCGAAACGCCTGCCGATCTGATCATGCTCGAGCAGACCATGACGTATCGCGGCCTCTATTTCGTGCTGATGGGGCGCCTGAGTCCGCTCGACGGCATTGGTCCGAAGGAGATTCATTTCGACCGATTGGTCCGGCGCGCATCGGATGGCGTCGTCAAGGAAGTCGTGCTCGCCACCAATTTCACCAACGAAGGCGAGGCGACCGCGCATTACCTCGGCCAGACGCTCAAGGCGCGCGGCCTGGCCGTCACGCGCCTCGCGCGCGGCGTGCCGGTGGGCGGCGAACTCGAATACGTGGACGCCGGCACGATCGCCCGCGCCATGCTCGACCGCCGCTCGATGTAGCGCAAGGCAACAGCTACAACGCAACGCGCATCGGGATCAGAACGGCAACCATCTTGCATGGGACCAGAGCGCGCTGCGTGGGACTGGAGTAAGTGCTAGAGCATTAACTTCGGATCTACATAAGCACTCAAGCGCCAACTCTGACCGACAGCTTTGCATGGGACCAGAGCGCGCTGCATGGGACCGGAGTAGGTGCTACAGCACTAACTCGGGATCGACATAAGTGCTTTGCATGGGACCGGAGTAACGCGCTAAAGCGCGAACTCCAGTCGACAGCTAAAGCGCCAACTCTGACCGACAGCTTTGCATAGGACCAGAGTTCGGCGCTAAAACGCCAACTCTGGTCGACAAAAGGAGACACATGAGCGCCATCCCTGAATCAGGCGCGAGCGCCGCGCCCCAAGGCCCGCTCGCCGGCGTCAAGGTGCTGGAACTCGGCACGCTGATCGCCGGCCCGTTCGCCGCGCGTTTTCTCGGCGAGTTCGGCGCCGACGTCATCAAGATCGAAGATCCCAAGGGCGGCGACCCGCTGCGCAAGTGGCGCAAGCTCTATCCGGAAGTCGGCGGCACGTCGCTCTGGTGGGCCGTGCAGGCGCGCAACAAGAAGTCCGTCACGATCAATCTGAAGGCCGAAGAGGGCAAGGAAATCGTGCGGCGCCTCGCGAAAGAAGCGGATATCGTCGTCGAAAATTTCCGGCCGGGTTTGCTGGAGAAACTCGGACTCGGCTACGACGTGCTCTCGGCGGACAACCCCGGACTCGTCATGGTGCGCTTGTCCGGCTACGGCCAGACCGGTCCGTATCGCGACCGGCCCGGTTTCGGCGCGATTGCCGAGTCGATGGGCGGCTTGCGTCATATCACCGGCTACCCGGATTTGCCGCCGCCGCGCATCGGTATTTCGATCGGCGATTCGATTGCCGCGCTGCACGGCGTGATCGGCGCGCTGATGGCGCTGCATCACAAGCAGGTGAACGGCGGCAAAGGGCAGGTCGTCGACGTCGCGCTGTACGAGGCCGTCTTCAACATGATGGAAAGCGTGGTGCCCGAGTACGGCGTCTATGGCATGGTGCGCGAGCGTACCGGCGCGTCGCTGCCGGGTATCGTGCCGTCCAATACGTATCCGTGCCGCGACGGCAGCATCGTGATCGGCGGCAATAGCGATCCGATCTTCAAGCGCCTGATGATCGCGATCGAGCGCGGGGATCTCGCGAACGATCCGGCGCTCGCGCACAACGACGGTCGCGTGCCGCGCACCCAGGAAATCGACAGCGCGATCGCTGCCTGGCTCGCTACGCGCACCATCGACGAAGCCCTCGCGGTGCTGAATGCCGCCGACGTACCGGTGGGCCGCATCTACAGTGTGGCGGACATGTTCACCGATCCGCAGTTCATGGCGCGCCAGATGATCCAGCGTTTCAAGTGGCAGGACGGTAAGGAGATCACGCTGCCGTCGGTCACGCCGAAGCTCTCGGCCACGCCGGGCGAGACGCGCTGGCTGGGCCCGGAACTGGGTGAACATACCGATGAAGTCCTGCAATCGCTAGGTTATGATGCAGACCACATTGCAAGGTTGCACGCGCAACAGATTGTTTGAGCGGCACACGCGGCGCCCACGAGCGCCGCGCTAAAAAGATAAACCGGACCACGAAAGTTTGGAGACTCGAGACCATGCAACGGAGAAGCTTTCTCGCCGGCACTGCCGCACTCGCGGGCGCCACGCTCGCCGCCACGCCGCTCGCCTTCGCGCAGGGCAAGCCTGAAACCAGCAAGGTGGCGATCGCCGTCGGCGGCAAGAACCTGTTCTACTACTTGCCGCTCACCATCGCGGAGCGCCGCAATTACTTCAAGGACGAAGGGCTCGACGTCGAAATCTCCGACTTCGCCGGCGGCTCGCAGGCGTTGAAGGCGGCGGTTGGCGGCAGCGCGGACGTGGTGTCCGGCGCGTTCGAGCATACCTTGCTGCTGCAGGCGCAAAAGCAGATGTTCCGCGAATTCGTCCTGCAAGGACGCGCGCCGCAGATCGTGCTGGCGGTCTCGAAGAAGACCATGCCGAACTACAAGTCGATTGCAGATCTGAAGGGCAAGAAAATCGGCGTGACCGCGCCGGGTTCGTCGACCTCGATCATGGCGAGCTTCGTGCTGGCGAAAGCCGGGCTGAGCGCGAAAGACGTCGCGTTTATCGGCGTGGGTGCGGGCGCCGGCGCGATCGCCGCGTTGCAGTCGGGGCAGATCGATGCGATTGCCAATCTCGACCCGGTCATGACCAAGCTCGAGCGTACCGGTGAGATTCGCGTGGTGTCGGATACGCGTACGCTCGCCGACACGCGCAGCGTCTTCGGTGGCGATATGCCGGCGGGCTGTCTGTACGCATCGCAAAGCTTTATCACGAAGAATCCCAACACCACGCAGGCGCTGACCAACGCGATGGTGCGCGCGCTCAAGTGGCTGCAAACAGCGACCGGCAGCGAACTGATCAACACGGTGCCGGAAGGCTACCTGCTCGGCGACCGCGCGGTGTATCTGGACGCATGGCAGCACGTGAAGGAAGCGATGTCGCCCGATGGGCTGATGCCGGCGGACGGTCCCGCGACGTCGCTGAAGACCTTGCAGGCATTCGATCCGAACGTGCAAGGCAAGCCGATCGATCTGTCGAAGACGTGGACCAACGACTTCGTCAAGAAAGCGCTGACTACCGTCAAGGCTTGAGTAGAGCGTAGGCATTCGGGCTGTGAGGCGACGCGGACGCGAGCCGCGTTCGCCTTAGTCCCGACGCCGCGCGTCACGACCTGATCACAAACCCAATCCGATTTTTCGAAGCGAGCTGAACGATGACCGTTGCCGCACTGGCGCTCGACAACATCACCTGCACGTTCGCTGCGCGCGACAACCGCGCGCAGCGCTACACGGCGGTGAAAGACACCACGTTGCGCATCGCGCCGGGCGAGTTCGTCTCGGTGGTCGGCCCGACCGGTTGCGGCAAATCCACGCTGTTGAATGTTGGCGCGGGTTTGCTAGGGCCGTCGTCGGGCGCGGTCAGCGTGTTCGGCGAGCCGCTCAAGGGCATCAACCGGCGCGCGGGCTATATGTTTCAGTCCGACGCGCTGATGCCGTGGCGTTCGGCCATCGACAACGTCATGGCCGGCCTCGCGTTCCACGGCGTGCCACCCGCCGAAGCCCGCGTCAAAGCCGACGAGTGGTTGAAGCGCGTCGGCCTCGGCGGTTTTGGCGATCGTTATCCGCATCAACTGTCGGGCGGCATGCGCAAGCGCGTCGCGATGGCGCAGACGCTGATTCTCGATCCGGACATCATTCTGATGGACGAGCCGTTTTCCGCGCTCGATATCCAGACGCGTCAGCTGATGGAAAACGAGTTGCTCGACCTGTGGGCCGCCAAACGCAAAGCGGTGTTGTTCATCACGCACGATCTCGACGAAGCGATCGCCATGTCGGACCGCGTGGTGGTGCTCTCGGCCGGGCCGGGTACGCATCCGATCGGCGAATTCACGATCGACCTGCCGCGTCCGCGCGATGTGGCCGAAATCCGTTCGCATCCGCGTTTCGTCGAGTTGCATGCGCAGATCTGGAGCGTGCTGCGCGACGAAGTGCTGAAGGGTTATCAGCAGCAACTCACCGCGGTATAAACGCGTCACGTATTGGCCACTTAATCGTCCAAGGCAAATTGAGTCATGTGGAAGACGTTGCGCCCGAACCGGGCGAATCTGGTGATCTGGCAATGGCTGCTGCTCGTGCTGTGTTTCGTGCTCTGGTACGTGCTGACCAGTCCGACGCTGCTGCCGCCTTTCTATTTCGACGACCCCAACAAAGCCGCGTTCTTCTTCGGCGAGCCGCAAAAAGTGCTGCAGCGGATCTGGGAGTGGTTCACGGGCGGCGAGATCTATCTGCACCTGTGGATCACGCTGGTCGAAACCGTGCTCGCGTTCGCGCTCGGCACGGCGCTCGGGCTCGGCGTGGGCCTGTGGCTCGCGCTCTCGCCGCTGGCGAGCGCGCTGTTCGATCCGTACATCAAAGCCGCCAACTCGATGCCGCGCGTGATTCTCGCGCCGATCTTCGGCGTGTGGTTCGGACTGGGCATCTGGTCGAAGGTGGCGCTCGGCGTCACGCTGGTGTTCTTTATCGTGTTCTTCAACGTCTATCAGGGCGTGAAGGAAGTCAGTCCGGTCGTGCTCGCCAACGCGCGCATGCTCGGCGCGAACGGCAAGCATTTGCTGCGCTTCGTCTACTTGCCGAGCGCGATGAGTTGGGTGTTTTCGAGCTTGCATACGTCGGTGGGACTGGCGTTCGTCGGCTCGGTGGTGGGGGAATATCTCGGCTCGGCGCGCGGCGTCGGCTATCTGATTCTGCAGGCCGAAGGCACCTTCGATATCAATACCGTGTTTGCCGGGATTCTGGTGTTGACCGCGTTCGCGCTGATTCTGGATGCGATCGTCGGCATCGGCGAGCGGCGCTTGATGAAGTGGCAGCCCAAGACGGGCGACACGGAAAAGCTTTAGGGCAGAGCGGCGCGCGGTCGATACGCGCGAAGCTCAATGCTCAAGACGCAACGCACAGCGCACAGCGCACAACGCACAACGCACAACGCACAACGCACAACACGCAGCGCTCAGCAAAAAAGAAACGACGCGCGGGTTGGAAAACCGCGCGTCGTTTCTTTTGGTTGCTACTAGAACGAATCGGTCACACGCGGACTAAGGCGTCACCACCACCTTCCCGATCACGCGACGCTCCGCCATATCCCGCAACGCGCGCCCAGTGTCCTCGAGCGAATAGCGCGCCGACACATACGGCTTGAGCTTGCCTTCGCCGATCCACCGCGTCATCTGCTCAAACGCCGCGTGATTGTGCTGCGGTTCGCGCTTCGCAAAGTCGCCCCAGAACACGCCGACCAGACTCGCGCCTTTGAGCAACGTCAGGTTGAGCGGCAGCTTCGGAATCTCGCCGTTGGCGAAGCCCACCACCAGATAACGCCCGCGCCAGCCGATGCTGCGAAACGCCGGCTCCGCATACACGCCGCCGACGGGATCGTAGATCACGTCCGGGCCTTTGCCATCGGTGAGCGCCTTGATGCGCTCGCGCAGATCCTCGGTGCTGTAGTTGATGGTGGCGTCCGCGCCGTGCTTGACGCAGGTCGCGAGTTTCTCGTCGCTCGACGCCGCCGCGATCACACGCGCGCCGAGCGCCTTGCCGATTTCGACGGCCGCCAGTCCGACGCCGCCGGCCGCGCCGAGCACCAGCATCGTCTCGCCCGCCTGCAACGCGCCGCGATCGACCACGGCGTGATGCGACGTGCCGTACGCCAGCGTGAACGCCGCGGCCAGCTCGAAGTCGACATCGTCCGCCAACGGCACGCAGGCCGCGGCCGGCGCGAGCGCCTGCTCCGCGAAACCACCCTGACCGGTAAAGGCGACCACGCGCGAGCCGGGCTTGAACTGTGTGACGTCGGCGCCGACCGCGCGCACCACGCCCGCGACTTCCGAGCCGGGCGTAAAGGGCAGGGGCGGTTTGAACTGGTACTTGTTCTCGATGATCAGCACGTCGGGAAAGTTGACGGCCGCGGCTTTGACGTCGATCACAACGTGGCCTGGGGGCGCCTCGAGGTCCGGCAGGTTTTCGACGACCAGGCTCTCCGGCGGCCCGTATTGTTTACAGCGAATCGCGCGCATCGTGTCTCCATTTCGATCAGGGGTTCGCAAGTATTCTGAGTGTAAAACAATCAGCACGATCGTGCGTTTTTATTGCCTTGCACGTGATCGGCAAGTGCTCGATGCATGTCCGGCCGCCGACTCGCGCCAGCCTTTCACGATCCCAACGCGTGCGCGTTGCATACGTCGTGCATACGGCCTGCCGTGTCGTTCGCGCGTGTTCTTTCCTCGGTTACAATCGCCGCATGCGAATCCTACTCAGCAACGACGACGGTTATCTGGCGCCCGGCCTTGCTGCGCTTTACGAAGCGCTCAAGCCGATCGCGGACGTCACCGTGATGGCACCCGAACAGAATTGCAGTGGCGCGTCGAATTCCCTGACGCTGTCGCGGCCGCTCTCGGTCCTGCGCTCGGCCAATGGTTTCTACTACGTGAACGGCACGCCCACCGACTCGGTGCACATCGCGCTGACGGGCATGCTCGACCATACGCCGGACCTCGTGGTCTCGGGCATCAACAACGGTCAGAACATGGGCGAAGATACGCTCTATTCGGGCACCGTCGCGGCCGCCACCGAGGGCATCATGTTCGGGGTGCCGGCCATCGCGTTCTCGCTGGTCGACAAGGACTGGGTGCATCTCGACGACGCCGTGCGTGTCGCCGCTGAAATCGTCGCGCACTATCTTGAGCAGCCGTTGCCCGGGCATCCGCTCCTGAACGTCAACATTCCGAATCTGCCGTACGGGCAACTCGGCGACTGGCAGATCACGCGTCTCGGCAAACGGCATCCGTCGCAGCCGGTGATCCGCCAGACCAACCCGCGCGGCGAACCGATCTACTGGATCGGTCCGGCGGGCAGCGCGCGCGACGCGAGCGAAGGCACGGACTTTCACGCCGTCGCTAACGGCCACGTGTCGATCACGCCGTTGCAGCTCGACCTGACCCACACGCAAATGCTGCCCGCAGCGCGCGACTGGGCGCGCGCCGGCGGCGGCGCTTCATGACCAGCGAGCGCGCCAAGCGCTTTCCGCTCGGCCTCGAGGACCTGGTGCGCGAACCGCGCCGGCCCGAAGGACGCCCAGGCGAAATCCGCGCGGCGGCGCTGGCCGCAAGCGCGGCACTGAACGGGCGTCAGCAACCCGCGAAGAATGCGCCGCCCGGCTCCACGGGTAAATCCCAATCCAGGCAGGCAAGGGCGCAGACCGCGGTGCAGATGAAACCGCAAGCCAAGCCTTCGGCGGCGACGCCGCCGAAGCCGGTGGCCGCGCCTTCCGTTAAAACGCCGGCCAAGTCGGTCGTTCAAAGTTCGACGACACGCACCGCATCGCAGTCGGCGGCGTCGGCCAAACCTGCTGCCCGATCCAACGAGCGCAGCGCCGCACCGAACGTCGCTTTGAACGGCGCGATGGCACTGACGTCGGAACGGGTTCGCGAACGGATGGTCGAACGCCTGCGTGCGAACGGGGTGACCGATCAGCGCGTGTTGAACGCGATGTCGGTGGTGCCGCGCCACATGTTCGTCGACCCGGGTCTCGCGGTTCAGGCCTACGAAGATGCGGCGTTGCCGATCGGCCATCACCAGACGATCTCCAAGCCGTCGGTGGTCGCGCGGATGATCGAGTTGGCCGCTGCCGGCCGCGCGCTGAACAACGTGCTCGAAATCGGCACCGGCTGCGGTTATCAGGCGGCCGTGCTGAGCCAGGTCGCGCGCGAGGTTTACTCGATCGAGCGCATCAAGCCGTTGTCCGAACGCGCGAAGACGAACTTGCGTCCGCTGCGCATTCCGAACATTCGCCTGCACTACGGCGATGGGCGGTTGGGACTGCCGGCGGCGGCGCCGTTCGACGCGATCGTGATTGCCGCGGCGGGGCTCGACGTACCGCAAGCATTACTTGAACAACTCGCGATCGGCGGCCGTCTGGTCGCGCCGGTCGGCTCGCAGGACGGCCAGAACCAGGTGCTGACTCTGGTCGAGCGCCTCGGACCCGCGCAGTGGCGCGAGTCGCGGCTTGATCGCGTTTTCTTTGTACCCTTAAAATCCGGAGTGATTTGACACCGATGAGTATGTTGCGCGCGATGCGAAGAACCAGACTGAATGTCCCCATGACCGTAACCCAGCGTAGCGTGTGCGTGCTCGCCTTGTCCCTGTTGATGACGGCCTGCGCATCCCGGCTCGATCAGGCGCCGGTCGTCGACCGCTCCGGCGGTGGCGTGCTCAGCACGCAAGCTGGGCAGCCGGCCGTGCCGCTCGGACCGCCGCCGCCGGGCTACTATCGCGTGAAGCCCGGTGACACGCTGTATCGGATCGCGTTGGAGAACGGCCAGAACTACCGCGATATTTCGGCGTGGAACAATCTGACCAACCCGAATCAGATCGAAGTCGACCAGTTGCTGCGCGTCGTGCCGCCGGGTGCGAACACCGCCGCGTTCACGCCGGGCGTGTCGACCGCGCCGATCGGCAGCGGTGGTGCGGTGCAAAGCGCGCCGCTCGGCAGCACGCCACCGTCGGCGGCGGGTGTGACCGGTGGCGCGGCTGGTGTGGCGGCGCCGCCCATCTACGGCTCCGCGGCGAACAACGCGTCGCTGACACCGCCTGCCACCCCGGGCGCGGCCAGCGATTCGAACGCCGGCGCGTCCGGCAACGTGGCCTTCGCGTGGCCGGTGCGCGGACCGCTGCTCGGCACGTTCAACGACTCGACCAACAAGGGCGTCAATATCGGCGGCGCTGCGGGCGATCCGGTGAAGGCGTCGGCGGACGGCCGCGTGGTTTATGCCGGAAATGGGCTGCGTGGTTACGGCAATCTCATTATCATCAAGCATGATGCAACTTATCTCACGGCGTATGCACATAACCGCTCTTTGATGGTAAAAGAGGGGGACGCGGTAACGAAGGGGCAGAAGATCGCCGAGATGGGCAATAGCGATTCCGACCGTGTGATGTTGCATTTCGAAGTTCGCCGGCAGGGTAAACCTGTCGACCCACTGAAGTATTTGCCGCCGCAATAAGCGATACGACCATGCCGAAATCGAAGCGCCGCCCGCCGCAAGCCGAGTCTGAGAAGACCAGCCACGCTATGTCCGCTTCGGTCGACGAAAGCGGCGCTTCGGAAGTGGAAGAGGAGATCGCGGAGGAGCGTGATCTCGACGAACGCCAGGGCGGCGCCGAAGAAGCCGGCGAGGCCCGTGAAGCCGCACCGGACGCAGACGATTTCCGCGCATTGTTGCAAGCCGAGCTGACGGCCGACACGATTCAGCACTACCTGAACCGTATCAGCGTCAAGCCGCTCCTGACCGTCGAGGAAGAGCAGAAGTATTCGCGTCTCGCCAAGGCGGGCGAGTTCGAAGCGCGGCAAGTCATGATCGAGCGCAATTTGCGGCTCGTCGTCAGCATTGCGAAGGGCTATTTGAATCGCGGCGTGCCGCTGCTCGATCTGATCGAGGAAGGCAACCTCGGCCTGATGCACGCCATCGAAAAATTCGATCCGACGCGCGGCTTCCGGTTTTCTACTTACGCCACATGGTGGATCCGCCAGAGTATCGAGCGCGCCATCATGAACCAGGCGCGCACCGTCCGGTTGCCGGTGCACGTGATTCGCGAGCTCAACCAGGTGCTGCGCGCCAAACGCCATCTGGAAAAAAATTCGATGAACTCGGGCGAGGCCGCCGAGCGCCGCGACGCCAGCATCGACGACATTGCCTATCTGACTGGCAAGACCACCGACGAAGTCACCGACATCCTCGCGCTGAACGAACACACCGCGTCGCTCGACGCGCCGCTCGATCTCGATCCGGCGAGCAGCCTGCTCGATCTGCTGTCCGACGACCAGAGCCAGTCGCCGGATGCCGAAGTGCAGCACCGCGAACTGGAAACGCTTACACGCGCGTGGCTGGCTCGCCTGTCGGACAAGCATCGTCATGTGATCGAGCGCCGCTTCGGCCTGAATCACATCGAACCCGCCACGCTCGAAGAACTGGCCGACGAAATGGGCCTCACGCGCGAGCGTGTGCGCCAGATCCAACAGGAAGCGCTCGTGCGGTTGAAGCGCTTCTTCGCCTCCAACGGTGTTCGGAAGGACGCCGTTCTATAACCCGATGACACCGATTCTTGTTTTCGACATCGAGACGATTCCCGATGTCGCCGGCATTCGCCGCCTCGAAGATTTGCCCGCCACCCTGAGCGACGCCGAAGTCGCCGAGCATGCTTTCGCCGCGCGCCGCGAAAAGACCGGCGGCGATTTCCTGCCGCATCATCTGCAACGGATTGCGGCGATTTCCTGCGTGTTCCGCGACAACAACGGTTTCCGGGTCCGCTCGCTCGGCACGCTGGAAGACGGCGAGGCGGCGCTGGTGCAGTCGTTTTATCGCGTGATCGAGAAGTACACGCCGCAGCTCGTGTCGTGGAACGGCGGCGGCTTCGACCTGCCGGTGTTGAACTATCGCGCGCTGGTCAACGGCATTCCCGCCAACCGTTTCTGGGATCTCGGCGAGGACGACCGCGAGTTCAAGTGGAACAACTACATCAGCCGCTATCACGCGCGTCACACGGATCTGATGGATGTGCTCGCCATGTACCAGGCGCGCGCCAACGCGCCGCTCGACGCGCTCGCCAAAATGTGCGGCTTCCCCGGCAAAATGGGCATGGACGGCAGCCAGGTGTGGCATGCGTACCAGCAAGGCCGCGTCGAGGAAATTCGCAATTATTGCGAGACGGACGTCGTCAATACGTACTTGCTCTATTGCCGCTTCCAACTGATTCGCGGCGCGTTTTCGGCCGCGGAGTATGCTGACGAGATCAACCTGGTCAAGAACGCGCTGGCGCTGGAAACGGCGCCGCAATGGGCCGAGTATCTGGCGGCATTCGACCAGTAAGGCCGCTCGCGGTCAGGGTGTGACGTGTTTGCCTTGCGGCAGATTGCAGGGCCGCTACGGCCCTTTCGTTCAGGATGCAAGGCGCTCGTCTACAGACCCACGCTACGCTCGGCCTTGACCCGCGTGGGGCCGTTCCCGCCACCCCGAAAGATGGCCAGGCGCGGCGCTTCGTCTACAATCTCGCCTTTCCCCAAGTTGTCAGGAAGTCGCAGGTGTCCCGAACTGCCCCCCATCGCCGCGCGCCGAAGCGCTCCAAGACGCCCCCGCCCGCGTCGGCTCACGTTGTCACCGGCAACGAGCCGGTCATCGAAATCGTTTCGCTCGATATGGAAGCGCGCGGCGTCGGCCGCACCGAAACCGAAGACGGTACGTCCGGCAAGGTGATCTTTGTCGACGGCGCGTTGCCCGGCGAGCGCGTCAGCTATTCGACGCATCGCAGCAAGGCCAAATTCGAGCAGGCCGAAGTCGTCGAGGTGTTCCGCGAAAGCGTGATGCGCACCAAGCCGAAATGCACTTACTTCGATATCTGCGGCGGCTGTTCGATGCAGCATCTCGACATACGCGCGCAGGTGGCCGTCAAGCAGCGCGTGCTCGAAGACAACCTGCAGCATCTGGCGAAGCTGCGCCCGGAAACGGTATTCCGGCCGATTCATGGGCCGTCCTGGGGTTATCGCTACCGTGCGCGTCTGGCAGTGCGTTTCCTGCCGGAAAAGGGCGGCATGCGTATCGGCTTCCATGAGAAGAAGAGCAGCCAGATCGCCGACATGAAGACCTGCGAAGTGCTGCCACCGCACGTGTCGGCCATGCTCATGCCGCTGCGTTTCATGGTTCGCAAGCTATCGATCTACGATCGCATGCCGCAGTTCGAACTGGCGGTCGGTTCGTCGGTCACGGCGCTGGTGATGCGTAATCTCGAGGCCATCACGGCCGCGGACGAGCAGGTGCTGCGCGATTTCGCCGACCAGCACAAGGTGCAGTTCTGGTTGCAGCCGGGCGGCCCGGACACGGTCACGCCGTTCTATCCGCTCGACGTGGAACTCGACTACACGCTGCCGGAATACGGCATCCGCATGCCGTTCAAGCCGACCGACTTCACCCAGGTGAATCACGCCATCAACCGCGTGCTGGTGAGCCGCGCGCTGCGGTTGCTGGCGCCGGCGCGCACGGATCGCGTGCTCGATCTGTTCTGCGGGATCGGTAACTTTACGCTGCCGCTCGCGCGGATTTCGAAGGAAGTCGTGGGCATCGAAGGCAGCGAGGTTTTGACCTCGCGCGCGCTGGCCAATGCCGAGTTGAACGGCGTGGCGGGGCATACGTCGTTCGCGTGCCGCAACCTGTTCGAAGTCACCGCCGACGACATGCGCGCGCTCGGTCACTTCGACAAGTTCCTCGTCGACCCGCCGCGCGAAGGCGCGCTGGCCGTCGCCAAGGCGCTGGTGGAGATCGCCCAGAGCGGCGATGGACCGCTGCCGAAGCGCATCGTCTACGTTTCGTGCGCGCCGGCGACGCTCGCGCGCGATGCCAGTCTGCTCGTGCACGAGGCGGGCTATCGGCTGGTGGGTGCGGGCGTGATCAATATGTTTCCGCACACGTCGCATGTGGAGTCGATTGCGTTGTTCGAGCGGGATTGAGTAGCGCTGCCGGCGTGCCGGCGGCGCCACGGCAATGTAAGGCAAGGCAAGGCACAAACAAAAACGCCACGACCGAAGTCGTGGCGTCTCTCTTTTCCTGCTGATTCTCAGTGCGCGGCGCGCCTTAGAACTGCCACCACGACTTTTCCGTCCCCGGCCTTGCATGACCCGTGATGTACGGGCTGTCGGGGAAAGTGCCGGCGAGCACGCGCTTCGTGTCGTCGGCCAATTGCGGCTGGTCCAGCTTCTCATACGACAGCATCATGATGTGCAGCGCGTCTTCGATAGCCGGGGCGTTCTTGTATTGCGTGAGCGCCAGTTGCGCGCGGTTGATCGCGGCGACATAGGCGCCACGGCGATAGTAGTAATCCGCCGCGTGGACCTCATGCGACGCCAGCGCGTTCACGATATAGCGCATGCGTTGCGCGGCGTCCGGTGCATACTTGCTGTTCGGATACTTGTCCACCACGACCTTGAAGGCGTCGTACGACTCGCGCAGCGACTTCGGATCGCGCTCGCTCATGTCCTGGCCGGAGAAGCGGCCGAACAGACCGAGGTCGTCGTTGAAGTGGATCATGCCCTTCAGGTAGTACGCGTAGGAGATGTCCGGATGATCCGGGTGCAGTTGGATGAAGCGGTCGATAGCCTGGTCGGCGGCGGCGTTTTCGTTGTCTTTCCAGTTGCAGTACGCGACGTTGATCTGCGCCTGCTGGGCGAAGTGACCGAACGGATCGCGACCCTCGAGCATTTCGAAGTACTTCGCGCACTTGCCGAAGTCACCACCGCTCAGGGCGTCGTTCGCCTCCGTATATAATTTGTTGTTGTTCCACGTTGCCGTCTCGTCGGTCTTTTCCGGCAGGCCGTGGCAAGCCGCAACAAGGGCGACGGCTGCGGCGCACGCAATGTATCCGGCCACTTTCCGGGCCGCCTTCTTGATGGCCGCCAAATTGATCGCCGCTTTAGTGATGGTGTTCAAGGCTCGCATTTTCCAGTCTAGCTTTACGTCCAGGTGACCCAGACTCAATGACCCGCTCAAATACTCCAGGCGCCGCAACCGGTGCCGGGAATAGCAACAAAGATTATAGCGTAAGCGCTGACCCCTCCGACGCGTTGGGCGTCGATTCCCTCGACGACGATCTCGGCAGCGACGCGCTCGGCGCCGCCGCTCTGCCCAGCCACGTGCCGACCGTGGCGAGCCGCGTGGCGGACGAAACGCCGCGCAGCGTCGTCGTGCCCGACGAGATGGCCGGCGAACGCCTCGACAAGGTGCTCGCGCGGGTTTTTCCCGAGTTCTCGCGCAACCGCCTGCAAAGCTGGATCGAGGCGGAGCGCGTGCGGATCGACGGCAAGCCCGCGAAAATCCGTCAGCCGGTACCGCTCGGCGCGACCATCGAACTCGTGCCCGATCTGCTGCCCGAGCAGCTGGCGTTCACGCCGGAGCCGGTGCCGCTCGACATCGTCTATGAAGACGACACGCTGGTGGTCATCAACAAGCCGGCCGGCATGGTCGTGCATCCGGCGGCCGGCAACTGGAGCGGCACCCTGCTCAACGGCCTGCTGTACCGCTATGGCGACGCTGCGGCGGGCCTGCCGCGCGCGGGCATCGTGCACCGGCTCGACAAGGAAACCTCCGGCCTGATGGTGGTGGCGCGTACGCTGGAGGCGCAGACCGACCTCGTACGCCAGTTGCAGGCGCACACGGTGAAGCGCCGTTATCTCGCGCTGGTGTGGGGCAACATGCCCGAAGAAGGCACGATCGACGCGCCGATCGGCCGCGATCCGCGCGAACGCACGCGCATGGCGGTTGTCACGAGCGCCTCGGGCAAGCCCGCGCGCACGCATTTCCGGCGTGTGGATTCGGCGATCTGGCAGCGTCAGCCGGTCACCGCGATTCACTGCGATCTGGAAACCGGGCGCACCCATCAGATTCGCGTGCATTGCGCGCACATCGGTCATCCGCTGCTCGGCGATCCGGTCTACGGGCGCGCCCGTGGCAAGCGCTCGATCACGCCGCTGCCCGACGGCTTCGCGCGCCAGGCGCTGCATGCATGGCGCCTCGGCCTGATTCATCCGCAGACCGGCCGCACGATGCAATGGCGTGCCGATGCGCCTGCCGACATGGAGGCGCTGTCGGCGGCGCTCGGCCTCGGCCGTGACGACGCGGGCGAGTTCGACGAGACGTATTACGAGGAAGACGACTACGACGCATCGCTCGACGAGGACGCCGATGAAGACGGCGCACTGGATCACGACGAAGCCGACGATGAAGCCGACGAACACGACGAGGACGACCACGCATGAGTGTGCCCGAGCTGAGCTTTGCCGATGTCGTGCAACCCGCATGGAATGTCTCGCCGCGCGTGCGCGCGCTCGTCACGACGCGTGACGGCGGCGTGAGCGAAGCGCCGTTCGGCCGCTGGCAGAACGGCGTGGATTTGCCCGGCGGCCTGAATCTGGGCATGAAATCCGGCGATGACCTGGCCGCAGTCGCGGCGAACCGTGAACGTCTGTTGAAGCTGGCCGGCGTGAGCGAGGCCGCGTGGCTCGAACAGATTCACGGCGCCAGCATCGTGAGTGCGGAAGCGGTGCTTGCACAGGCTCATGCGAGCGGCACGCCGACGCGCGCCGATGCCAGCGTCACCGATCGTCCCGGCACCGTGTGCGTCGTGATGGTGGCCGATTGCATGCCGGTGCTGTTCTGCGACGAAGCGGGCCGCGCGGTCGGCGCGGCGCACGCCGGGTGGCGCGGACTGGCGGCGGGCATCGTCGAACAGACGGCGCAGCGCGTCGCCGAACTCGCCGGTGTGGAGGCGGGCGCATTGCACGCTTATCTCGGTCCGTCGATCGGTCCTGACGCCTTTGAAGTCGGCGCAGACGTGCGTGACGCCTTCATGAACGGCGTGGGCCACGCACAACGCGATGCGACGGCAAACGCTTTCGTCGAGCATCCGCACAATCCCGGCAAATATCTCGCCGATCTCCCGGCACTGGCGCGTTTGCGTCTGCAGCGGCTCGGCGTGACGCGCATTGTCGGCGGCGATCTCTGCACGGTCACGCAACGTGAGCGTTTCTATTCCTATCGCCGCGATCGCGAGACCGGCCGCATGGCCGCGTTGATCTGGCTGGACGATCAGGCGCAGTCGATCGCGGACTAGCTTGCGACGCGCATCGCGCGCGGCCATTTTTCGCGAAATTCAACGCACCTATGTCCGCATCACGACGTCGACATGGCGCGACGTCATGCATGCGGGCATGCTTGTCTGAGCATTGTCACGTCTCGCATGACCCTTGCCCGCGAGCGCACGTATGAGGGTTTGTTCGGAGAAGCGCAGGCGTTTTTGCTGCGCTGCCGGAATTCCGGACGCTGGCGTAAATCTGCCGCCAAAACTGTCCGCGCGCGAACGGATAAATGCACATAAGCCTATGCAATTTGGGAGCTTTTTTCGTTCCCGTGGGCCTCGAACGACGCATGTTCCAAAAGCGCGATCTTCTACACAGGGAAAACGATAATTAAAAAACTATCGCACTGCGGCAAAATCGGGAACAAGCATTGACACGCCTTGCGATGGGGAGCAAGAATGTTCCTCACGGCTCCTCGTACAAGGGACAGGGCGTGACGAGGTCGCGAGCATTTGCTCCCGTGCGCACGAACCTGCCTCTCAACCCGTCCGCAAGGACTTACCGGTCAAAAGCAGGTATGGCAGCTTCACATCCCTCAGCTTCCCCCAGCACGGACTCCTCGACGGAGCACACGCAGCAGGCCGGTACCAGCGGTGCAGCACCGGCCGCAGGCGTGCAGCAGTTTGTCGACGCCTGGATGAACGCATGGCGTTCGCTCGGCACATCGTCTGGCGGCAGCGGCATGCCTTTCGCGATGCCTCAGATGCCGCTGCAAATGCCTCAAATGGGCTTGCCGCAGGGTTTCCCTCAAATACCGTCGTTTCCCGGCATGCCGGACTTCAGCAAGCTGGCGGCGGGATCGATGCCCGGCATGCCGTCCTTCGCCGGTCTGAATATACCGAGCACAGCCATTCCCTCCGAGCGTCTGCAGAAGCTGCAGGCTGACTATTCGCGCGAGGCAATGGAGCTGATCCAGCAAGCCACTACGTCCGCGACTCAAGCGCCCCAACTGAAGGACCGCCGCTTCAGCTCCGACGCATGGAGTTCGGCGCCGGCCTATGCCTTCACAGCGGCGTGGTATCTGCTGAACGCGCGCTATTTGCAGGAAATGGTCGACGCGCTCAACACCGAACCCAAGGTGCGTGAGCGCATCCGTTTCGCCGTCCAGCAATGGACCGCGGCGGCCTCGCCGAGCAACTTCTTCGCATTGAATCCGGAAGCGCAAAAGACCTTGCTGGACAGCAAGGGCGAGAGCCTGCGCCAGGGCGTGATGAACCTGCTCGGCGACTTGCAGCGCGGCAAGATCTCGCAGACCGACGAATCGGGTTTCGTGGTCGGTGAAAATCTCGCGAACACCGAAGGCTCGGTCGTGTTCGAAAACGACCTGATGCAGGTGATCCAGTACAAGCCGCGTACGGCGACCGTGCGTGAGCGGCCGCTGCTCATCGTGCCGCCTTGCATCAACAAGTTCTACATTCTCGATCTGCAACCGGAGAATTCGCTGGTCGCTCACGGGCTCGATTCGGGACACCAGGTGTTCCTGATTTCGTGGCGCAGCGCCGATCAATCTATCGCGCATAAAACGTGGGACGACTACATCGGCGATGGCGTGCTCACCGCCATCGACACGGTGAGCAAGATCAGTGGACGCGAGCAGATCAATACGCTCGGTTTCTGCGTCGGCGGCACGATGCTCGCCGCGGCGCTGGCGGTGGCTGCGGCGCGTGGCGAGCATCCGGCCGCGTCCATGACGCTGCTCACCGCCATGCTCGATTTCTCGGACACGGGCGTGCTCGACGTGTTCGTCGACGAACAGCACGTGCAGATGCGCGAGCAGACCATTGGCGGCAAGAACGGTACGCCGCCGGGGCTGATGCGCGGCATCGAGTTCGCCAACACGTTCTCGTTCCTGCGCCCGAACGATCTGGTGTGGAACTACGTCGTCGACAATTACCTCAAAGGTCGCACGCCGGTGCCGTTCGACCTGCTGTACTGGAACAGCGACTCGACCAGCCTGCCGGGCCCGATGTATGTCTGGTATCTGCGCAATACGTATCTCGAGAATCGTCTGCGCGAGCCGGGTGCGTTGACCACTTGCGGCCAGCCGGTCGATCTGTCGAAGATCGACGTGCCCACCTTCATCTACGGTTCACGCGAAGACCATATCGTGCCGTGGCAAACGGCGTACGCGTCGGTACCGCTCCTCAGCGGACCGTTGAAGTTCGTGCTCGGCGCGTCGGGTCACATCGCGGGCGTGATCAATCCGCCCGCGAAGAAAAAGCGCAATTTCTGGATGCTGGACGGCGACGTCGAGACGCTGCCGGAGAACCCGGACGAATGGCTCGATCAGGCTACCGAAGTCCCTGGCAGCTGGTGGCCCGAATGGACCACGTGGCTCGACCAGTACGGTGGCAAGAAGGTGAAGCCGCGCGCCACGGCCGGCTCGGCTGACTTCCCGGTAATCGAACCGGCGCCGGGGCGTTACGTGCGGCATCGGGAGTAGGTTCGAACGCGCTTCATGGCGCGGTTGTTTGCGGTGTGAATGAGCGTCTGATTGAGTTAGGGCGTGACTAAGAGCAACGAGATTTTTAACTTGACGGGCAGCGGTGCATGTGGCCGACCGCCCGGAGGATATGGAAATGACTGATGTTGTGATCGTATCGGCCGCCCGTACGGCAGTGGGCAAATTCGGTGGGTCGCTGGCGAAGATCGCCGCGCCCGAACTCGGCGCCACGGTGATTCGCGCCGTCCTCGAGCGGGCCGGTCTGAAACCGGAGCAGGTCAGCGAAGTGATCCTTGGTCAGGTGCTGACGGCAGGGTCGGGCCAGAATCCGGCGCGCCAGTCGGTGATCAAGGCCGGCTTGCCTACGGCTGTGCCCGGCATGACGATCAACGTAGTGTGCGGCTCGGGTCTGAAGGCCGTGATGCTCGCAGCGAACGCCATCATCGCGGGTGACGCGGATATCGTGGTGGCCGGCGGTCAGGAGAACATGAGCGCGGCGCCGCACGTGCTGCCGGGCTCGCGCGACGGTTTCCGCATGGGCGACGCGAAGCTGATCGACTCGATGATCGTCGACGGCCTATGGGACGTCTACAACCAGTACCACATGGGCGTGACGGCGGAAAACGTCGCCAAGGAATACGGCATCACGCGCGAGCAGCAGGACGCGTTCGCGGCGCTGTCGCAGAACAAGGCGGAAGCCGCGCAAAAAGCCGGCCGTTTCGACGACGAAATCGTGCCGGTCGAAATTCCGCAACGCAAGGGCGAGCCGCTGCGTTTCGCCACGGACGAGTTCGTGCGCCATGGCGTGACGGCTGAAGCGCTAGCGGGCCTGAAGCCGGCGTTCTCGAAGGAAGGCTCGGTGACGGCGGCCAATGCGTCCGGTCTGAACGACGGTGCGGCGGCGGTGCTGGTGATGTCGGCGAAGAAGGCCGAAGCGCTCGGCCTCAAGCCGCTCGCGCGCATCAAGGCTTACGCCACCTCAGGTCTGGATCCGAAGGTGATGGGCATGGGCCCGGTGCCGGCCTCGCGCCGCTGTCTCGAACGCGCGGGCTGGACGCCGGCCGATCTGGACCTGATGGAAATCAACGAAGCGTTTGCCGCGCAGGCGTGCGCCGTGAATCAGCAAATGGGCTGGGACACGTCGAAGATCAACGTGAACGGCGGCGCGATCGCGATCGGCCATCCGATCGGCGCGTCCGGTTGCCGGATTCTCGTCACGCTGCTGTACGAAATGCAGAAGCGCGATGCGAAGAAGGGTCTGGCGTCGCTGTGTATCGGCGGCGGCATGGGTGTGGCGCTGGCGCTCGAGCGCGCCTGAGCAAGGGCGCGTGGCCGGCGCCGCGGGCGTCGGCTAAGTGTCGAACGGAACGTTGCCGCGCGCTGTGGCGTGCGGTCAGCGGAGGCCTCGTCAGCCGGTCGCCCGGCGGCAGCGGAGATGAAGCACAGGCGAGGGAAGAGGCAGCCGGTCGGCGCCTCGAAAACGATAACGGAGTGTAGTTTATGACACAGCGAATTGCGTACGTAACGGGCGGGATGGGTGGCATCGGCACGAGCATTTGCCAGCGGCTGCAGAAAGATGGCTACAGGGTCGTGGCGGGCTGCGGCCCGAACTCGCCGCGCCGCGTGAAGTGGCTCGAGGAGCAGAAGGCCCTGGGCTTCGATTTCGTCGCGTCCGAAGGCAACGTCGGTGATTGGGAGTCGACCAAGACCGCGTTCGACAAGGTTAAGGCCGAAGTCGGCGAGATCGACATTCTGGTGAACAACGCCGGCATTACGCGCGACGTCGTGTTCCGCAAGATGACGCATGAGGACTGGACGGCGGTGATCGAAACCAACCTGACCAGCCTCTTCAACGTCACCAAACAGGTGATCGACGGCATGGTCGAGCGTGGCTTTGGCCGCATCATCAACATTTCGTCGGTGAACGGCCAGAAGGGCCAGTTCGGCCAGACCAACTACTCGACCGCGAAGGCCGGCATTCACGGCTTCACGATGTCGCTGGCGCAGGAAGTGGCCACCAAGGGCGTGACGGTCAACACCGTGTCGCCGGGCTACATCGGCACTGATATGGTCAAGTCGATCCGCCCTGACGTGCTGGAAAAGATCGTCGCGACGATTCCGGTGCGCCGTCTCGGCCAGCCGCAGGAAATCGGCTCGATCGTGGCATGGCTGGCATCGGATGAATCGGGTTTCTCCACGGGCGCTGATTTTTCGCTGAACGGCGGTTTGCATATGGGCTGAGTCACCGGCGCGCCGCTCACAAGGCAGCGTGCTTCGGCTCAGATGGTTCGGCGGCGTCTCGACTGCGCAATGGCCCGATTGCGCAGCCGCTGACGCCGTTTCCGCGCGCAACTTGCGCTCAAAGGCGTTAAATGACCACTACTACAAAGAAAACAGCCGAACGACTGATCAAGAAATATCCGAATCGTCGGCTCTACGATACCGAGACAAGCACGTACATCACGCTGACGGACGTCAAACAGCTCGTGTTGGATCAGGAGGATTTCAAGGTCATCGATGCCAAGAGCAACGAGGATCTGACGCGCGCCATCCTGTTGCAGATCATTCTCGACGAGGAGAGCGGCGGCTTGCCGATGTTCTCGTCGTCGATGTTGTCGCAGATCATCCGGTTCTACGGTCATGCGATGCAAGGCATGATGGGCACGTACCTGGAAAAAAATATTCAGGCCTTCATCGACATTCAGGCAAAGCTCGCCGACCAGTCGAAGAATCTGTACGAAGGCAAGGCAATGAACCCCGAAGTCTGGTCGCAGTTCATGAACATGCAGGCGCCGATGATGCAGGGCATGATGACCAGCTATATCGAGCAGTCGAAGAACATGTTCGTGCAGATGCAGGAGCAGATGCAGAACCAGGCGAAGTCGATGTTCGCCACGTTCCCGTTTACGCCGGGTGGCGCGGTCAATGCTGGCAATCCTGGGACTGCGCCGGCCAATCCGCAAGGCAACCCGGAAGTTAATCCGGAGCCGGAGAAGAAGTAGGGGTGATCAAGCGAGCGGGGTTTTCCGACGTTGGGGCGTCGTCGGGAAGCGCCCCGGAGTTTTGACGCGTCGCAAGCGCGGCCTTTGCCAGGACTGAACGGCTGGCTGCGACCGATCCGCTGCCGGCGCGGTACAATCGCGGGCTGCGTGTGTGGGGCATTTCCTCGGAGAGGGCGCTCTGGCCGCCAACTTCATCCCCATTCCGACCGTCGATCTCATGTTTTACGGATGCCCCACTTATCCTCAGGAAACGCGCCACCGCTCGGCGCCCATTTCCGCATGAGCCGCCTCTATCTCGCCCCAATGGAAGGTCTCGCGGACTACGTCTTGCGCGACGTGCTGACCGGCATCGGCGGATTTGACGGATGCGTGTCCGAGTTCGTCCGCGTGACGGGCTCGCTGCTTCCCAGCCGCGTCTATGAGCGGGAAGCCCCCGAGGTGTTCGAAGGAGGCCACACGCCCAACGGCACGCCGATGGTCATCCAACTGCTCGGCAGCGATCCCGAATGGATGGCTCTGAACGCAGCTCACGCGGCCACCTTATCGCCGCATGGAGTCGATCTGAACTTCGGATGTCCCGCCAAGGTCGTGAATCAGCACGGCGGCGGAGCCATGCTGCTGGCCGACCCTAAACAGTTAAACCGGATCGTGTCGGCCGTACGCGCCGCGGTGCCGGCCGGCATCGCCGTGACGGCAAAAATGCGCCTCGGCGTGTCCGACACCTCGCTGGCGATCGATTGCGCCACGGCGCTAGCGGAAGGCGGCGCGGCCTCGCTCGTCGTGCATGCCAGAACGCGAGATCACGGCTACCGGCCGCCCGCCCACTGGGAGTGGATCGCGCGTATCGACGCCGCCGTGGATGTGCCGGTCATCGCGAACGGAGAAGTCTGGACGGTGGCCGACTGGGAGCGCTGCCGCGCGGTCAGCGGTTGTGCCGATGTGATGATCGGGCGCGGCGCCGTCTCGGACCCTTTCCTGGCGCTGAGGATCCGCGGACTGATGGACCGCTTCCCATCCGACGGGGACTGGCAGGACGTGCTGGGTCACATCGCCGGTTATCTGCGGAAATTGCAGGCCCGTGTCGCCTCCCGGCACGAGCACGGGCGCGTCAAAAAGTGGCTCAGCTATCTGCAGCGGACCTGGCCGCAGGCAGCCGAGTTGCATGCGGCGATCCGCCGGGTGCAGGATTCGCACGAAATTCTGGAAGTGATCGAGCGTGCCTTGGGCGTCGGCCAATTAATGGCGACACATCAATCCAGACGCCTCGGCCAGCGCGATCCAGCGGACCTCGCGGTCGTTTGAGGGCGAATATTCAAAGACTTACGAGCGGCAGCCGTGGCGAACCGCTACAATTCAAGGTTTAACGTCTTCAAGCGGTCCCCCATGTCTGCCACACCCACGATTGCCCCGACTGCCGCGCCAAAGGTAGGATTCGTAAGCCTCGGCTGCCCTAAAGCTCTGGTCGATTCCGAGCAGATCATCACCCAACTGCGCGCCGAAGGTTACGAGATTTCCGGCACGTACGACGGCGCGGACCTCGTGGTCGTCAATACCTGCGGCTTCATCGACGAAGCAGTGCAGGAAAGTCTCGACGCGATCGGCGAAGCGCTCAACGAAAATGGCAAGGTGATCGTGACCGGCTGTCTCGGCGCCAAGAAGAGCGCGAGCGGCTCGGGGCTGATCGAAGAAGTGCATCCGAAGGTGCTGGCCGTGACCGGCCCGCACGCGCTCGGCGAAGTGATGCAGCACGTGCACGCCCATCTGCCGAAGCCGCACGATCCGTTCATCGACCTGGTGCCGGCCGCCGGCGTGAAGCTCACGCCGCGCCATTACGCGTACCTGAAGATTTCCGAAGGCTGTAATCACCGCTGCACGTTTTGCATCATCCCGTCCATGCGCGGCGACCTCGTGTCGCGCCCCGTCGCCGACGTGATGCTCGAAGCGGAAAATCTTTTCAAGTCGGGCGTGAAGGAACTGCTGGTGATTTCGCAGGACACGAGCGCCTATGGCGTCGACGTCAAATACCGCACGGGTTTCTGGAACGGCAAGCCGATCAAGACGCGCATGACCGATCTGGTCGGCGCGCTCGGCGAACTCGCCGCGCAATACGGCGCGTGGGTGCGTCTGCACTACGTGTATCCGTATCCGAGCGTCGACGACGTGATTCCGATGATGGCCGAGGGTCCATACAAAGGCCACGTGCTGCCGTATCTCGACGTGCCGTTCCAGCACGCGCATCCGGAAGTGTTGAAGCGCATGAAGCGCCCGGCCAATGCCGAGAAGGTGATGGAACGCGTGAAGAAATGGCGCGAGATGTGCCCGGATCTGACCATCCGCAGCACGTTCATCGCCGGCTTCCCCGGCGAGACTGAAGAGCAGTTCCAGACGCTGCTCGATTTCATCCGCGAGGCGGAATTGGATCGGGTCGGCTGCTTCGCCTATTCGCCGGTCGAAGGCGCGACGGCAAACGAACTCGACGGCGCATTGCCCGACGAAGTGCGCGAAGAGCGTCGCGCGCGTTTCATGGAAGTCGCCGAAGAAGTGTCGGCGAAGCGTATCGCGAAGAAGGTCGGCAAGACGCTGAAGGTGCTGGTCGACGAGATCAATGCCGACGGCGGCATCGGCCGCACCGCGGCTGACGCGCCGGAGATCGACGGCGTCGTGTATATCGCGCCGGCCGTTAAGGCGTCCAAGCGCTACAAGGTCGGCGATTTCGTGTCGGTGAAGATCACCGGCGCCGACGGTCACGACCTGTGGGGCGAGGTTTAATCGATGACGGCGAGCACGACTGCAGCGCCGCAAGCCGGGCTCCCCGAGATCCTCGCGCTCGGCGAGGCGATGATCGAATTCAACCAGTCAGCCAAAGACCAGCCGAACTATCTGCAAGGCTTCGGCGGCGATACGTCGAACTTTTGTATCGCGGCCGCACGGCAAGGCGCGTCGACCGGTTTCGTATCGGCAGTCGGCGCGGATCATTTCGGGCGCCTGCTGGTCGATCTGTGGAAGTGCGAGCAGGTGGACACGTCGCTGGTGCGCGTCGATCCGCAGGCGTCCACGGGTGTGTACTTCGTGTCGCACGGTCCGAATGGCCACGCGTTCGACTATCTGCGCGCCGGTTCGGCCGCGAGCCGCTACGCGCCGCGCGATTTGCCGCTCGAAGCGATCGCCGCGGCCAAGGTCGTTCATCTGTCCGGCATCAGTCTCGCGATCAGCCTGAGCGCCTGCGACGCGGCGCTCGAAGCGATCGCGCATGCGCGCGCCAACGGCGGTCGCGTGAGCTTCGACACCAATCTTCGTTTGAAGCTGTGGCCGCTCGCGCGGGCGCGCGCAGTGATGCTCGAAGCCATCCGCCAGACGGATATCTGCCTGCCGAGCTGGGACGACGTCACCGACCTCACGGGCCTGACCGGTCGTGACGAGATCGTCGATTTCCTGCTGTCGCACGGTCCGAGCGTGGTCGCACTGAAGCTCGGCAAAGAGGGCTCGTATATCGCGACGCCAAACGAACGGCGCGTCGTGCCGGGCCACGTCGTCAATGCCGTCGATGCAACCGGTGCGGGCGACTGCTTCGGCGGCGCGTTCATCGCGCGCATCGTCGCGGGTGACGATCCATTTGCGGCGGCGCGTTATGCGAACGTCGCCGCTGCGCTGTCCACGCAAGGTTACGGCGCAGTAGCGCCGATTCCTTCGCGCGCGACGGTCGAACAACTTCTGGCGGGCTGAACACGCGCGCTACAGAGCGCGGCCCGCCGAGGCAAGATCATCTTGAGAAACTAAGAGAGGAGCGAGCGATGGAACGGGACGTAGTGGTGGTAAGCGGTGTGCGTACGGCAATCGGCGGTTTCGGTGGCAGTCTGAAAGATTTTTCGCCAACCGATCTCGGCGCACGCGTGGTGCGTGAAGTGCTGGCACGTGCCAACGTGTCGGGCGATGAAGTCGGCCACGTGGTGTTCGGCAACGTCGTGCATACCGAACCGAAAGACATGTACCTGGCGCGCGTGGCCGCGATCAACGGTGGCGTCGCGCAACATGCGCCGGCGTTGACCGTGAACCGGCTGTGCGGCTCCGGCCTGCAGGCCATCATTTCAGCCGCGCAAAGCGTGCTGCTCGGCGACGCCGACATCGCGATCGGCGGCGGCGCGGAAAACATGAGCCGCGCCCCTTACACCATGCCCGCCGCGCGCTTCGGTCAGCGCATGGGCGACGCGCGCCTCGTCGACATGATGGTCGGCGCGCTGAACGACCCATTCCAGTCGATCCATATGGGCGTGACCGCCGAGAACGTCGCGCGCAAATACGACATTTCGCGTGAAGTGCAGGACGCGCTCGCCCTCGAATCGCATCGCCGCGCGGCCAATGCGATCACGAGCGGGTACTTCAAGGAACAGATCCTGCCGATCACGATCCCGTCGAAGAAAGGCGACGTCGTGTTCGACACGGACGAACACGCGCGCATGAACGCATCGGCGGAAGACTTCTCCAAGCTGAAGCCGGTGTTCGCGAAAGAAAACGGTACGGTGACGGCGGGCAATGCGTCGGGCATCAACGACGCCGCCGCGGCCGTCGTGCTGATGGAGCGCAGCGTCGCCGAACAGCGCGGCATCAAGCCGCTGGCGCGGCTGGTGTCATACGCGCATGCCGGCGTCGATCCGGCGTACATGGGCATCGGCCCGGTGCCGGCTACGCGCAAGGCGCTCGAACGCGCCGGGCTGACGGTCGCCGACCTCGACGTGATCGAGGCCAACGAAGCGTTCGCCGCTCAGGCCTGCGCAGTCAGCAAGGAACTGGGCTTCGATCCGGCCAAGGTCAATCCGAACGGCTCGGGCATTTCGCTCGGTCACCCGATCGGCGCGACCGGCGCGCTCATCACCGTCAAGGCGCTGTACGAACTGCAGCGGATCGGCGGGCGTTATGCGCTGGTCACGATGTGTATCGGCGGCGGACAAGGCATCGCGGCGATCTTCGAACGGATCTGAAGCGCGGCATGTCGGCAGTAAGCGGTATCGAGCAATGAGGAAGGAAGGGATGCGGGAATTGAACGCGATTAGGGGTGCGGTGCGCCGGCGTGGTTGGTTAGTGGCGAGCGCTGCCGTTTTGCTGTGTGCCGGCGCAGCGACGATGCTGCCCGCGCAGGCATGGGCGGAAAGCGACGCGGTGAAGGAGTTGGCGGCGCCCCCGCCGATCCAGTTGCCGCTCAAGCCGAGCCCCGAATTCGCGAAGTTCCCGCGCTACGCCGGCATGCTGGGCTCGCGCCAGATCGTGCTGAAGCTCGGCCCGAAAAGCGACGATCCATCCGGCGTGCACGGCGAGTATCAGTTCACGGATACCGGCGCGGTGATCCTGATCGCGGGCGACCGCGACGGCAATACGCTCGAAGTCGAGGAATCGAACGACGGCACCCATATCACCGGCAACTGGGTCGGCAAGTTCGCGGCGGACGGCTCGGTGGCGGGCGACCGGATGAACGTCGACGATTCCGACCCGCAGCCCTTCGATCTGAAGCCGTTGGCGGCAGGGCAGGCGGTGCCGCCTCCCGGCGCGCCGGCGACCGCGACCGCGGCGAACAAGCCTACGGCGCAGCCTTCTGCGGGCGCCGTTACTGCGCCGGCTTCGAGCGCCGCCGCTACCGGCGGCCGCGCCGTGGGCGGCGTCAGCAACCTGCAAACCGGCGAGTGAACCCGCAGCCGCGCGGCGCCCAACAGCTCGCGCGCTGTCTCGCGAGCGAAATCCCGCCGGCTCGTCTACTCTTGCGTGTGCGGCGCGCGCCCTGACACCACGCGCCCTCCGTTTCCGTCTGCTTCTCACCGAAACTCACCCATGACCCAATCCAAACTCCAACGCGGTCTGCAAACCCGTATCGTGCGTGCCGACGACCAGCTCACGCCGGGCTTCGAATCGTTCTCGATGCCGGTCACGCGGGCGTCGACGGTCGTGTTCCCCGATCTCGCCACCATGCGCGCGCTCGACTGGAAAAACGACGCGCAATGGCGCTACGGCCTGCATGCCACGCCGACTTCGCTCGCGCTGGCGCAGCGGCTTGCCACCATTGAGGGCGGCAATCACGCGTTGCTGCAGCCGTCGGGGCTGTCGTCGATTTCGAACGTGTATTTCGGCCTCGTCAAAGCCGGCGACGACGTGCTGATTCCCGATAACGTCTACTCGCCGAACCGCGATCACGGCGACTGGCTGGCGCGCGATTTCGGCATCACCGTGCGCTACTACGATCCGATGATCGGCGCAGGCATCGCCGATCTGATCCAGCCGAATACGCGCCTGATCTGGCTCGAGGCGCCCGGCTCGGTGACGATGGAAGTGGCCGACGTGCCCGCCATCACCGCAGTGGCGCGCGCGCGCAACGTCGTCACGGCGATCGACAATACGTGGTCGGCGGGGCTCGGTTTCCGGCCGTTCGATCACGGCGTCGATATCTCGGTGCAGGCGCTCACCAAGTATCAATCGGGCGGCGGCGACGTGCTGATGGGCGCGACGATTACCGTCGATCGCGAACTGCATCTGAAGCTGAAGGCGGCGCGCATGCGCATGGGCATCGGCGTCTCGTCGGACGACTGCTCGCTGATTCTGCGCAGCCTGCCGACCATGCAACTGCGTTTCGAGCAGCATGACCGCGCGGCGCTCGGCCTGGCCAAATGGCTGAAGACGCGGCCTGAAATTGCCGCGGTGTTGCACCCGGCGCTCTCCGACTGTCCGGGGCACGAGTTTTACGAGCGCGACTTCACGGGGGCGGGCGGGCTCTTTTCCGTCGTGTTCGACGGTCGCTACAGCGCGGCGCAAATCGACACGTTCTGCGAGTCGCTCGAACTGTTCTCGCTCGGCTGGAGCTGGGGCGGTGCGCACAGTCTCGTGATGCCGTACAACGTCGCGTCGATGCGCACGGCAGGGCAGTGGCCGCACGGCGGGACGTTGGTGCGGTTCTATATCGGCCTCGAAGCCGAGGCGGACTTGCGCGCGGATATGGAGCAGTCTCTGGCGGCGCTGGGTTAAACGTCCGATCGACGTTTTTCCGAAGGACAAGCAGGCCCATCGGGACATGTTCCCGGTGGGCTTTTTTTCTTGTCAAGATAGCCAGTATGCCTAACCACTCGGCCGAATGTTCAGCGTGAAATCTCGACGCTACGATGGTGTGCATCCCGACTAACGGTTGCCGCACCATGGTGAGCTTCAATGAATCTTTTCTTCTGGATGTTGCTGAATCTCGGCGTGCCGATCATCGGCCCGATCTTTACGCTAGCGCTTGTCGCACCCGCGCACGGTTGGCGCGTCGCAAAGGCGTTGATCGCCGGCTCGGTGAAAGATGGCCAACTGTTCTGGTGTGCGATCGGGCTATTCGCGTCGGCGGTTTATGAGGCGGTCACGGCGCTTGAGCGCGGCCGTGGCGAGGCGTCGGTTCTGGCGTGCTGGTTGGTTGGACTGTGTGTGTTGGCATTTACCTGTTCCAGCCTCGTGATGTCGGGGCTGGTCAATCCACATTCCGGGCGGGCAAGGGCGGGAGCGCTGCAGCGAAACAGCTTATTTGCTGATGGAAGCTTTTCGCCCACAGAGATAGTCATCTCGATTTTCTTCACGGTCATTGCTGCAGCTTTATTAGCATCCCTACATGTACAGCTGATTTAGATTTTTTAGATAGCGCAGCATTTATACTGATCCTCTCAAGGAGGCAATCATGAAAAAATTCTCGTTGTGGCTAGTCTCAGAAAGAATCTACCCGCGTTTTTTGATGTGGACCGTGATTGTCGCAAGCCTTGATGCGATTAGCATGATGGTGGTACTCACAACGGACATTCTGAAAAAATAGAGCCGCTGCCAGCGCTGACCGCCATCGCTTCGGCCAGCGTATCAAGCGCATCAGAACAGGCGCTTCAGAACAGCCGCAGCAACCCATCCAGCCCGACATGGTTGAACGCCACGCTGGCCGCTTCGCGCACCACCGGCTTTGCACGGAACGCAACGGAGAGCCCGGCTTCGGCCATCATCTTCAGATCGTTGGAGCCATCGCCCATCGCAATTGCGCGGCTCGGTTCAATGCCCAAATGCGCGCATGTTTCGCGTAGCGTGCGTGCTTTGACATCGGCATTGACGATCTCGCCGATGACCTTGCCGGTCAGCTTTCCGTCCACGATTTCAAGCGTGTTAGCGCGAGTGAAATCGAGACCAAGTCGTGCCTTCAGTTTCTCGGTGAAGAAGTTGAATCCGCCCGACACGAGCAGCGTTTTCAACCCAGCCGCCTTCGCGCCAGCCAGCATCCGCTCGGCGCCCGGCGAGAGTTGCAGCCGCTCTTCGTACACACGTTCCAGCGCGCTTGCGTCGAGGCCTTCGAGCAGCGCCACGCGGCGCGTCAGGCTTTCGTTGAAGTCCTTGATCTCGCCGCGCATCGAGGCCTCGGTGATCGCGGCCACTTCCGCTTTCAGCCCGCAGAAGTCCGCAATCTCATCGATGCACTCGATCGTGATCAGCGTCGAGTCCATGTCCATCGCGACCAGCCCGAAGTCGCGCAACTGGCGGCCGGCTTCGACAAACGCGTAGTCCAGTTGATGGGTGCCGCAATAGACGTCGAGGTCGGCGCGCTGGGCGACGTTCGCGTCGGCAATGCGAATCGCGTTCGCGTCGACGACGCTGGCGTGCGAACCGCGCGCGAGCGCGACGAGCGCTTTGTGATGGTCGGCGGAAAGGGGCGCGGGGCTTTGAATGACGAGGTTCATGGACGACGACGCAGTAACGCGGAAAAGGACGGCGCGCGGCGCGCGCGGAAAATCCCGCTATTGTAACGGTTCGCCGGTTGGCGTTGCCGCTTGCGATCTGCTAGGAGAACTGTACAGCGTCGCACCTCTCGCGATCCGCAGCGAACGCTGTGCTGCTCCGCTGCATCGCACCTCCTATTGCATTGCGCCGTGCAATCCTGCGGCGCGCGGTTCATACTGGCGCAGCATCGAACGAACGACGGCCCGCAGCCGCTGCGCGCACCGACCGTCGCATCCGCCTCTTCGCGGCGTGCAACGTCCGGCATGCGAACGCACCGGTATCCATGACGAGGCGCACTACTACGGAGACAACGCATGCCCCCGGCGACCGCCAGCGACGCATCCACTCTTGCGCGCGACTTTGATCTGCGCCACCTCAATCCCGCTTTCCATGCCGATCCCTATCCGGTCTATCACGCACTGCGCGCTCACGAGCCGGTCAAGCGCATGCCGGACGGCTCGCTGTTTCTGACACGGTTTCGCGACGTGCAGGCGGTGTATCGCGACGCGAAAACCTTCAGCTCCGACAAGACGGTCGAATTCAAGCCGAAGTACGGCGACTCGCCGCTTTACGCGCATCACACCACGAGTCTGGTCTTCAACGACCCGCCGCGCCACACGCGCGTGCGCAAGCTGATCGCCGGGGCGCTGACGGCGCGCGCCATCGCAGCGATGGAGCCGGGGCTGGTACGCCTCGTCGACGGCTTGCTCGATGCCGCCGCTGAACGCGGTCGGATCGATCTGATCGGCGAATTCGCGTCGGCGATTCCGGTCGAGATCATCGGCAATTTGCTGGATGTGCCGCACGCGGAGCGCGAGCCGTTGCGTGACTGGTCGCTCGCGATTCTCGGCGCGCTTGAGCCGTCGCTGACCGAGGCGCAGTTCGAACGGGGCAATCGCGCGGTGAACGAATTCGTCGGCTATCTGCGCGATCTGGTCGCGCGACGCCGGCGCGAGCCGGGCGACCCGCAGCATGACGTGCTGACGCGTCTGATTCAGGGCGAGGAGGGCGGCGAGCAGTTGTCGGAAGCAGAGTTGCTGCAAAACTGCATTTTCATTCTGAACGCCGGCCATGAGACAACCACCAATCTGATCGGCAACGGCCTCGTCACGCTGACGCAATGGCCCGAGCAACGCGCGGCGCTGCTGCACGAGCCGTCGCTGATCGAATCGGCGGTGGAAGAATGTCTGCGTTTCGAGAGTTCGAATCAGCTCGGCAACCGCATGGCGACTGTCGACACGGAGATCGGCGGCGTCGCGGTTGCGCGCGGCACGCCGGTCACGCTGTGCATCGGCGCGGCCAATCGCGACCCGGAACAGTTCGCGGATCCGGACCGCTTCGACATTCGCCGCGATCCGAACCGGCATCTTGCGTTCGGCTTCGGCATCCATCAGTGCGCCGGCTTGTCGCTCGCGCGGCTTGAAGCGCGCATCGCGATCGGCCGCTTCGTGCAGCGCTTTCCGGCCTATCGCCTCGACGGCGAGCCGACGCGCGGCGGACGCGTCCGCTTTCGCGGCTTCGCCGAAGTGCCGCTAGAACTCGAACCGGCCGCCAGCCGCAAGGCGTAGCTTTTGCCGTCCTGACGCAAGACTTACAGCCTGTGCCTGAGGCCGCCGGACGGCGACGCGTGCCGGCTCTGCCCGGAAAGCCGTGGCACGCTTGCTGCTTCATGTCAGGTCTTAGGCCTAGGGGGCGCACGATGCCACACATGATCTGGAAAGGTGCAATCAGCTTCGGCCTCGTCCACGTGCCGGTGCAGTTATATCCGGCGACGCAGTCCGAGAAAGTCGGCTTCAATCTGCTGGATAAGCGCACGATCGATCCGATCGGCTACAAGCAGATCAACAAGCGCAGCGGCAAGGACGTCACGCGCGATAACATCGTGCGCGGCTTCGAGTACGAGAAGGACAAATACGTCGTGCTCTCCGACGACGAGATCCGCTCGGCGAACCCCGAGTCGACGCAAACGGTCGATATTCTGGCGTTCGTCGACGCCCCGGATATCTCGTTCCTCTATCTCGACACGCCTTATTTCCTCACGCCCGACCGCAAAGGCGAAAAGGTCTACGCGCTGTTGCGCGAAGCCATGAAGGCGTCCGGTAAGATCGGCGTGGCGAGCGTGGTGCTGCACAACAAGCAGCATCTGGCGGCGCTGATTCCGGTGGGTCCCGTGCTGGCCTTGAACACGCTGCGCTGGGCCGCGGAGGTGCGCGACTTCGACGAATTCAAGCTGCCGGCCGACGGCGTGAAGGCCGCGGGCGTGTCCGCGCGCGAACTCGACATGGCGAAGAAGCTGATCGACGACATGAGCGACAAGTGGGATCCGTCGCAGTATCACGACACCTTCCGCGACGACATCATGGCGCTGGTCGATCGCAAGATTCGCGCGGGCAAGACCGAGGAAATCACCGAAGTCGAAGCGCCGCACGAGTCGCGTCAATCCGCCGACATCCTCGATCTGTCCGATCTGCTCAAGCGCAGCCTTGGACGCGGCAAGAGCAAGCCGGCGGCGGGCGGCCGCAAGCGCGCCGCGGACGACGCTGGCGATAAGGACGGCGCGGATGCCGAGGCCGAAACGCCGGCCCGCAAGAAACCGCGCACGGCTCGCTCAGCGGGGACAACGACACGCAGTCGCGGCAGCGGCACCAGCACCAGCGGCCGGGCGAGTGCCAAGACTTCCTCGGCGCCGGCGGCACGCAAACGTCGCGCGGCGGCCTGATCGTCGGCATCGCGCCTGAGGCACTCACGACGACTTCCTCGCCATGAACGACAGACTCGATCTCTACAACCGCAAGCGCCGCTTCGACGACACGCCGGAACCGTCGGGCATGCGCGCGAAGCGCAAGCCAGGCGGCCGGAAAACGACAAAGCAGGCAGCCGACGAGGCGCTCTCATACGTAATTCAGGAGCACGACGCACGGCGCTTGCACTACGACTTCCGGCTGGAACTGAACGGCACGCTCCTGTCGTGGGCGGTGCCGAAAGGGCCGAGCCTCGATCCGTCGGTGAAACGGCTTGCGGTGCATGTCGAGGACCATCCGGTCGAATACGGTTCGTTCGAAGGGGAAATCCCGCCGGGCAACTACGGGGCGGGCAGCGTGGTGGTGTGGGATCGCGGCACCTGGGAACCGGTTGGCGGCGCGGCGGAAGCGGCGCGATCCTACGCGGCCGGCAAACTCAAGTTCCGGCTGCATGGCGAAAAACTGCAAGGCGGCTGGACGCTGGTGCGCAGCCATATGCGCGGCAGCGGCGACAAGGAGCAGTGGCTGCTAATCAAGGAACGCGACGACGAAGCGCGCGATGAGAGCGACTACGACATTCTGAAGAAGCGTCCGGGCAGCGTGCTCAACGGCAGCGCGTCGGCGGGCAAAGGCGGAAAAACGACGAGGACAGCGGCAACCAAGGGCACACGCGAAATCGCGGCAGCCACTGCTGCGGTATCTGATACGACGTCAGCCTCAAAACGAGCCGGCAAGAACGGCGCGAAAGCCGCTTCATCAAGCCGCGTCGATCCCAAGCGACCGGACATCGTAGCAACGCGCAACACCCAGTCGCTGCGTGAACTTGCCACCGCGCCCTCGATCGAAGGCGCGGTGAAAGCACGCTTGCCCGCGACCTTCAAGCCGCAACTGGCGACGCTCGTCGACGCCGCGCCGCCCGGCGATGAATGGTCGTATGAAATCAAGTTCGACGGCTATCGTGTGCTGGCCCGAATCGATCGGGACGCGAAGGGGAGCGCCGTCAAAGTATTCACCCGCGCCGGCAACGACTGGACCGCGAAGTTCAGCAAACAGGTCAAGGCGTTCGAACAACTCGGGATCGAAAACGCATGGCTCGACGGCGAAGCCGTGGTGTTGGATCAGAACGGCGTGCCGAATTTTCAGGCGCTGCAAAACGCCTTCGATGCGAACCGTCCGCAAGACATCATCGTCTATCTGTTCGATATACCGTTCCTGAACGGCTACGACTTGCGCGGCGTGCCGCTCGAACAGCGTCGCGCGATTCTGCGCGCCTTGATGGAAGACGTGGACGACAGCGTGCTGCGCTTCTCGAACAGCTTCGACTTCAGCGCGGAAGACCTGCTGAGGAGCGCGTGCGACATGGCGCTGGAGGGCATCATCGGCAAGCGGCGCGACAGTGGCTATCTGTCGGGACGTTCGTCGACGTGGATCAAGTTGAAATGCCGCCGGCGCCAGGAGTTCGTGATCGGCGGCTATTCGGAACCGTCCGGCAGTCGCGCGGCGTTCGGTGCGCTGCTGCTCGGCGTCTACGACGGCAAAGGCAAATTGAATTACGCGGGGCGCGTCGGCACCGGCTTCGACGCGGCGTTGCTGCGCTCGGTCAAGAAAGAACTCGACGCGCACGCGGCCCAGCGCATGCCGTTTGCGGCCGCGCCGCGCGAGCGCAGTCGCACGCCGGTGCATTGGGTCGAACCGGTGCTCGTCGCCGAATGCAATTTCGCGGAATGGACGAGCGATGGCATCGTGCGTCAGGCGTCGTTCGTGAGTTTGCGCAACGACAAGCCGGCGAGCCAGATCGTCAAGGAAACACCTCGCAAAGGAGCCGACGTGCAACAGCAAACCGATTCCATCTCCGACGACGCGCCGAAGAAACGCGCGGCGCGGAAAACTTCTGCGAGTACTGTGGCGGCATCCGGCGCGGGGAAAACTGGCGCGGCAAAATCGAAGGCCGAGGCGAAAACAGCGGATGCGAAAGACCGCGGCGTAAAAAGCGGCGGCGCAGAGACAGGCGGCGCGAAGGTCAGTGCCGCGAAAACCGCCGTAACGAAAACCGCCGTAACGAAAACCGCCGTAACGAAAACCGCCGTAACGAAAACCGCCGTAACGAAAACCACGGCCCCTAAAGCAAAAGCAACCAAAGCCGCACCCGCAAAATCAAACACCGCTGCACCGCCCGCCGAAGTCGCCGGCGTCCGCATCTCTCATCCTGATCGCGTCATCGACAAAAGCAGCGGTGCGCGCAAGATCGATCTCGTGCAGTACTACGAATCGGTCGCCGAATGGATGCTGCCGCATCTGAAAGACCGCCCGGTGTCGCTGGTGCGTGCGCCCGAAGACATCGGCGGCGAGCTGTTTTTTCAGAAACACAGCCAGAAGCTGTCGATTCCGAATGTCGCGCAGCATCCGGGCCTCGATCCCGGCCATCCGCCGCTGATCACCGTCGATACCGTCAAAGCGCTGGTCGGCGCGGCGCAAATGGGCACCGTCGAATTTCACACGTGGAATGCCGTCGCTTCGAATATCGAAAAGCCGGACCGCGTCGTGTTCGACCTCGACCCTGACGCAGCGCTAGGTTGGGAGCGCATGATCGAAGCGGCGCAACTGACGCGTTCGCTGCTCGAGGAACTCGGCCTCAAGTCGTTCTGCAAGACGAGCGGCGGCAAGGGCTTGCATGTGGTCGTGCCGCTCGCGAAACAGGCCGTCTGGGACGAAGTGAAGGACTTCTCGCAAGCCGTCGCGCAGCACATGGCGGCGACGCTGCCGAAGTACTTCAGCGCGAAGATGGGCGCGCAGAATCGCAAGCAGAAAATCTTCGTCGACTACCTGCGCAACAACCGCGGCTCAAGCACGGTCGCCGCATTCTCGGCGCGGGCGCGTCCGGGCCTCGGCGTCTCGGTGCCGCTTGCGTGGGATGAGGTCGCTGGCACCACGGCCGGCGATCAATGGACCATCGAGAATCTCCACGAGCGCCTCGCCGAACTCAAAAGCGACCCGTGGGCGGACTATGCGAAGACGCGTCAGCGCATCACCGCACGCATGAAAAAACGTCTGGATGACGCGCAGTAAGCTTGAACGGACCCGCTTCAGAACGACAAGGAGCCATGCCATGAAGACCTCACCGCAATCGTCCGACGGCGACAAGCAGGCGGACCCGCATGCCAAAAAGCAGCCCAAATCGATGCAGGAAGCGGCCGCGCCTCTGCCGCATGAAGCCGATCAGAATCCGGAGTCGCAGCACGAGGACGGTCCGCGCCATGTTGGCAAGCAGGCGCATCGCGATCTCGAACGCGGGCTGAAAGATACCGACCGCCGCGGCGGCGACGAGTATCAGCAGAAGACGCAGAACGACGCGCAAACCGACGTCAACTCCGACGGCAACGGAGCCGCCGGCGCACGCGGCAACAAGCACTGACGATGCATCGATCCGAGCGCTGTCGCCGGCGCATCGGTCTCAAGCCGGCTCTCTGTCCCAGTAAGGCGGATCGCCGAAATGGGCTGCCACGAATTCGATGAAGGCGAGCGTCTTCGGCGGCACGAACGAACGGCTCGGATACACGGCCCAGATCGCCACGCTCTCGGCGAGCGGATAGCTGTCCAGCACGCTGACCAGTTCGCCGCTGCGCAGATATGGCGCGACGTCCCACGTCGATTTGAGCGCGATGCCGGAACCGGCCAGCAGGGCGTCGCGGATCACTTCGCCGTTGTCCGTGACGAGGCGTCCGCTCACGCGCACCGCGAGCGGTCCGGCCGGCGTCACGAAGGCCCAGTCGCGCTGGTCCGACAGAATCATGCACTCGTGCTCCACGAGGTCCGAAGGATGATGCGGCGTACCGCGCGCGGCAAGGTAAGCGGGCGCCGCGCACAGCACGCGTCGATTCACCGCGAGGCGCCGCGCCACCAGCGACGAATCCTTCAGCACGCCGACGCGGATCGCCACGTCGATACCCGCATCGACGAGATCGACCAACTGATCGGTGAGCCGCAAATCGACGCTCACACCGGGGTACCGGCGCAGAAATTCGCTGATCACCGGCGACACGTGCTGCCGCCCGAACGACGTTGGCATCGAGACCCGCAAGCGGCCCTGCGGCTCGGCCTGCGCCCGGCCCACCGAGGCGCGCGCGGCGGCGGCCGCGTCGAGCAGGGCTTCGGCGCGCGTCATGAAGACTTCACCGTCCTGCGTGAGGCTGATGCGGCGAGTGGTTCGGTGCAGCAGACGCGCGCCGAGCAGCTTTTCCAGTTGCGCGATGCGGCAGCTCGCCACCGCCGCCGACAAACCGAATTCGCGGCCAGCCGCCGATACGTTGGCCAGCAGCGCGGCGCGCACGAACAGGGCGACGTCGAGCAGATCGAGCCGCTCCCGCTCGCCGGGCGGCGTACGCGTGGGCGAAACAACGGGATGGTTCATTCTTCTGAAATTCCAAAAGATGTTTCAGTCATTATGACGGTTTTAAGAGAATAAGAACCGCCTTAGGATGACGCCAATGGGATCGATGACGCGCAACCGGCACCACAGGCCGGCCCCAAAAACCGCGATCCTTTCAATCTGATTTGATCCAACAGGAGCATGTATGAAAGCCGTCGGTCTCTATCGCTATTTGCCGATCGATCAAGCGGAAGCCTTAATCGATGTCGAGATCCCGAAACCGGAAGCCACCGGTCGTGATCTGCTGGTCAAGGTCGAGGCGATTTCCGTCAATCCGGTCGACACCAAGGTGCGGGCACCGAAAGACACAGTCGAAAAGACGCCGCGCGTCCTCGGCTGGGATGCCGCCGGCACCGTGGCCGCGATCGGACCGGAGGTCACGCTGTTCAAGGTCGGCGATCCGGTGTTCTATGCGGGCAGCATCACACGGCCGGGCGCCAACAGTGAGTTCCATCTGGTCGATGAACGGATCGTCGGGCGCAAGCCGGCGTCGCTCGATTTCACCCATGCGGCCGCGCTGCCGCTGACCGCGATCACCGCCTGGGAAGCGTTGTTCGACCGCCTCGGCGTGTCGCCGCAAGGCGCGGACGAAGGCCGCACCGTGCTGATTTTCGGCGGCGCGGGCGGGGTCGGCTCGGTCGGCATCCAACTGGCGAAGCAACTCGCGCAGCTGAAGGTGATCGCGACCGCGTCGCGACCCGAATCGGCGAAATGGGCCACGGAACTGGGCGCGGATCACATCGTCGATCACTTCGGCGACGTGCCCGCGCAACTGAAAAAACTCGGCATCGACCAGGTCGATTACGTGCTGATGTTCAACGACACCGACAAGAACTTCCCGGCTGCCGCCGCGGTCGTCAAGCCGCAAGGCAGCATCTGCACGATCGTGGAAAACAGCCAGTCGGTGCCGGTCGAACTGCTGAAGGCGAAGAGCGCCGCCTTTCATTGGGAGTTCATGTTCACGCGCTCGATGTTCGGCACGCCGGACATGATCGAGCAGCACAAGCTGTTGACCGAAGTAGCGCGTCTCGTCGACGCGGGCACGCTGTGCACGACCGTCGGCCAGAACCTCGGTGCGATCAACGCCGCGAATCTGCGCCGCGCGCATCAACTGCTCGAAGAAGGGCGCGCGATCGGCAAACTGGTGCTGACGGGTTTCGAGGCGTAAGCCGCACTTCACCTGAACCGAGCCCGAACGAAGATGGCCGGCGTCGCAGCAATGCGCGCCGGCCATCTTCATGTGATGCGCATCAAACTGTGCAATCCGGCGCCGCGGCGCGTCGATTTGCAGCAGTGCGGCGCGGCGTGCGCTGTCGTGCGCGAGAGCCGCGACACGCGCAGAAAACGTCTCGCCGCAAGCGGGTTAACACCCGATTCGCAGGCAGCGCGCGCAGCGGCGCTTGGCGTTAGACTGGTAGGGCATCATGCTAAAACAGTTGCGTGTCTCGCGGTCCGGCTTCATCCAGCCAGGCGGTGCGCGGGCAGTAGCGCTAAAGCGGGCGCGCAGCGGCACAACAACGAGGTGACAGTATGAGCTTCAGACTCTCCGCCGTTTCAGTTGTCGCTTCTCTCGCATGCGCGCTCGCGCCCGGCATGCTCGTGCCGGTGGCTCGCGCGGCCACGCCGATCACGGTCACGTCCCAGTCCGCCCTCGACGGCCCGATCCGCTACACAGTGCGCGTCACGTCGAAACAGTTCGGCAATTCGCAGGAAACCCGCACGATCCGCTCCGGCGAATCGGACGACTTCACGTGGAAGACCGTGCCGCCAGGCGGCCCTGTTCCCGCGACGGATGCGTGCCCGAACTACGCGTCGCTGCCGACCGACACCAACGGCGCGATGATCCGGCAGACACAGATCCGTTTCGCGCCGGTCGTCGGCGGCGACGGCACGGCGACCGTGCAATTGAGCTTCCAGGCGCAGACCCCGAAAGGCGTGAAAACCGTCACGAGCGGCGGCAAAACGCTCAAGTGTCCGAACGACGTGAGCGTCAGTCAGATCTTGCGCTTCACGATGCCGGTCAATGGCAGCACGAAAACGCTCACGCTCAGCGACGGCACGGAAGTCGCGATCAGCGCGAAGCGTTGAGTCCGGCGCGTGATGGGGTCACAGCGGCGGGTCTCGGTGCGGCTCAGCGCCGCGTCGCGGTCCGCTCCACGAGCCGCGCCGACAGAAACCGGTGCTCGGCGGAAAAGAGCCGCCGGTACGTGAGCAGCACCGCGCCCACGGTCCCTAGCGTCGACGACGCGGCGATCAGGAACATGATCACGATCTGATAACGCACCGCCTGCAATGGCGATTGCCCGGCCAGCACCTGGCCGGTCATCATGCCGGGCAGGCTCACTACGCCGACCACGGCCATCTGATTGAGCGTCGGCATCATGCCCGCCCGCACCGCCTGACGCGCGGGCGCCTGTGCCGCTTCCCAACGCGTCGCGCCGAGGGCGAGCGCCATGTCGACGCGGTCGCGCCGCGCGGTCAATTCCTCGGTCATCCGTTCAATGCCGAGCGACACGCCGGTCAGCGTATTGCCGAGGATCATGCCGAGAATCGGAATCGCATATTGCGGCTCGTACCACGGGTGAATGCGGATCACGACGAATAGCCCGACTGCGGCCACCAGCCACGAACTGACCCAGATCGACAGCACACTGTCCGCGCGCTGTCCGCGATACGTGTGGTTGCCGCGTTGCGCGCCCGAGAAGCCGGCGATCAGCGTCATCACGATCATCAGCGGCAACACCACGTACCAACGGTCGTAACGGAACACCCAGCCGAGCACATAGCCGATCGCCAGCAACTGCACGACGGTGCGCACGGCAGCCCACGCGAGCTTGCGCTCGAGATCGAGCTTGAGCGCCACCGACACGACACCGTTCACGACGATCAGCAGCGCGGCAATCGCGATATCCCACAGACTCAGGTTTTGCAGTGTCATTGGCCGAACTCCTGGTGATCCTGATGCGCTGGCGGTATCTCGCGCCGCGCGGTTTCGTCGAGCACGCCGGCGCGCATGGTCAGATGCCGCGCGCTCATGCGCGTGGCTTGCGCCGGATCGTGGGACACCCAGATCGACGCATGATGTCCGGGATCGGCGTCGAACCATGCGTGCACCAGACCTTCGATTGCATGCGACGACTCCGGGTCGAGCGACGCGGTGGGCTCGTCGAGCAACAGGACTTCGGGCGCGAGTTGCAGCACGCGAATCAGCGCGGCGATCTGCGCTTCGCCGCCGGACAGCTCGCTCGCGCGTTTATCGAGAAAGTCGTCGCCGCGGCCGGCCTGCGCGGCGAGGCTCGCTGCGCGCGCGCGATCGAAGCGCACGTCGCGGTACGTGCGCAACTCGAACGGGTAGCGCAGATTGTCTTCGACGCTGCCGTCGAGCAGCGCGGGCCGCTGCCGGATATACGCGACGTTGCGCCGGCAGCGCGGAATGGCGACGCGTTCCACGGGCGCGCCGTGCCACATGATGCGTCCCGCATCGAGCGGATCGAGCAGGGCGAGGGCGCGCAGGAACACACTCTTGCCCGAGCCCGACGGCCCGGTGATCGCGACGCGGTCGCCCGCGTGCAAGGCGAAGGTGGTCGGCTGCAGCAGCGTCTGCCCGCGCACGGCATCGCGCCGGACGATGCCGTCGGCGAGGACTAGGGGAACATCGGTCATGTGTGAATTTGTAATGGGGGATGCGTAAGGTCGAAGCTCGCTGCGACTTGCGTGTGCAACATGATAAAGCGGCAACGGCATAGTGCTGGCCGGCCGAGGATCGGGCACGCATTGTGCTGACCGTTGCTCAACGTAGAAAAAATTAGCGGAGCCTCTCAATGGCAGTGTCGAGCACGACTGGACGGCGGATCGGAAAAATCATCGCATGGCTGTTGGCGATCATCGTCATTCTGATTGTCGCGCTGACTATTTTCATTCTGACCTTCGACTGGAACCGGGCAAGGCCCTATATCAACGACAAGGTCACGCAAGCGATCGGCAGGCCGTTCGCCATCAACGGCGATCTGAAGGTCGGCTGGCGGCATCCGCTCGGCGAGACCGGCTGGCGCGGCTGGGTGCCGTGGCCGCGTTTCTCGGCGGCCAATATCACCGTGGGTAATCCGGACTGGACGAAGCAGCCGCAGTTCGCCACGCTCGACGAGATCGACTTTCAGGTCAAGGTGCTGCCGCTGCTCGCGCACGATATCGTGATTCCCACGATCAACCTCGTCAATCCTTCTGTCGACCTCGAGCGCGTGCTCGACGGGCGAAATAACTGGACCTTCAAACTGGCGTCGTCGAGCGGGCCTTCCGAATGGAAGCTCGATCTGCACGATATCGCCTTTGCAAAGGGCAACATCGCGCTGTCCGATCAGCAGAAGAAGGTCGATTTGCAGATGGCAATCGACACGCTCGGCCAGCCGATTCCAATCGGCGAAGCGATGAAGCAGCAGGAAGCCGCGTCGCGCAGTTCGTCGGCGCAAACCATCGGCAAGTCGGGCGCCAGCAAGCTCACCGCGCAGGCGAATGCTCAAGCGGCGTCGGAGGCTGCCGCTGCGGACGCCGCCGCAGCCTCCGGCGCGTCGTCGACGGACATCACCGCGTCGGGTACCACGGCGGCGACGGGCGCCTCGGGCGGGCTGGTCGCGGGCGGCTCGAAGGGCGCCAGCGAGGCGGTCGCCGCAGGCGCGAGCGGCGCGGCCGTGGCGTCGGCATCGACTTCGGGCGCTTCGGGCGCTTCGGCCGCTAGCGGGGCGGAAGGTCAGGCCGGCGCGAAGCAGGAGATTCCGCCATACGCCATCGGCTGGACTGTCAAAGGGACTTACAACAAGACGCCTGTGTCGGGCAGCGGCAAGGTCGGCGGCGTGCTGGCATTGCAGGACGCGAACCGTCCGTTCCCGGTGCAAGCCGATGTGAAGGCGGGCGATCTGCACGTCGGCCTGGTCGGCACGATCACCGATCCGGCGCATCTTGCCGCGGTCGATCTGCGCCTCTGGCTGCAAGGCAACAGCATGGCGCGCCTGTATTCGCTGACAGGCGTGACCTTGCCCGACACGCCGCCGTATGCGACCGAAGGGCGGCTGGTCGGCCAGTTCAAGTCCACCGGCAACGTCTTCAAGTATGAAAATTTTACAGGACGGGTCGGCGGCAGCGACATCAACGGCTCGCTGACTTACACGGCGCGTGAATCGCGTCCGCTGTTGCAGGGTGAACTGGTTTCGCATCTGCTGCAATTCTCCGATCTGGCGCCCGTGATCGGTGCGGATTCGAACGCCAGCAAGGCCAAGCGCGGCGACGCGACGGCGCAGCCATCCAGCAAGGTGCTGCCGGTCGAGGAATTCCGCACTGACCGCTGGAAGGCGATCGACGCCGACGTGAAGTTCACCGGCCGGCGCATCGTCAAGGACGTGAATCTGCCGATCACGGATCTGTACACGCACGTCGTGATGACCGACGGCGTGCTCTCACTGGAACCGTTGAAGTTCGGCGTGGCCGGCGGCACGCTTGCTTCGGACATTCATCTGGACGGCAGCGCGTCGCCGCTCAAGGGCCGCTTTACGACATCGGCGCGGCATCTGAAGCTCAAGCAGTTGTTCCCGAACTTCAAGACGATGCAGAACGCGCTCGGTGAAATCAATGGCGACGCGGCACTGACTGCGACGGGCAATTCACCGGCGGCGCTGGCGGCAACATCGAACGGCGAGGTCAAGGCGCTGATAACGGATGGCACGGTGAGCGCGCTCCTGATGGAAGCGGCCGGGTTGAACGTAGCGAACGTCGTGTATGAAAAGCTGTTCGGCAAGCGCGACGTGAAGATCAACTGCGCGGCCGCCGATTTCGTCGCGACCAACGGCGTGCTCGATTCGCGCGTCTTCGCGCTCGATACGGACGACGCCGTGATCAACATCGACGGCAACGTGAATCTGCGTGACGAGTCGATGGACCTCGGCGTGCATCCGCATACCAAGGGTTTCCGTGTCTTCTCGCTGCGCTCGCCGCTTTACGTGAAAGGCACCTTCAAGGACCCGCACGTAGGCGTGAACGCGGCCGCGCTGGCGTTGCGTGGTGGCGCGGCGATTGGCCTCGGCTTGATCAATCCGTTTGCGGCGCTGATTCCGTTGCTCGCGCCGAGCAACAACAAGCCGTTGCCGTGCACGCAGATGCTGGAGCAAGTCCGTCAGGCGCCGACAGCGCCGCCGCCGGGCGTGAAGCAGCAGCCCAAGTCCGCGATTTCTCTGGATGGCGCGCCGGTCAACAAATCTTCCGACGGTGCTTCGTCGCCGGCTACGACGGACAAAAAGAAGCCGGCGGTGATGTCGCCCGCCAGCGCGGCTACTTACAAGGGGAGCTGATGCCTTTCATCCTGCCTTCGGACTGGCTGAGCTGGAGCTTCGGCGGTGGCCTGTCCTTGATTCTCTTGTGGCTGATCAGTGTGCCGCCTGCGCGCGGCCACATCGATGAAGTCATGACGAAACAAGACAAGGCGAGCGCTGCACACGCGCGCAGACGGATCACCTGAGATGACGAGTCGAATCAAGGAAAGGTAACGACGCAACGCCGCCTGACGAACTGTGCGAACGGACGGTGTTGCGAGTGTGAAGGTCTACCGTAAAGCTAAAGGTCTACCTGAGCGAGCGCGGCGCGGCGTCTCCAGCAGCATCCTGACGACGCACCCCGCGACGTGCGCCGCCGATGCGAGTCGCGCCGAATTCCGTCAGGATCTTGCCGCGAGCCCGGCTGGCAAACACCAGAAAGCCGAAACCGTCCGCCTCATACCAGTAGCCGCCGTTCTCAAGACCGTCGAGCGGTTGCTCCAGCGCATTCGTAATGGATTCGATACAGCGACGCCGTAATTCCGCGGGTGCCGGATAGGGCGGTTGCGCGCCACGCACACTGCACAGGAGCACATCGAGCCCTGGCAACACGTGCGCATAAAGGACCGGCTCGTCTTGCGCGCGAGCACGCGCAATCTTGGTGTCGAGCTGACTGAACGGCTTGAAATGCCGTAGTACCGCGAGGAACGACTCATCGCCGTCCACCTTCGCGCGTCTACGCTTTTTCGGGAAGGACATAAAAATTCGCCTGAAAAAGAATTGCAAGAAACGCAGCGTCCTCATGCGACCACTCCCGGCTTCGCGCGCCGCACGTCGATCTTTTATAGCATACGACAAGGTCGGATTCACGGTGATTCGACAACAACGCCGCTCCACCGCCTCCCGCACGAATCATGCCGAACTGCCTCGCCGCGCGCTTTCGCTTCCCAGCCCATCTGTTTCCATCATAGACGCACGTGGCGCCGAAAAATCATCTCATACCAATAAAAAAGTCATTTTTATGTGGTCGGGCGCATCGTGCCGCTACGTTGAAATATCTCGAATTCACGTCGATAATGGCCCGTCCGGCTGCACTGCGCCGAGCTCGCCGATGCCACACCGCAAAGTCCCGCCGGCGCGGCGCTGCGTGGCCGGTCACGCGAACCGCCGCAGCTTGAGCGACCCTTTGCGACCCTTCGGGCGAACATGAAACTATTCACCAAGGGTCTGCTGCTGATTGCAGTGCCGAGCGTGGTCGAGCTGGCGCTTCTTGGCGTCGTCTTCGATACCCAGGAGCAGACAGCGCAGGCCGCGCAGCGGGTTACCAACAGCAAGCAGATTCTCTATCAGTCGTCGGCCATCGTCGATCCGCTGCTGCGCCAGGCGGCGCGGGTTCGCACGGGGATGGTCATCGGCGATGCGTCGCTGATCGACCGCCATACGGTGTGGGTCGATCTGGGCGACCGGCTGTCGAATCTCGAGGTGCTGGTCGCCGGCACGCCGCCACAGGTCGGGCGCGTGCACAAGATGCAGCGGGCGATCGACGCGTATCGCGCGCAGACCGTCGCGATCTCGCAGGCGCTGCACGAAGGGCATCGTCCGACTTCGTTTGCGGCGCTGGAGACCGGCGCGTTGCCGCAGCAGATCGCCGTGTTTCGCGATGAACTCGCGGCGTTCGGCGACGAGGCGTCGCGGCTCGACGCCGAACGCTCGGCCGCGCTCGCGCGGCGCCGTGACCGTCAGCAATACGCGCTGATCGGCGCCGTGCTGGGCTCGATGCTGATCTGGGCGGCCACCGCGGTGGCCTTTGCGCGCAGCATCGGCCGGCGGCTGGAAGTGTTGACCGACAACGCCGAGCGCTTGGGCAGCGGGCGCACGCTCGCGCCGGCGCTGTCGGGTAACGACGAAATTGCCGCGCTCGACACCGTGCTGCATCAGACGGGCGCGCGCCTGCGTGAGGCGGAAGCCGAGCAGGCCATGCTAAAAACGCGGCTCGAAGCGCGCGCGCGGGAATTGGCGGCCGTCAATGAGGAACTGCGTCAGGAGACGCAAGATAATGAAATGTTCATCTACAGCGTGTCGCACGATCTGCGCTCGCCGTTAGTGAATCTGCAAGGTTTCTCGAAGGAATTGCAGGTCTCGTGCGACGAGCTGGACAGCGTCGTCGAGGCGGCAAAATTGCCGGAGGCCGAGCATCGACGCATGGCGCATATTCTCGACGGCGAGGTGCGCGAGTCCTTGCAATATTTGCGCACGGCCGTGACGCGGGCCGCCGCGATCATCGACGCGCTGCTGCGGATTTCACGCGCCGGCCGGCTCGAGTACCAGTGGCAGCGGGTGAGCGTCGGGCGCGTGGTGGGCCGGGTGGTCGACGCGCTGCAGGGCGCGATCGGGCAGCATGCCGCCGTGGTGACCGTGCGCGACCTGCCGCCCGCATGGGGCGACCCGGGCGCGATCGAGCAGATTTTCAGCAATCTGATCGGCAATGCGCTGAATTATCTCGACCCGGCGCGCAACGGGCGTATCGAAGTCGGCGCGCTGGAGCCCGAGCCGGTCGAGCCGGTCGAGGCGGGCGAGCCGCGCGCGGTCCGCATGCGCACGTATTATGTGCGCGACAACGGCCTCGGCATTCCGGCCGCGTATATGTCGAAAGTATTCCGGGCGTTTCAGCGCCTGCACGGCGACGTCGCGAACGGCGACGGCATCGGCCTCGCGGTGGTGCGTCGCACGGTGGAGCGGCATGGGGGCCGCGTGTGGGTTGAGTCGGCGGAAGGCGCGGGGTCGACGTTTTTCGTGGTGTTGCCGGAACAGCCCGCGCGTCTTTGAACCTGAGCGGGCGAAGCGGGCGGCGGCGCGGATAATCACAAGCGGCAGGCATCAACCAATCGTTCAGCACGGAGAGCATATGAGTCACGGGGAAACGGTCAGCATCGTACTGATCGAAGATGACGACGGCCACGCCACGCTCGTCGAACGCAATCTGCGCCGTGCCGGCATTTCGAACGGGTTCGTGCGCTTTCGCGACGGCCAGCAGGCACTCGATTATTTCTTCGGTCCAGCGCCGTCACCGGCCGACGCCGCCGCGAGTTCCGCGGCCGACCCCGCTGCCAGCGCTGTGCCCGCGCGCGAAGACCTGTTGAATTTCGTCGTGCTGCTCGATCTGAAAATGCCGCGGGTGGACGGTTTCGAAGTCTTGCGGCGTCTGAAAGAATCGCCGCAGACGGCCGCCGTGCCGGTGATCGTCCTGACCACGACCGACGACCCACGCGAAATCGCGCGCTGCTACGAACTCGGCTGCAACGTCTACATCACCAAGCCGGTCGAATACGATGCATTTATCGAAGCCGTGCGCCGCCTCGGTTTTTTCCTGCAGGTGGTCAAGCTGCCTTCGGGGCATCGTCTCGCGGCGCCGTGATGGAAGGTTCGCATGAAGCCGGCCGAAAGCCGCTCGTGACAAGATAGACCGCTTGTTGACCCTAGCCAGAGAAGACTCCGCATGACCGAAGAAGTGTCCACGCAGCCTGCTGCCTACGTGCTGGTCGTCGATGACGACGAAGGCATCCTGCGGCTCGCGCGCAAGTCGCTCGAGCGCGCCGGCTGCCGGGTCGCGATCTGCGCCGGCGTCGAAGCGGCCCGTGAGCGGCTCGCGGGCGGCGGTCCCGACTTGCTGGTGCTGGACTATCAACTGAGCGGACCGGAGACCGGCCTGGACTTCTTTCGCCGTCTGCGCGCGGAAGGCGTGCGGATTCCCGCCATCCTCGTGACCGGCTTTACCGACGAATCCCGTGTCATCGAAGCGCTGCGCGCGGGCGTGTCCGACGTCGTGCCGAAATCCGGCGACTACCTCGATTACCTGCCCGAAGCCGTCGAACGGGTGCTCTCGCAAGTGCGCCTGCAGCGCGCGTCGGACGAAGCGTTGCTGCTGCGCGATCGCGAGCAGCATTACCGCACCTTGTCGGAGGCACTGCCGCACCTCGTCATGACCTGCAACGCCACGGGCGACTGCGATTTTCTGTCCAAGCAGTGGTACGACTACACGGGCCTCGCTGAAAGCTGTTCGTACGGTCTCGCCTGGCTCGATGCCGTGCATCCGGACGACCGCGAAGAGATTCGCCGTAGCTGGCTCAAAGCGGTGTCGGGCAACGCCGGCGACTACCGGCACGAGCTGCGGATTCGCCGTCACGACGGCGAATATCGCTGGTTCGACTTGCGCGTGGTGGCGATGCGCGACGCCGAAGGCAACGTCAGCAAATGGTTCGGCAGTTGCACGGACATTCATTCGCAGCGCGAGGCGATCGAGGAGCGCGAACGGCTGCTGGCGTCGGAGCAGGCCGCCCGCCAGACCGCCGAAGAAGCCAATCGCGCCAAGGACCGCTTTCTGGCCATGCTGTCGCACGAATTGCGCACGCCGCTCACGCCGGTGCTGGCCGGCGCCAGCGTGCTCGAGATGATCCCGAATCTGCCCGATCAGGCGCGTGCGAGCGTGCGCATGATCCGCCGTAACGTCGAACTCGAAGCGCGGCTGATCGACGACCTGCTCGATCTCACGCGCGTGGCGAACGGCAAGCTGCGGCTGTCGCTGGAAACCGTCGACGTGCACGACGTGATCGACAGCGTGCTCGAACTGTTTCGCAGCGAGATTCAGGTCAAGCAGCAGGACGTGCACGTCCATAAGGACGCGCAGCATCATTACGTGCTGGCCGATCGCGCGCGGCTGCAGCAGATGCTGTGGAACCTGATTCGCAACGCCGCCAAGTTCACGCCGGACGGCGGCCATATTTATGTGCGCACCCGCGATGAACGCATGCACGTGCAGATATCGGTTGAAGATACGGGGATCGGCATCGAGCCCGACCAGATCGGCAAACTCTTCAACGCGTTCGAGCAGGGCAACCAGAACATGACGCGTCAATTCGGCGGCCTAGGCCTCGGACTCGCGATCACGAAGGCGTTGACCGACGTGCACGGTGGCACGGTGACCGCGCAGAGCCCAGGCGCACACTGCGGCGCGACCTTCGCGATCACGTTGCCGACGGCTGCGGCGCCGGAGGTGACTTCACCGGTCGTGGTGCCCGACGAAGTGCATTCGAGCGGTCTGCTGAACATCCTGCTGATCGAAGACCATGTGGACACCGCCGAGGTCATGGAGCAACTGATTCGCAGCCTCGGTCATGAGGTCACGACCGTGGGCCGGGTCGACGACGCGTTGGCCGCGACTCAATCGCAGACCTTCGATCTGATCGTCAGCGACGTAGGTTTGCCCGACGGCACCGGTCTCGACTTCATCAAGGCGTTTCGCGAGCACTCGGACGCGCCCGCGGTCGCGTTGACCGGCTTCGGCACCGACGAAGACGTGCGTCGCTGCCTGAGCGCCGGCTTCACCTCGCATCTGACCAAGCCTGTCAACTTCAGCCAGCTCGAGACGATGATCGAAGGCGCGGTGAGTCAGAAGGAGCAGCGTGACGCCTGAGCGCGTGTGCCATCGGCATCGGCGCATGCTATGAAAAAGGCCTGTCGCGATCAGATCGCCACAGGCCTTTTGCTTATGACTGCCCCCGGCTGACGCGCCGGAATAGTTAACGCGGTGAGGTCTTCAACGAATCGCGGATTTCACGCAGCAGCAGCACGTCTTCCGGCGTCGGCGGCGGTTCTGCCGGAGCGGCTTCAGCCGGCTTGCGCAAATTGTTGATGAACTTGACCATCAGGAAAATGATGAACGCGAGAATCACGAAGTTGATCAGCACGGTGATGAACGAGCCATAACCGAATACGGCAACGCCCGCCGTTTGCAAGTCTTTATAAGACTCGGGGCTGCCTTTGAAGGTAGGCGGAATGTCGCCAAGGCGAACGAACTTGTTGGAGAAGTCGAGGCCGCCGGTGGCAAGCCCGACAACCGGCATGATCAGGTCTTTAACAATTGAATTGACGATGGTGGAGAAGGCGCCGCCGATAATCACACCGACCGCCAGATCCATCACGTTGCCCTTGAGGGCAAATTCCTTGAATTCCTTGACCATGCTCATAGAGGTTTCTCCCAGAAGTCGATAATCGAATGATACCAACCTGAGGAGGATAGGCTAGTCTTTTGGCCAGGAACGCGGGGATTGTTGACTAACGAGCGTCCCCAACCTGGCGCTCCCCACCAAGCCCCCGACAGGACCGGAAAACTTGGGGCGGCCGGGCGTTGTCTTGAAAGTGAAACTATGACTCGCTATGCCGCGCGCGTTCTATATGCGCGGCAAATGTGACCGGGTCGGTATTGGTGCCGCACAGCAGAACGCCGACGCGCTTGCCTTGCAACTGTTCGCGCAGCGGGCCGAGCAAGCCGGCGGTGGCCGCGGCGCAGGCCGGTTCGACGGCGAGCTTCAGTTGTCCGAACAAGGTCAGCATGGCCGCGCGCAACTGGTCGTCGGATACCGTGACGAGCTGATCGATATGACGGCGGCACAATTCGTAGCTGTATTCCTCGGTATGCGGCGACATGAGCGAGTCGGCAATGCCGTGCATCTGGCGCATCTTGACCGTGTGATTGGCGGCGAAACTCTTGCCCATGACGTCCGCGCCTTCGGGTTCCACGCCGTATACATGCACGTTCGGATTCGCGAGCCGCATGGCGGTCGCGACACCCGCCGCGAGGCCGCCGCCGCCGATCGGCACGATCACCGCTTCGAGATCGGGCGTTTGCGTGGCCCACTCGTAGCCGAGCGTGGCTGAACCCAGCACGGTGCGATAGCCATTGAACGGATGCACGAAATAGCGGCCTTCTTCGGCCTCGATACGGCGCACCAGTTCAAATGCCTCGGCAATGTCTTGCGCGAACACGATCTCGGCGCGATATTGCCGGCACAGCGCCACGCGCGCCGGATTGGCCGCGTGAAACAGCACGACCTTGGCGCTGATGCCGAGGCGCATGGCCGCATACGCGACGGCCACCGCATGATTGCCGCCTGACACGCAAGTGACGCCCGCGCTGCGCTGGGCTTCGTCGAGTGCGAGCAGATTGGTGAACGCGCCGCGCGCCTTAAAGCTGCCGCCCGCCTGCAACAATTCGAACTTGAAGTTCACCACCGTGCCTTCCAGCGACGGAAAATCCGGCCTGTCGAACACCGGCGTTCGCGTCACCCACGGCGTCAACGCAAAGTGCTGTGCGGCGATGTCGTCGAGCGTGGGAATCGGCTCGCCGTCGATCGTATGGTCGGTGTGTTGCGGCGTGGCAGTTGACATGGCGTGGGCGTGCGTGGGTCGATATGCGTAAGACTCTTTCTACGTGCGACAGTTTCAGCGCGCGTGCGCGTCGACCGACATGCTGTGAATGAATTTCTGCAGGAAGCGCTCGCACGCCACCAGTTGATCCAGCGCGACGAATTCGTTGGGCTTGTGCGCCTGCTCGATATTACCAGGGCCGCATACGATGCTCGGAATGCCCGCCAGCGAGAACAGGCCGGCTTCCGTGCCGTAGGCGACCTTGCGCTTGTCCTGATCGGCGGTCAACGCGCGCACCAGTTGCGTGATGGCAGCTTGTTCAGACGAATCGAGTCCGGGCGCCGCGGCGATCTTCGTGATCTCGATCGCCGCCGATGGATGCTCGCGCAACATTTTCGGCAACAGCGTTTCGCGTGCGTATTGATCGATGCGCGCGAAGATCGGTTCGGGATCGAGCGTGGGCAGGTTGCGGAATTCGAACTGGAACTTGCATTCGGCCGGCACCGTGTTGATCGCATTGCCGCCCACGATCGTACTGGTTTGCGCGGTGGTGAAGGGCACGTCGTACAGTTCGTCGAACGGGCCCTGTTCGCGGAACTGGTCGGCCATATCGCGGATGTAGCAGATCAGACGCGCGGCGTATTCGATCGCGTTCAAACCCTTCGGCGTAAGCGACGAATGCGCCGCCTGACCGCGCACGCAGCACTGGTAAGCATTGATGCCTTTGTGCGCCACGATCGGCCGCATGCTGGTCGGCTCGCCGACGATACAGCCGTCCGGATTCACGCCGCGTTTCATCAGGTCGGCAATCAGGAGCGGCGCGCCCGCGCAGCCCACTTCCTCGTCGAAGGAGAGCGCAAAGTGAATCGGTTTGGCGAGTCTTGTGCGCTGCATCTCCGGCACAAGCGTTAGCGCCGCGCCGATGAAGCCTTTCATGTCGCAGGTGCCGCGGCCGTACAGCTTGTCACCGCGAATTTCCGGTTTGAACGGATCGCTGTCCCATTGCTGGCCGTCCACGGGCACGACGTCGGTGTGGCCCGACAGCACCACGCCGCCGTTCGTTTCGCCGTTGTGTGCGGGAATCGTCGCGAACAGGTTGGCCCATTTGCCGCTTTCGTCGTGCGTGAGCGTGGCCTCGATGCCGACGGCGCGTAGTTCGTCGCGCACGGTTTCGATCAGGCCGAGGTTCGGATTACGGCTGACCGTGTCCATCGACACGAGACGAGTGACCCACGGGAGCGAAACGGGAGCAGACGAGGTGGACTGCGGCGTGGACTGCGCTGTTTCAGCGACATGAGACATGACAAGACTCCGGCATTTGAGTCTTTCGATCATACCCAAAAAAAAGACGTTCGTATGCTGCGGTGCGCGTTTGCGCACCGCAGCATGAACGGATAAAACGCTAGACGTACCCCGTTTTTTTAACGCCGCGTTAGCGCGGCGTACTGCATGAATTCATCGCGCAGCAGCGCTGGCCGCGGTGCCGCGGCTAGGCGTGCCGAGCGCGCGCAAGGTTTCCTTGACCGTGGCGACACGCACCGCGAGATCGGGGCTGCGCGTTTCGATACGCAGCTTGTCCTGGCCCGCGAGCTTGATGTGCTTGTGCTTCTGCACCATCTCGATGATCCGCATCGCGTCGATCGGCGGATTGGGGATGAACTGCAAGCCGATCACCGCTTCGCCGGCATCGATCTTAGAAATGCCCAACGGCTTCGCCGCCAGCCGCAGACGATGCGTCTCCACCAGCGCATGCGCTTGCGGCGGCAACTTGCCGAAGCGGTCGATCAGTTCTTCCTGAATGCCGTCGATCGAATCGTTGTGTTCGCAATTAGCCAGCCGCTTGTAGAGCGACAGACGCTCCTGGACGTCGCCGCAATAGTCGGCGGGAAGAATCGCCGGCGCGTGCAGGTTGATCTCGGTGGTCGCGGCGAGCGGCGCGGTGAGGTCCGGCTCCTTGCCTTCCTTGAGCGCCTTGACGGCGTCGTTCAGCATGTCGGTGTAGAGCTGGAAGCCGATCTCCTGAATCTCGCCCGACTGCTTGTCGCCGAGCACTTCGCCCGTGCCGCGAATCTCGAGGTCGTGCATGGCCAGATAGAAGCCCGAACCGAGTTCCTCCATCTGCTGGATCGCTTCGAGGCGGCGTTGCGCCTGTTTGGTCAGCCCTTGCGGATCGTGAACCAGCAGATACGAATACGCCTGGTGATGCGAACGGCCCACCCGGCCACGCAACTGATGCAATTGCGCAAGGCCGAACTTGTCGGAGCGATGAATCAGGATCGTGTTCGCGCTCGGCACGTCGATGCCGGTTTCGATGATCGTCGTGCACAGCAACACGTTGGCGCGTTGTGCGACGAAGTCGCGCATCACGCGTTCGAGTTCGCGTTCATGCATCTGCCCGTGCGCGACTGCGATGCGCGCTTCCGGCACCAACGCTTCGAGCATCTGCCGGCGATTCTCGATCGTCTCGACTTCGTTGTGCAGGAAGTAGACCTGGCCGCCACGCTTCAACTCGCGCAGCATGGCTTCGCGAATCACGCTGTCTTCCTCGCGGCGCACGAAGGTTTTGATCGCGAGGCGCTTTTGCGGCGCGGTGGCGATCACGGAGAAATCGCGCAGGCCTTCGAGCGCCATGCCGAGCGTACGCGGAATCGGCGTGGCGGTGAGCGTGAGCACGTCCACTTCAGCGCGCAAGGCCTTCAGGGCCTCTTTCTGACGCACGCCGAAACGGTGTTCCTCGTCGATGACCACGAGTCCCAGCCGCTTGAATTGCACGTCGGACGAGAGCAGCTTGTGCGTGCCGATCACGATGTCGACCGTGCCTTCGTTGATCTGCTGGATCGCCGCGTTGACTTCCTTGGTCGATTTGAAGCGGGACAGTTCGGCGATCCGCACCGGCCAATCGGAGAAGCGGTCGCTGAAGGTTTGCGTGTGCTGTTCGGCGAGCAGCGTGGTGGGCGAGAGCAGGGCGACCTGTTTGCCGCCCATCACCGCGATGAATGCCGCACGCAGTGCCACTTCGGTCTTGCCGAAGCCGACGTCGCCGCACACGAGGCGATCCATCGGCTTGCCGCTCGTCATGTCGCCGATCACGGCGGCAATCGCCGCGGCCTGGTCAGGCGTTTCCTCGAAGCCGAAGCTCTCCGCGAACTTCACGTAGTCTTTCGGTTCGAGCGTGAACGCATGGCCTTCGCGTGCCGCGCGGCGTGCGTAGAGATTCAGCAGTTCGGCCGCGGTGTCGCGGATCTGCTGCGCGGCCTTGCGTTTGGCTTTTTCCCACTGGCCGGAGCCGAGCGAGTGCAGCGGCGCGCTTTCGGGATCGGCGCCGCTATAGCGCGAGATCACATGCAACTGCGCGACCGGCACATAGAGCTTGCTGTCGCCTGCGTATTCGAGGTGCAGGAACTCAGTCTCGCCCTCGCCGAGATCCATGGTGACGAGTCCCATATAGCGGCCGATGCCATGCTGCGAATGCACGACCGGATCGCCCACCTTGAGCTCGGACAGATCGCGCACCATCGAATCGACGTTGCTCGCCTGTTCCTGGCGGCGGCGCCCCGAGCGACGCGCGAGCGGACCATACAGCTCGGTCTCGGTGATGATCGCGATGCCGTCGACCGGCACGGCAAAACCGTTGGCGAGCGGCGCGACGCCCAATGAAAAGCGCTCGTCGCTCGTGAGCCAGTCCTGGAAGCTATCGCTCGATACCGGCCGCAGATGATTGTCGGCGAGCAACTGCAAAAGCGTTTCACGCCGGCCTGCTGACTCGGTGGCGAACAGCACGCGGTTCGGCGTGGTGTCGAGATACGCGCGCAAGGCCGAGACCGGATCTTCCGCATGACGGTCGATCGCGAGATTGGGCAGCGGCGTCGACCAGCCGCCGCCCGCGTTCGCAGGCAGCGAGAGCCGCGCGAACGGTTTGGCGAGTGTGAAGAAGTCCTCGTCCGACAGGAACAGGCGCTGCGGCTCCAGAATCGGCCGGTCGCGGTCGTGCGAGAGGAAGTTGTAGCGCTGCTTCGTGTCGTTGCTGAAGCGCCGGATCGCTGCTTCGAGATCGCCGACGAACGCCAGTTGCGCGCCTTCGGGCAGATAGTGGAACAGCGTGGCGGTGTCTTCGAAGAAGAGCGGCAGATAGTATTCGATCCCCGCCGACGGCACGCCGTTGCCGATGTCCTTATAGATCGACGCGCGGCTCGGGTCGCCCTCGAAGGTCTCGCGCCAGCGGCTGCGGAATGCGGTGCGGGCGGCTTCGTCGAACGGAAATTCGCGGCCGGGCAGCAGGCGCACGTCTTTCACCGGGTACAGACTGCGCTGCGTGTCCGGGTCGAACGCGCGGATCGAGTCGACCTGGTCGTCGAACAGGTCGATCCGGTAGGGCAAGGGCGAGCCCATCGGATAGAGGTCGAGCAGCGAGCCGCGTACGCAGTATTCGCCCGGACGCACCACCTGGCTCACGTGCTCGTAGCCGGCCAGCGTCAACTGCGCCTTGAGTTTGGCCTCGTCGAGACGCTCGCCTTGCGAGAAGGAGAACGTGTAGGCCGCCAGGAACGAGGCGGGCGGCATGCGGTACAGCGCCGTGGTGGCGGGCACCAGCAGGATGTCGCAGCGGCCTTCGCCGAGATCGTGCAGCGTGGCGAGCCGCTCCGAGACCAGATCCTGATGCGGTGAAAAGGTATCGTAAGGGAGCGTTTCCCAGTCCGGCAGCAGGCGCACGCGCGCCTCGGGCGCGAAAAAGCCGATTTCCTGCGACAGACGCTGCGCGTCGACGGCGCTTTCGCACACGACCGCCAGCAGCGGCACCTTCTCGCGATAGGCGAGATGGTAGCGGGCGATCAGCAGCGCGTCGGACGAGCCGTGCGTGCCGTCGAAGGCGAAACGCTGGCCGGCCTTGACGAGCGCGACGGGCGGGGAGTACTGCGATGATGCGGCGATGTCTGGCATAGAAGAGAAAAAGCGGCCTCAGGCTCACACGTGACCGGCAAGTTTACGCGTGTCGGGGCGTGGATGCGAAGGACCTATTATAAAATCCGTCTTTTACTTTGACTTCGCGGCATCCGCACTCGTGACTTCCCGTCTATTTGCCCTGATTCCGTGCGCTGGCACCGGCAGCCGTTCCGGCGCCGCGATGCCCAAACAATATCGCACTGTCGCCGGCCGCGACATGTTGCATTACTCGCTGGCGGCTTTCGACGCCTGCAGCGAGTTTGCGCAAACCCTTGTCGTGATTGCTCCGGACGACGCTCACTTCGACGGCCGCCGCTTCGGCGGCTTGCGTTTCGCCGTGCGCCGCAGCGGCGGGGCCTCGCGCCAGGCGTCCGTGCTCAACGGTCTGCATGCGCTCGCCGAGTTCGGCGCGCATGACGACGACTGGGTGCTGGTGCACGACGCGGCGCGGCCGGGCATCACGCCCGCGCTGATCCGCACGCTGATCGGCGCGCTGAAGGACGACCCGGTGGGCGGCATCATGGCGCTGCCCGTGGCGGACACGCTGAAACGGATCGACGCGAACTCGTCCGATGGGCGGATCGCCCGCACCGAGGCGCGCGACGGCTTGTGGCAGGCGCAGACGCCGCAGATGTTCCGCATCGGCATGCTGCGCGAGGCGATCCTGCGCGCGCAGGCCGACGGTCACGACCTGACCGACGAAGCGAGCGCGATCGAGTGGCTGGGCCATGCCCCGAAGCTGGTGCAGGGCAGCTTGCGTAACTTCAAGGTGACGTATCCGGAAGACTTCGATCTGGCCGAGGCGATTCTGAGCCGGCCGGCGGCTTCGTCGTGAGCGAGACGAGCGATTTCAATTTTAATGAGCGGACTTGAGGACTTGACGCATATGGATTTCAGAATTGGGCAAGGGTATGACGTGCATGCGCTGGTGCCGGGACGTCCGTTGATTATCGGCGGTGTGACGATTCCTTATGAGCGCGGGCTGCTCGGCCATTCGGACGCGGACGTGCTGCTGCACGCCATTACCGACGCCATTTTCGGCGCCGCCGCGATGGGCGATATCGGCCGGCATTTTTCCGATACCGATGCGAAGTTCGCCGGCGCTGACAGCCGCGTGTTGCTGCGTGAATGTTTCGCGCGCGTGACGGCGGCGGGTTTTTCGATCGCCAACGTGGATAGCAGCGTGGTGGCGCAGGCGCCGAAGCTGGCGCCGCATATCGAGGGCATGCGCGCCAATATCGCCGCCGATCTCGGTCTGCCGGTCGAACGGGTCAACGTCAAAGCCAAGACCAACGAGAAGCTCGGCTATCTCGGCCGAGGCGAGGGCATTGAAGCTCAGGCTGCGGTTCTGCTGATCAAGAACTGAGATTGGTTTTACGACGCGCGCAGCGGCAGGAGCCTCGTCGCGCTGCGCGCATTCAAGCCAGGCGGGCTTTTGACAGGCACGGCTCAGAGCGTGCCGCCGCCGACTGAGCGGTTGCAAGCACACGGCTCGTCCGTTTGCAGGCCGTCCAGAATCCGCAGTACTTCTTCCGGGTTGCGGCCCACGTTCAGGTTGTTCACCGACACGTGCTGGATCGTGTTGTCCGGATCGATGATGAAGGTGGCGCGCAAGGCGACACCCGCTTCCTTGTCACGCACGCCGAGCTGGTCGATCAACTCGCCCTTCACGTCGCCGAAGGCATAGTGATTCAGCTTGTTCAGGTCCTTGTGCTCGCGGCGCCATGCCAGCTTCACGAATTCGTTGTCGACGCTGCCGCCCATCAACACCGCGTCGCGTTCTTCGAAGTCCTTGGCCAACTTGCTGAACTCGACGATTTCCGTCGGACACACGAACGAGAAATCCTTCGGGTAGAAGTAGATGATCTTCCACTTGCCCGGGAACGACTGCTCCGTGATCTCTTCGAACGCCGAAATGCCGTTCTCTTCATGATGGTTGAAGCCCGGCTTCGCGGCAGTGACGGTGAACGCTTCAACTTTATCGCCGACAGTTTTCATGCGAATGCTCCTTCTTGCGTCGGAAAAACTGCATGTTTAAAGCGACCAACTCGTCGCAACGAACGCGTTACACGTGATGCGCCGTGTCTCTATTGAAAAATTATCCCAATAGTTTTTGACTGATATTTGGGTAGTTATCAGTCGAAGCGGCAAATCCTCACGAAGGGCGGATGATGCCCGTTCCGCTCAGGCGCCCTTGGCCAGCGGAAACTCGATGGTGACCTCGAGACCCGGTCCAGGCGTGCGATTGCGCAAGCGCAGCGCGCCGCGGTAACGGCCCACGAGGCGCTGGACGATGGCCATGCCAAGGCCCGTGCCGTTCGCCTGAGTGCGCGCCGAATTGACACGATAGAACGGCCGTGTGACGAGCGCCAACTGGTCTTCCGGAATGCCGGGGCCTTCGTCGACCACCGAGAGCTCGACCCGCGAGTGCGACACCCGCGTTTCCAGGATCACGTGCGGAATACCGTCGCCGTCGCTCAGACCATACTTGCGCGCGTTTTCCAGCAGATTGCCGACGACCCGGCGCATGTCGGTCTCGTCGGCCTCGATCACCGCCGACGGCGCGAGCCGCGTGATCAGGCGCATGCTGTCTTCGCTCTGCATGCGCGCGGCCAACTCGCCCGCGATCACGGACAGGTCGACAGGCTCCGGCACGCGTTGCACGGGCCGCGCGTAATCGAGGAACCGGCCGATGATCATGTCCATCTGCTCGATGTCGTCGACCATCGCGTCTTTGGTGGCCTGGTCCGACGGGCTCATTTCGGTTTCGAGCCGCAGCCGTGCGAGCGGGGTGCGCAGATCGTGCGAGATGCCCGCGAGCATCAGCGCGCGGTCCGCCTCGAGCTGTTCGAGGTCCTGCACCATCTGGTTGAAACTGCGATTGGTTTCCGCGGCCACGCCCATGCCGCGTTCGGGCAGCGGCTCCGGCGACTGGCCGGAGCCGACCTTGCGCGCGGCCATGGCGAGGCGCGCGAACGGACGGTTCACGAGACTCGTGATGAAGGCCGCGCCGAACAGCGACAGCGCCAGCGCGAACACGCCCCAGCCGGCCCATTGCAAACCGGTGGCGTTGTCGAGCTGATCGCGGTCGAGCGCGACCCAGTAGTCGTCGTCGTCGATCTTGAAGCTGATCCAGACGCCGGGGATGTCGTTCACGCTCTGGGCAATCACGGTGTCGTCGCCGAGGCGGCCGCGAATGTCGTGTTCGATCAGCCGGTTCAGCGACTCGTCGGGCTGGAGTTTGTACTTGTCGGTGGTTTCGCGCGGGTACACGCGCACCCCTTCATTGCTTTCCAGATCCTGCAGCAGGGCGCGCCGCAGGTCGGGATCGGAATAGAGGAGTGCGGTACGCGTGAGCTTGACGATGGCGACGAGCTGCAACGCCACGCGCTGTGCGCGCGGCTCGCGTTCGATCACCCGGAAGCTCTGGAACCACGCGGCGAGACTGACTGCGATCAACAGCGCGATCAACAGAAAGGTCCGCCAGAAAAGGCCGCCGAACGCGAGCGTCAGGAGGCGCCGGTCGATCCGCATGGGCCCTTCTTATCTGAAATCAAAAACTGGAGCTGAGAACAAACTCAGGCTGCACCGTCGGGGATGAACACGTAACCCAGGCCCCAGACGGTCTGGATGAAACGCGGGCTGCCCGGATCGGGTTCGATCAGCTTGCGCAGACGCGAGATCTGCACATCGAGACTGCGGTCGAACACTTCGTACTCACGGCCGCGTGCGAGCTCCATGAGCTTTTCACGCGACAGCGGCTGGCGCGGATGACGCGCGAACACCTTGAGTACCGAGAACTCGCCCGTGGTCAGCGGAATTTCCTGGCCGGCCTTGGTGAGCGTGCGGGTGGCGAGGTTCAACGCGAACTCGCCGAACTCGAACACCTCGGTGGTTTCGGACGGCGCGCCCGGCAACTCCGAAGGCGACTGGCGGCGCAGCACCGCGTGGATGCGCGCAACCAGCTCGCGCGGGTTGAACGGCTTGGGCAGATAGTCGTCGGCGCCCATTTCGAGGCCGACGATCCGGTCGACGTCTTCACCCTTGGCCGTCAGCATGATGATCGGCGTACGGTCGTTGCTGCCGCGCAGGCGGCGGCAGATCGACAGACCGTCTTCGCCTGGCAGCATCAGATCGAGCACCAGCAGATCGAAGCGCTCACGCACCCAGAGCTTGTTCATGGACGGCGCGTTCTCGGCGACATAGACGTTGAAGCCCTGTTCACCGAGGTAGCGGCGCAGCAGATCGCGCAGGCGCGGATCGTCGTCGACGACGAGGATTTTCGAAGGGTTTTTGGTTTCCATGGTCGGCATCTTAGCGCGATTAGAAAGTGGTGCGCGTTTGCATCATTTAACGGGTTACAGTCAGTTACAAAATTTACCCGCACTGTGGCACGACGTAAAGCGGGGGCAGGTAGACTCCTTTACTGAATGCGGCTGTTCGGTGGATACTTCACACGACTAAAACTCTCGCACCCGGCTCGTTATCGGGGTTTGCATACGCATTTGAGGTAGCCGGTTGCCGCGCCACGAAGGGAACAACATGAAGGGAGGGGTTTGGCCGAATGTGCGCCTAAGCGTGATTGCACTGGCGGTAGCCGGTACGCTTGCAGGCTCACTAGGACCAACGCTCGCCCATGCCCAGCCTTCCGCCGACAGAGTTGCGAGTGAGCGCGGCGAGCGCGCGCCCAAGCAGGGCAAGGCCAACCGCCACGACCCGAACACCGACCATCCCGCATCAGACGTCATGTTGCGCACCGCAGTTCCTCCCGATCTTGATCAACGTCGTCGTGATGGTCATATGACGCCCGACGAACGGCGTCTGTTGCGGCAGCATATCGAAGACGCTGTCCGCGAGCTCTATAAGAGGTAGCTATTATCGTGCCAGCCCTCGGCACGTGTTTCACGTTTCTCCCCTGCGTGAAAGAATTCGTTGCACTTCCCCGTCAACTTCCCCGTTCAGTCTGCCGTTGAGTCGTCACAGCGAAGCGCGCGATGCATGCATTGCACGCGCCACGCCTTTTCGACGACGTCGCGCCAACCTTGATGATCGATGATGAAATTGCACGCGCGTGGTAATCATGGCCGCAGGTTCGCGGCATCGGTTATTGCCCTGGCGGTGGTGACATTGAGTGGGCCGGGCGCCGCAGTGCAGCCGGGCGCGACTCGTGTTCCACACATCAAGCACGCTGCGCCGATCGCCGATGAGCATGCAGCTTCGGAGCGTGAACAGAGCATCCTCGATGCCGACGATGCGCGCTTCTTCCTGACGCGCGTCGGCTTTGCGCCGGATAGCGCCGAGCTCGCGCAATACGTTGGACTCACGCGAGCGCAGGCCGTCGACCAGCTACTCGCGAGCGCGCGAACCGAGGCGGTCACGCCGTTGCCCGACTGGGTCCTCGAACCGATCCCGACACGCGAGACGAAGAAGGCGTGGACCGACGATCAACGTCGCGAAGAGCAGCGACTGCGCGCGCAGCGTTACGAATTATTACGCTCATGGTGGGTGCGCGAGATGTTGACCACGCCGTCGCCGCTCACCGAGCGCATGACGCTGTTCTGGCATAACCACTTCACCTCGGGTCGGGACAAGGTGCCGTATCCGCAGCAGATGGCGCTGCAGAACATGCTGTTGCGGCGAGACGCGCTCGGCAACTTCGGCGAGCTATTGCACGACGTCGCGAAAGATCCGGCCATGCTGCAATACCTCGACGGCGCGGCCAATCGCAAGGGCAAGCCCAACGAAAATTTCGCCCGTGAAGTGATGGAGCTGTTCACGCTCGGCGAAGGACACTACACGCAGCGTGACGTGTCGGAGGCCGCGCGCGCGTACACCGGCTGGAGCCTCGATCCGGACACGCAGGCCTACGTGTGGCGTGCCAACCAGCACGACGACGGCGAGAAGACCGTGCTCGGCGAGACGGGCCCGTTCGACGGCGATCAGGTGCTCGATATCCTGCTCGCGCGACCGGAAACGGCCACGTTCGTGACCACCAAGCTGTGGCGCGAGTTTGTCTCGGATACGCCGGACCCGTTGCGCATCGAATCGATCGCGGCGCGGTTCCGCGCGAGCCACTACGATATCAAGGTCGCGTTGCGCGGAGTCTTCCTGAGCGACGCGTTCTGGGACGACGACAATCGCGGCGTCCTCGTGAAATCGCCGGCGGAGTTCGTGGTCGGCACGCTGCGCGCGTTCGACATCGGCTACGACAACACTGCGCCGTTCGCCTCGCAAATCCGCACGCTCGGCGAGAACCTGTTCTATCCGCCGAACGTCAAAGGATGGCCGGGCGGCACGACATGGATCAACAGTTCCACGCTGCTCGCCCGCAAGCAATTCGTCGAGCAACTGTTTCGCGCGACCGAGGCCGCCGGTCCGCGGCGCATGACCAATCCGATGAACACAAGGATCGCGGCAAGCGGCACGACGACCGACATGCAGGCGGCTCCGCCGTTGCAGCGCGCGATGGCGCGAGCCGCTCAAGGCGGCAAAGGTGGCGTACGCTTCGACATCGAGACATGGCTCGCGCACTACAACACCGCGCCGACGGCCAGGCCGGGGTTGTCGGCCGAGTTGCAGTTGCAGCATGCGGTCCTGCCGCTCACGCCGGTCGATGCGATCGAAACCGGTTCGACTGCGAGTGCGTATTTAGAGGCATTGCTGATGGACCCGGCGTATCAATTGAAGTGAGTAGCTGAAGTAGGCACGCGCCAAGCAGCTAAAAAGAATGTGTCTGTCGACGGCGATACGACTCGCGCCGCGGCAATCGAACGAGGTGCAGGATGAAACGACGCAGCTTTCTCTCGATGAGCGCGGCCGCGAGCGCGACACTCTGGCTGCCCCGCGCATTCGGCGCGCAGATGGCGTCGCCGGGCGCGTCTTCGGCACGCGGCTACGACAACCTGTTGATTCTCGTCGAACTGAAGGGGGGCAACGACGGTTTGAATACCGTGATTCCCTTTGCCGATCCCATGTACTACCCGTTGCGCAAGAACATTGGCATCAAACGCGAGCAGGCGATTCAACTCGACGAGCGCACCGCGCTGCATGCGTCCTTGCAACCGTTGATGCCGCTGTGGCGTGACCAGCAACTGGCGATCGTGCAGGGTGTGAGCTATGCGCAACCGAACCTGTCACATTTCCGCTCGATCGAGATCTGGGACACCGCGTCGCGTTCCGACCAGTATTTGCGCGAAGGATGGCTGACGCGCGCGTTTGCGCAGACGCCGGTGCCCGCAGGTTTTGCCGCCGACGGTGTGGTGATCGGCAGCGCCGAGATGGGGCCGCTCGCGAACGGCGCGCGCGCAATTGCGCTGGTCAATCCGGCGCAGTTCGTCAAGGCTTCGCGGCTTGCCACGCCGGTATCGCTGCACGAGCGCAATCCCGAGCTGGCGCATATTCTCGACGTCGAAAACGACATTGTGAAAGCCGCCGACCGGCTGCGTCCTGCGCAAGGGCAGGCGCCGTTGAAGACCGCGTTTCCAGGTGGCGCGTTCGGCAGTTCGATCAAAACGGCGATGCAGGTGCTGGCGGCGGGTGGGGTTCCGAAGGAAGTTTCGTCGCGTAACGCGCAGCAAGAACATCCGCAGGGTGGCCCCGGCGTCGCGGTGATCCGCCTCACGCTGAACGGTTTCGACACGCACCAGAACCAGCCAGGTCAGCAGGCGGCGCTGCTCAAGCAACTCGCGGAAGGATTGATGTCGATGAAGTCGGCGCTCGTCGAACTCGGCCGTTGGGACGATACGCTGGTGATGACCTATGCCGAGTTCGGCCGGCGTCCGCGTGAGAATCAGAGCAACGGCACCGATCACGGCACCGTGGCGCCGCATTTCGTCATGGGCGGACGCGTGCGCGGCGGCCTATATGGCGTGCCGCCGGTGCTGGCGCGGCTCGATGGCAATGGCAACTTGCCGGTCGGCGTCGATTTCCGGCAGCTTTATGCCACCGTGCTCGGGCCGTGGTGGGGACTCGACGCGTCGACGATCCTGCAGCAGCGGTTCGAACCGCTGCCGTTGTTACGCGTCTGACGACGTGCTGAACGCGACTGGCGTGAAGCAGACACGCCGGTGGTTCACTTGGCGCGCCACGCGATCCAAAGCTTGCGAATCGGCGTCAATGCAATGCGCTGATGCAGAACGTGATAGCCGTCGCGTTCGATTTCATCCAGCAAAGCCAACGCCAATGCCGCCTGCGCGACGAGCGTGCGCTGCGAGCGGCGCTCGCTAGCGGGCACGGCACCGAGCGCGGTCTGCAACGCGTCCCGGGCACGCTTCGTCTCGAAGCGCATCAACTCGGTGAACGCGTCGCTATATTTTCGATTGATCAGATCCGCGGCAGTCACATTGAAGCGCTGCATTTCGTCGACGGGAATATAGATGCGGCCGTGGCGCGCGTCATTGCCCGTTTCGACCACGAACTGCGCGAGCAGCAGCGCTTCGCCAAGCGCCGCGGACCAGTTCGACGCCTGCGTGGCATGTTTCGCCGTGGCGCGCGCGACCAGCGACGCGAACGTGCCGCCGACGCCTTGCACATAGCGCCGCAGATTCGGGTAGTCGAGGTAACGCGCCTGGTCGAGGTCCATTTCGAAGCCGGCGAGCAGCGCCTGCAGCATCGGGTACGCGGCCTTCACATCGGGCAGATAGGCGGCCAGCGCCTTGGACACCGGATGCGACGGCGAGCCCGAAGCCAGCGCGGCGAGTTCGTTTTGCCACCACGCGAGTTTCGTGCGGCCGATGGCCGGATCGCTGGTCTCCTTGACCGTTTCCTCGAACTCGCGGCGCAGCGCGAACAGCGCGGTCAACAGCGGTTGGCTGGCCGCGTGTGCCTGCCGAAGCGCATAGTAAGTACTGGATCCGGGCGGTGCCGCTTTCTGCTGGCAATATTCGTCGAAATTCACGGGATTGGGAATGTGGGGAAGGGCAGGCGAAGAGGGAGCACGCCGTGCGTGCATCAAGCCAAAAATTGTAGCATCGGCGCCGCCCGGACAGATGCCGGGCAAATGCAGACAAGCGCGAATCAATCGGTTAGAATCTCGCGCTTACGCTTTCGGGCGCGTGTTTTTGACGCGGCTGACAGCACGCGGGACAACAGGCAGGCGTATCGTGTCATGCCCGCCTGCGCGGGTGGCGAAACGGGTGGATGCACCGTGTTTAGGTCCGACGCTCCACAGTCGGCAGCAGGGCTGAAGTCGCGGGAACCCGCGTAGAATAAGGGCTGTTGCCGGTATCGCAGAAGTTGTCTCGCAGAGGTCTGTATCGCTTGCGATATCGTAGCGGTCCTGCCTGCCAGGTTTAAATTCGCGTGAGTGGCGAAATTGGTAGACGCACCAGGTTTAGGTCCTGACGGGAGCAATCTCGTGCCGGTTCGAGTCCGGCCTCACGCACCAAAGAAATAAGGCCACGTTCCCAAAAGGGACGTGGCCTTTTTCACTTCCACAGTCTGGTTTCTTAGACGCATTCCGCTGCGCGCTCAAGTGCGGCCGGTTCGCCACGCGTCTTCGTTTGACTCCGCTAGCCGCAGCAGACTATCCTTAATCCGTGAATATTGTATCCAAAAAAGGGTTCATAAATGGATAAGGTACATCTGTCTCTCGACGAGGTCAGCGCGTTGTCCCTGCGAGTACTGACGTCCAATGGAATGGCCGAAGATCACGCTCGCGCCATCGCGCGGGTGATCACGGCAGGTCAACGGGATGAGTGTCACTCGCACGGAATTTATCGTCTGCTTGTCTGCGTCAGATCTCTTCGGGAAGGCAAACTCGTGGGCGATGCAAGGCCGCAGGTCAGTGAGCTTTCGCCCGCGATTGTTCGTGTCGATGCCGGCTTCGGATATTCACAGCTCGCCTTCGAACTGGGCAGCAAGGTTCTCGTCGAAAAGGCGCGGAGCGTGGGCATCGCGGCACTCTCGATCAACAACTGCTTCCACTTTTCGGCTCTGTGGCCCGAGGTGGAGGCCATCGCGAGCGAGGGACTCGCCGCGATAGCGATGACCCCAAGTCATAGCTGGGTCGCCCCGGCGGGCGGCACCAAGCCGGTATTCGGAACCAACCCGATCGCCTTTGCGTGGCCTCGGGCAGGCAAGTTTCCATTCGTTTTCGATTTTGCGACAAGCGCGATCGCCCGCGGCGACATCGAGTTGCACAGAAGAACCGGCAAGGAAATCCCCCTCGGCTGGGCCGTCGACGAGGCGGGGCAGCCGACGACGGATCCGGCTGCAGCGATGAAAGGTGCCATGCTCACGTTCGGCGGCCATAAAGGGTCGGCCCTGTCGGCGATGGTCGAACTGCTTGCCGGCCCTCTGCTTGGGGATCTGACCAGCCTCGAATCGCAGAAATTCGATGAAGGTGTGGGTGCCACGCCCTGCCATGGCGAACTTGTGCTCGCCTTCAATCCGGACATGTTCGCGGCGGGCAAGCGCACGGAAGGCGACAGGTACGCCGAAGCGATGTTCGACGCGATTGCCGGGCAGGGCGCGCGGCTGCCGTCGCAACGGCGATTCGAGGCAAGGGTTCGAAGCGAAGCAAACGGCATCGAAGTCGATGCCCAGCTCTACGCCGACGTCAAGGCGCTGATCCGCGACTAACGGCGGATTTGTAGTCGCGTTCAGCATGTTCGGGCAGTTCCCGCCATAGGCGCACGCCCGAGCTTCACAGCATCAACTGAAACGCTGTGGGAACTGCTTGACCGGTTCAATGGCATTCTGGCCACGCATGCAGCAGACGTCGATAACGTCTGGGGCAACTACTCGCTGAGCAATTCGATCAAGTACATCTCGCCGACATACGATGGTTTGAAACTGTCGGGGCTTTTTCAGCCTGGGCGGCGTGGCAGGGGACTTCTCCAACGGCAAAAAAGAGGCGATCAGCCTCAGCTACGCGAACAACGCGCTCAGCGCCAGCGCTGTATTTTCGCGAATCGACAACCCCGCGACGTCCATCTACGATGCGACGGTTAACCCCGTGGCCGGCGGCACGTTCGTGGACCCGATCACCAATCCGACGTACAGCGGGTACACGTCGGCCCGGACTCTGCAGGTGGCGGGCGCCGGCATCAACTACCGTATCGGTGCGGCGCTGCTGGGGTTCACCTACACGAATACCCGTTTTGAAGACGTGGTGCGGACGTCGTCGACGCCGTTTTCGGGCACGGCGACCTTCAATAACTATGAGGCGCTGGCAACCTGCAACGTCACGCCGGCACTTCTGCTGGGCGTCTCATACGACTATACGAAGGCTGAGTCGGCGAAATATTTGCAGCTCAACGTGGGCACCCAGTACAGCCTGTCGCGGCGCACGTTGCTCTATGCGACGACCTCCTGGGAGCGGGCGACAGGCATCGATTCGACGGGCAAGTCTGCCGTCGCCGCATTGTCCTTTCTGACGCCGTCGTCCACGACTAGTCAGGTCGCCGTCCGCGCGGGCATCCGCCATACGTTTTAAGGGTTTCCCGGTTCTGATCCCGTCTGCCGCGTCGCGGGCGACGGAAGCGCGCGCAGAGGTTTACCCGCCCTTGACGCTGGATTTTGGATACAGGATATTGTTATCGCACTTCGGTCCGGGCTTCCGGACTGGTCGATCCCTCCTTGCGGGAGCAACTACATGTCACCGATTGCAGCCCGGCTCGAACGCCTTCCGTTCAGCCGTTTCCACTTCAAGCTGCTCATCATGGGCGGTTTGGGCTTCATGTTCGAAGCCGTCGATGCCGCCATCATCGCGTTTATCCTGCCCGTTGTTCGTACCAAATGGCACCTGACGAGTTTCGAAACCGGGCTTCTCGGCAGCAGCACCTATGTTGGCTTTCTCGTCGGCGCGTTATTCGCCGGCCTGCTGGGCGACCGTTTCGGCCGCCGCGTCGTCATGATGTGGGCGCTGACCTTCTTCTGCGTGCTGACGTTTGCCAATGCGTTTGTGAACGACTGGCACACGTTCGCTCTGCTGCGAGCCATAGCCGGCATCGGCATGGGCGCCGAGGGCGCGATCATCGCGCCGTTCCTGGTGGAGTTCGTCAGTAACCGCTATCGGGGTGCCTTCACCGGCGCGCTGGCCGGCTTCTTCTCGTTCGGTTTCGTGGCTGCGGCGCTGATCGGCTACTTCGTGATCCCGTTGAACCCGGAAGGCTGGCGTATCGCGCTGGTGATCGTTTCCGTGCCTGTCGTCGTGCTGCTCTGGTGGCGGCGTTCGCTGCACGAGTCGCCGCGGTGGCTGGAGATTCGGGGCCGCCATGCTGAAGCCGAAGCCGTGGTGTCCGATATCGAGCGGCAGATCGAACGCACAGGCGTAACGCTGCCTCCCGTCGTGCCTGTGACAGGCGCTGCCGCGAGCTATGAACACTCGGGTTCCTTCTTTGGAAACCTGAAGCTGCTGTGGAAGCCGCCTCTTGCAAAGACGACGTTGATGACCTGGTGTCTGTGGCTGTCGGTGACGTTCTGCTCGTACGCATTCTTCGTCTGGATTCCCGGCCTGCTCGTTCAGCATGGCATGACCATTACGAAGAGCTTCTCCGTCTCGATCCTGATCTACCTCGCGCAGATTCCGGGTTACTACTCGTCGGCGTATTTTTGCGAAAAATTGGGACGCAAGACAACGATCGTCACGTACATGGGACTGGCTTGCGTCGCAGGTATCTGGCTGGCCAATGCGGGCAGCGACACCTTGATCGTCCTTGCTTCGATCTTTATGTCCTTCGCGATGAACGGCGTCAACGCGGGCGAGTATGCCTATACCCCTGAAGTGTTCCCGACGCATCTGCGTGCGACGGGGATGGGCACGGCTTCGGCGTTCGGCCGTATCGGCGCGATCTGTTCACCCATGCTGGTGGGCTACATTTACCCGTTGTGGGGTTTTGCCGGCGTGTTTGGCATGACCACGGTCATTCTGCTGATCGGCGCGCTCGCCGTGATTTTCCTGGGCGTCTCGACGACCGGGAAGACGCTTGAACAAATTTCCGAGGAAGAGTACGGCTCAATGCGTCCCGGCGCGCAAGGCGCCGCGCTTCGAACCGCGAAATAAGGAGTTTTCGTGACGAACACAAATCGCGCACATATGTTTCAGGCGATCGAGCGTCTAGCCGAGATTCAACAGAAAGATGGCAACGCCGACATCGTGTGGTCCGAGTTCGAGCGCTCCCTTACGGAGGTATTCGGCCAGCGACTCTTCACGGTGCTGGCGTATGACGAGGCGTCGAGCCGCTTGGGGCGTCTGCATAGCAACCGCCTCGATATCAATCCGGTAGGCGGCCTCAAGCGGGTCACACAAAGCCCTTGGTCGGACCATGTTCTTCGCCGCGGTGAGATCTTTGTCGGCTCAACGCGCGAAGATATCAAGGCCGTGTTTTCGGAGTACGAGGTGTTGTGGTCGATCGGGTGTGAAAGCGTGCTGAACATCCCCGTGCGCAAGAACGGCGTCACGTTGGGCACCATGAATCTGCTTGGAGACGCCGGGCTGTATGACCATGCTGATATCGGACTGGCGCTGGTGTTCGCACAACTGGCGGTTTCGCCGCTCGAAGATCAGGTTCAAAGGCTGCGCGGGCTCGAGGATCCTGACTTCATGGAACAGGTGTAGGACCAGGGGCGGGGCGGCAGTCACCGCGCTCCGCCAATTTTTCGGACGCATTTGACAGACCCGCTGAAGGGGCGCATCATACGCAGAACATTTGTATATTGGATCCAATATAATGTTCTCGACGCTCTCAACGCGGCTTTTCCGGGTAGTAAGGAGACTGGTATGAAAGTTCGCACGACCGCATTGGCAGCCGCTGCTTCGGGATTCCTCGCGCTGTCCCTCGGCGCCGCCCAGGCCGCCGAAACACAAACGGTCAAGTTGGGCCTGGCTGCTCCGATGACAGGCGCGCAGGCGCAGTACGGCAAGGATTTTGAATCGGGCGTGCAACTCGCCATCGACGACTTCAATGCCACGAAGCCCAAGGTCGACGGCAAGGAAACGAAGTTCATACTGGAGGCGCTCGACGACCAGGCCGACCCGAAGACGGGCACGGTCGTCGCCCAGAAGCTGGTCGATGACGGCATCAAGGGCATGCTCGGCCACTTCAATTCCGGGGTGACGATCCCCGCTTCGGCGATCTACTCACACGCGGGCATTCCGCAGATTTCGACGGCAACCGCGCCCGCCTATACGCGTCAGGGTTTCAAGACTACGTTCCGGATGATGACGTCGGATACGCAGCAGGGCAGCGTGATGGGCAAGTACGTCGTCGAGACGCTGCACGCGAAGCGCATTGCAATCATCGATGACCGCACGGCATACGGCCAGGGTCTTGCGGAGCAGTTCGAGACGGCGGTGAAGGCGGCTGGCGGCAACATCATCGATCATCAGTTCACGTCCGACAAGGCCGTCGACTTCAAGGCGATTCTGACCGGCATCAAGTCGAAGAATCCCGATTTCATCTACTACGCAGGAGCCGATGCGCAGTCCGCACCGCTGGTGAAGCAGGCGCGCTCGCTGGCAATGAAGGCAACGTTTGCTTCGGGTGAAATGTCGAAGACGGAAGACTTTATCAAGATCGCCGGATCGGCAGCGGATGGCGCGATTGTCTCGCTCGCGGGACTGCCGCTCGACAGGATGCCAGGCGGCGCGGGCTTCACGCAACGCTACAAGAGCAAGTTCGGCGCTGAACCGACAACCTATGCGCCGTACACGTACGACGGCGCGATGGCCATGATGCAGGCCATGCAGAAAGCCAATTCGTCGGACCCGGCCGTCTACCTGCCGGTGCTCGCGAAGACCGACATGAAGGGTGTCACGAGTGAGCACTTCGCCTACGACAAGTTCGGCGATCTGCGTGACGCCATCATCACCGTCTACAAGTGTGAAAGCGGACAGTGGAAGCCGCTTACGGTACTCGGATCCAAGTAACTGACGCAACGGCGAACGGCAGGTCTGCTGTCCGCCCATGCAATACCTCCACTCACGGAAATGACCCAGCAAGCTCAAACCTCACGGACGACCCCCGAGGTCGTGGTTATCGGTAGCGGAATCGTCGGTCTTGCCTGCGCGTGGTCCGCGCTGCGCGACGGCGCGACCGTCACCATCATCGACCGCGACTTCGAAGGCGACCGTACGTCGCACGGAAACGCGGGCGGTATCGCCGTGACGGAGAGCACGCCCATTTCAGTGAACGGCTTGTACATGAAGGCGCTGAAGTGGCTGTTCGATCCGCTGGGGCCGCTGGCGCTCGACTGGAAACATGTGCCGGCCGCGTTGCCCTGGTTCATGGAGTTTCAGCGCTCAGGCAACAAGGACCGTTTCCGCGAAATCTCGCTGGCTCTCGCCAGGCTGAACAACCGTGTCTACGACGACATCGTCCCGATGTTCGAGGACATCGGAGCGATGGACAGCTTCTATCGCCGCGGCGCATTGACGGTCTACGAGACCGACGAAGCCTTCGCCGCGGATCAGCATGAGTGGGAATTCAAGCGGGATCTGGGCGTGCGCTGGCACGCCATGTCGGCCGACGAAGTTCGCGACTGCGAGCCGTCTCTCGCGCCGGTTTTCCGCCACGGTGTATTTCTCGACGACTGGTCGCACATCGGTGACCCGAAGCGTCTCGTGACTCAGCTGCGTGAGCGCGTGAAGCAACTCGGCGCTACTTTTGTCGTCGGCACCGTGAAGGCGCTTGATCTCGCCGACGCGCTCGCGCCAGCAGCGGTCACCGAGACCGGTGAACGGGTGAAGGGGCGCCGCCTCGTCGTGGCGACGGGTGCGTGGTCCGCCGCGCTGGCCGGATCGATCGGCGACCGCGTCCTGCTGGACAGCGAGCGCGGTTACAACACGACGCTTCCCGCGCATGGCATCAGCCTGTCGCGCGAAGTGATTTTTGCCGAGCGCAAGTTTGTCGCCACCCCGCTTGATATCGGCGTGCGCATTGGCGGTGCGGCGGAGTTCGCCGGCCTCAAGGCGCCGCCAAACTACAAGCGCAGTGACGCGCTGCTCGCGCTCGGCAAGCGCTTCCTGCCCGGCATCAACGACAAGGGCGCAGTGAAGTGGATGGGACACCGGCCTGCCACACCGGATTCGTTGCCCGTCATTGGGCGGTCGCCACGCACACCGTCCGTCATTTATGCGTTCGGCCACGGTCATCTTGGGCTGACGCAATCGGCAACGACAGGTGCGCTGGTTGCGGACCTGCTTGCCAATCGAACACCCGGAATCGGTCTCGAGCCGTACTCGATCAGCCGCTTCCGGAATTAACGGGGCCCCGTGACCTCGATCGACCCGCGGGACATCCCGCCTCTGATTATCATTTTTTTGGAAAGGTGTAGCCATGCAAGTCAACTGGAAAGGTGTGTTCCCCGCTGTCACCACGAAGCTGAAGGACGACGGTTCCCTTGATCGCGACGCGATCAAGGCAGGTCTGAATCGCCTCATCGAGAACGGCGTCGGTGGCGTCGTCATGATGGGCATGGTCGGTGAGAACGCCCAGCTCACGCCGGAAGAGAAGCGCACAGTGATCAGGCTTGCTGTCGAGACCGTGAACGGCCGCGTGCCGGTAATTGCCGGTCTCGCCGAAACCAATACGGCAAGCGCGGTCCAGTACGCGAAGGAAGCGGAGGCGCTCGGCGTTCAGGGTCTGATGGTTTTCCCGGGACTGACGTACAAGTCCGACGCGCGCGAAACTGTCGCCTTCTATAAGACGATCGCGCAAGCGTCGAAGCTGTCGATCCTGCTCTATAACAACCCGCGCGGCTACGGCGTGGACCTCACGCCGGACCTCGTGGCGAAATTGCTGGAAGAGCCGACGATCGAAGCCATCAAGGAAGAGTCGTATGACACGACGCGCGTCACGGATCTGATTGGCCGGTTCGGCGATCGGCTTGCGGTCGTGTGCGGTGTCGACGATCTGGTGCTCGAGTCGGCGGCGTTGGGCGTGAAGTGCTGGGTCTCGGGCATGGCTAACGCCGTGCCGAAGGAATCGGTTGAACTGCTGAATCTGGCGGTTGCCGGCGACTATGAATCGGCCCGCAAGCTGTACCGTGTACTGATCGACCTGTTCCACCTGGATACGCACGTGAAGCTCGTTCAGTACATCAAGCTGGCGGAGAACATCACGGCGGGCTACCCGGAAACCGTCAAGGCTCCGCGACTGAAACTCGAAGGCGAAGAACGCGAGAAGGTCGTTGCGATCGTGGAGAAGACGCTCGCCGACGTGCGCGGCCTGTCGAAGTAATGCGGATGGGCCTGGACCGGGCTACTTTTTGCAGGTCATTCTGGATGGAGCAGGGCTATGAAATCGACGTTCTTTTGCATCGACGGACATACTTGTGGCAATCCGGTCCGCGTCGTCGCAGTAGGTGCACCGCGGCTGGAAGGCGCGAACATGATCGAGCGGCGCGCGCATTTCGAGCGCGAGTTCGACTGGATCCGGACATCGCTCATGTTCGAACCTCGGGGCCATGAAGTGATGTCGGGCAGTATCCTTTATCCGCCGACCCGTCCCGATTGTGACGTTGCCATTCTGTTTATCGAGGTGAGCGGCTGTCTGCCCATGTGCGGTCACGGCACCATCGGGACGGTGACAACAGCCATCGAACACGGTCTGGTGCGTCCGCGTGAACCCGGTGTGCTGCATCTGGACACGCCAGCCGGTCTCGTGGTTGCGCGCTACAAGATGGACGGAGACAACGTCGATTCCGTGCAGCTCATCAATGTTCCGTCATTCCTTCACTCCACGGACCTGACGGTCGACGTCGAGGGGCTCGGCGAAATCCGCTTCGATGTCGCCTACGGCGGAAATTTCTATGCGATCGTCGAACCGCAGAAAAACTTCGGTGGCCTCCACACGCTCAAGCCTTCGGATATCCAGCGTCTGAGTCCGATCCTGCGTCAGAAAGCGAACGAGAAGTATCAGTTTGTTCACCCCGAAAAGGCAGAGATCCGTGGTCTAAGCCACGTGATGTGGACAGGTGAACCGACGGTCGAAGGTGCAAACGCACGCAATGCGGTGTTCTACGGTGACAAGGCCATCGACAGGTCACCCTGCGGCACGGGGACTTCCGCCCGGATGGCACAGCTGGTCGGCAAGGGCAAACTCAAGATCGGTGAGCGTTTTGTTCACGAAAGCATTATCGGCACGCTTTTCAATGGTGTTCCGGAAGAAGCGACCCGGGTCGGTGAATTCGACGCGATTATTCCGAGCATCGAAGGGTGGGCGCGGGTGACCGGACACAACACGATCTTTGTCGACGACCGTGATCCGCTCGCCAAAGGCTTTTTGCTGAAGTGATCTACCGCGGCCCGCGGGCCGCTCAACAATCCGTTGAGGAATCGAAATGTTGATCCTGAAAAACGCACGTGTCCTGGACGTGAATCACGAAAACGACACGGCCCGCTATTCGATTGTCGTGGACGGGGAGGTCATCAAGGAAGTGACCCGCGAGCCGGTGTCGACAGATGGCGCGCAGGTGATCGATGTCGGGGGCAAGACAGTCATGCCCGGCATGATCGATTGCCATGCGCACGTCATTGCCTCGGTGGCGCACCTTGGGAACAATGGGCGTTTGCCGAATACCTTTGCCGTCTTGCGGGCCGTGCCGATCCTGAGCGGCATGCTCAACCGGGGCTTCACGACCGTGCGGGACGCGGGCGGCGCCGACTACGCGCTCTCGCGCGCCATCGAGGAAGGCGTGATCGCCGGGCCGCGGTTATTCGTGGCCGGCAAGGCACTCTCACAAACGGGAGGCCACGGCGACTTTCGCGAGCGCTTCGACAACTCCGATCCCGACCCTTGTGGCTGCCATCGTAACCTCGGGGCGATCGGACGGATCGTCGACGGCGTGGACGACGTGCGCAAGGCCGTGCGAGAAGAGATGCGCGCTGGCGCGCACCACATCAAGATCATGGCGTCGGGTGGCGTTGCGTCGCCGACGGATCCGATCGGCAATCTGCAGTTTTCCGTCGACGAGATCAAGGCTGTCGTCGAGGAAGCCACGTCGCATCAGACCTATGTCATGGCACATGCCTACACCGGCAAAGCGATCGCTCGCGCCGTGAAGCTCGGCGTGCGTACGATCGAGCACGGCAACCTGATCGACGACGAGGCGGCGGCCGTCATGGCGGAGTTTGGCGCGTTTGCGGTGCCGACGCTCGTCACCTATGACGCGATGAACAAGGTCGGTGCCAAAGCCGGTGTAGCGGAAAGCGCGCTGGCGAAAAACGAGAACGTTCGTATCCAGGGCCTGAGGGCACTTGAGCTTCTCAAACGCAACGGAGTGAAAATGGGTCTCGGCACCGATCTGCTGGGCGACATGCATCAGTATCAAAGCGATGAACTGACGATCCGTTCGGCCCTTCTCGGTGCTTTCGAGACGATCTGTCAGGCCACCGCCGTGGGTGCCGAGATCGTCGGGCAGGAGGGCCGTCTGGGCGTCGTGTCCGCGGGCGCCTTCGCTGATCTGCTGATAGTCGATGGTGATCCGCTAACGGACATCAGTGCCCTGACCGGGCAAGGTGAGCGCATCGCCGGCGTGATGAAGAACGGCGCGTGGGTACGGCAGACGTTGCAGTGACGCAGCGCCGCTCATTGGATTTTGTATCCGAAAGCCGGAGGCGTGATAGCATGTTCACTGTATCCTGAATCCTCCATTGAACCTGACCATGCCACCGGTAGCCGCCAAACGTCGTACCAAAGAGGCCCCCGCGACGAGCGAAGCGATCGCGGACGAAAGCACGCGAAAAATCGTCCGGCCAACTACGGTCGAACTCGTCACCACGGCGGTTCGGCAGCGAATCCTGAGCGGCGACCTGGCACCGGGTGAAGTATTGCGGCAGGAGGCGCTCGCCGAGGAACTCGGCGTCAGCCGTGTTCCTATCCGCGAGGCTATCACCCGCCTGACGGCCGAGGGGCTGCTGATCAATGTGCCGCACAAGGGTGCGTATGTCGCCGAGTTGTCGATCGACGAGGTGAAGGAGACCTTCGACATTCGGTTGCGTCTTGAACCGTGGATATTTTCGGAAGCTATTCCGCGCATCACCGAGGCCGAGATGGGCAAGGCGGAGCGGCTCGTCAAGGAAATGGACAAGGCGGACTCGGGAGTGTGGGGGCAACTGAACTGGCGTTTGCACGAAACGCTCTATCTGCCTGCGCAGCGGGATATCACGCTGCAGTTGTTGCGGGTGCTGCATGACCGCTGCGATCGGTATTTCCGTTTTCAGGCCGTCCAGGTGCCGATCCGAGAACAGTCGCATGACGAACACATGGCGTTGGTCGAGGCATGCAGGAAACGCGACGCGAAGCTCGGAGCCAAACTGCTGGAGCAACACGTCAAGACGGCTGCGCACCAGATCATGTCCGTTGTCGAGGCGGTGGTGACACGCTGATTGCGCCGGCCGGTCGCTATCCGGGTTTCCAAACAGATTCCGTATGACCGGAACGCAGCGGAAAATCGCTACGCGTTGCGGCTTGCTTCGCGTTCACCGTCTGCGGCATAAATGCGCGCGGGCCGGTCAGCATCGCACGCATCGATCTCCAGCGTCGCGGTGAAAGACGTGATCTGCGCGAACACGTTTTCGTCGACGCTCACCACTGGCACGTTGAGGGCGTAGAGTTCATTGGCGGCAATCACACCAATGGCGAGAATCAGGTCGCGTTCCGCCAGGATGATGCCGCTCGGGCCCGTCCCATTGCGCAACGCTTCGGCCAGCACGCTGCTGCTGGAACTCGACCCGCGCGCTCGCGCCATCACGAGTATCCGGCCTTTCAGGCTTTGTCCGTAACCGGAATGGGTCTTGTCGATGATCATCCCGCTTTCGGCGTCGTAGCCGCCCCAAAAACTCAAGGGAGGCAACGCGATTGCAAGGCCGCTTGCCCGGCCCGGAACGAGTACTTGCCCGGCGAGCACGGTAGTGGGCGAAATCATGGTCGTCGCTCTAGCCGGCCAGTTCATCGATGCAAACTCTCCCTTCGAAGGCCGAGCGAACACACTCGGACATGCTCCCAAACGCAACGGTGACACCGATGTTCGCAGGTGCGTAATGGGCCCATTTCCCTGAGTTGGTCATCACCAGTCCACTGATCTGTTTCATCACGGGCGTGATGTAGGTGCAGGTGTCCACCACGATCTGAACGCCCCGGGAAGCGAGTTGCTGGGCGAGCCCTTCCGCTTCGATCTGCCACAGAACGAAACGGCTCGTGTTGACATAGAAGTCGCAGCGCGGCGAGCCATCGTGTTCTTCGAACAATTTGCCCAGTTTGAGGAACTCATCGACAGAAAAATGCGGGGTTCCCAGACTGATCGCGGCGAGTGGATCGCCAGCACTAGCAGTGTTCCACTTTCGATGGATGCCGACGAGATCCGCCTCGGTGACCACGATCGTCCGCTCCGGCTCGCCGCCCTGCAGCGCGTGGTCGAGTGTCGGCGCCTCCGGCGTGATGCCGACCGCGTGAAAGAGCGCTACGGAGCCACTGGAAGCGGCTGCCGCGCCCAGAGACTTGAGCTCGTCCTCCGTCGTGTCGAGAGAGAGTCCGGTGATTGCGGCCACGGTTGCGCCAGCATTGAGGCCGAGCAGAAAACCGAGCGCCGCGAAGCAGGCGTCGCGCCGCGGAGAATCGCCAAAGCTGGGCGCTTCGAGCACGATGCGGGCGGCCCGGTTTTCGGTGACATGCAGTCCGGCGTTGGGCACGCGGCCGGTAATCGCCGCCGCAAGATCGAGAAAATCGCCGTAGCGACTGGTACGGGCGCCCAACACGGAGTTGGCGAAAACGATCGCGTTCGACTCAGCCCATGCGATCTGATCGCCCAGTCGTGGACGGTGCTTGAGCTGGTACGGCGCGCAGGTGAAGGTCGCTTCGCACCCGAGTTCCAGATGCGCTTCCATCAGGCGTTTCGCGGCACTCGCGATGTCCGCTTTGCCGCGATACAGCTCCGGATGAATCAGATCGAGCGACCCGACATTGAGTGTGGTCGGAACGGAGACCCGCGTTCCGGACGCGACAAACCGTTCGACGAAATCGAGACTGACGGATCCGTGATATAGGCAGCCGTCGATGTGCGCGGAGGAAATGTCGACGAGTTCCTGGGCGTCCATCACATGCGCTGTGGCGGCAACTATTCGCATTGCGAGTGCTGCACCATCACCCAATTCACCACTCAGCATTGCTTTGTCACGAACCGAAAGTTCAAGCACTGTCGCCTCTTCGTTGTGGTCACTCTCGTATCAGTATTGAGGATACCCGAATGGCGTTTATCTCGGTTCGATGTACCAGGGCGAGGCTAGACTAAAACATCAGCCCGTACCCATGCGGGTTTCGTCGACGAAGCTCCCCGTTGCATCGTCGAGCTTGCGGCCCTTGCGGCCCTTGCGTCCCGCCGGCCCGTGCACATAGTGCCTGAGCATATCGGCTGCGGTGAACGACGCGCTGTGTCCGCCGACGAACACAAAGCAGTCGGGCCATTGCGCCTTGATCGCTTTCGACAGATCGATGATTTCGGGAATATTGGCGAGGTAGTTGCCGGAGAAACAGACGGCATCAGGACGCCATTTGCGGATCAGCCGCTCCAGATCGCGATGCGATTCGACTTGCGAGTCGAGCAACCGGACCTCGTGCGCAGCCGCGCGGAGGACGGCCGCGACCGTCTCCAGGCCGAGCGGTTCGAGTCGCAGGAACACGCGGGTGTACATCAGGCCGCTGGGATGTACGGCGAGCACCTTCATGAGATCTCCCTGGCAGAAAGGGCGCGTCCGAGACCCGTCGGTGCGCGCCGGGCTTTCCTGCAGAAATCCTTGATACGGTTGGCTGCCGCGCCATGCGTCCTGGCGACGTCAACGCGCGTGGCTTCTTGCGATTCTACTGCCCGTCGCCGCGGCGTGCTCCCTACCGCTGCAGGTCGCCGCCTCGGCCAGACAGTCGGGCGTCACGGGCGATCGGCGCCTCGAGAAGGCAGCCAAACTCGCGGGCAAAGTCGACAGAGACCCGTGCGTGGACGGCGCCCTGCTTATCGAAGAACCGCTGCGTGCCTTCATGAGTGAACACCCCTTCATGCCAGATGTTCGGATGGATGTAGAGCCCTTGCTTTCCATCGAAGCGAAAGCACACGAACTTCTCCGGCGCAATGTCGTCGCCGGGCAATGCCAGGGGAACGTAGAACGGCCGATGGTCGAGAGGAAAGAACAGTTGTCCGCCATCCGGGTGGTAGTTCGCGTGCCACAGCAACATCCGTTCCGGTGCATGGGCGTGGTCGTCGCGGGCAGCTTCAGGCTCCGTTGCGTACGCAAGAACGTAGTGACCGCCCACCGCCTCGTTTCGACCGTAGAGAATGTCCCCGCGCCATTCGCTCACGAACGTGCCTTCGGTGGTGCCGGCCTCATCGCCGGTTCCGGGGTCGATGGGCCGCGAGCCCACCGCCGGCCACTGCACGATCTCGATCGTGCACTCGCTCGGGTCGGCCACGAGCCGGCCAAATCCGTCAAGCGTTGTTGGGGTCGCGTCGACCACGGGCATCGACACGCGCCGGAGGCCGGCAGGAAGGGCGGGGTTGAGGTAGTCGATCTTTTGGGACATCGGCACAGTTTGAACGAGTCGAAAATATCGATTGTAGTCGCTCGAACAGGGCGCTTGGCCGACCCTCATGCACATGAATGCGGCCCGGCGGTCCGCTCATGCATAGCGTGCGAGGAACATGTCAGCGGCCGATTCCGCGACCTGCTTTTGCTCCAGTTCGCCGAGCGGCGCCTGGCCCATCGTCACCTGCGGCCAGAAGGCGAAGGACTTCACCAGCGCCTGCAGCTGCAGCGCCGCGAAGAGCGGATTGTCGGTCTTCAGACGGCCGTCGGCGACGGCCGCCCGGATCCACACGGTCAGGTCCTCCTCGCGTTCGCCGAGTCGGGCGACCATGTCCCGCGCTCGCTCCGGTGAATGGATGCCGGCCGCGATCGCCACACGTGCCAGCGACAGGAAGGACTCGTCGTTCAGCAGCCGCAGCTTGCGGCCCAACAGGTCGAGCAGCTGCGCGCGCAACGGTTCTTCGGCGCGGTAGGTGGGCGCATCGCCCGTTTGGCTCGCGTCCCACAACTGATGGAGAATCGCCGCGAAAAGGACTTCCTTGCTTGGGAAATGGTTATAGACCGTACGTTTCGAGACGTTCGCGCGGGCGGCGATACGGTCCATGCTGGTCGCGTCGTAGCCGGCCGCGAGGAATTCCTCGATCGCGGCGCCGACGATGGCGACACGCTTGCGGTCAGTCAGGCGTTGATGGGTGGCACTTGGATCCATCAACGGATTTTACACCGGGCAGTTTACTTTTCTCGAAAATAAACTACACTGCCGAGTGTACATTTCTCTTTGGACGGCCTACCTCATGACGTCGCTTCCCGCTCTTGTGAGCCGCGTGCTCGGCTTTACCGCCGCGCGTCGCGGTCGCGCGTTGTCCAGCACCTCGCCGCAGCATAACGGGGAACGCTTTCGCAACGTCAAGCCGCGTCCCACTGAAGGCCTGCGCAAGACGCTCGGCATTGTGTGGAACGTGTTGCTCAACAAGCCGAGCGGCACCGTGCCGACGGAAGCGTTGCCCGTCGATGCGCTGACGCGTGCGCAGCTCGATGCGGCGCCCGACCGCAGTCTCTACCGGCTCGGCCATTCGACGATGCTGCTGAAGCTGCGCGGCCAGTTCTGGCTGACCGATCCCGTGTTCGCCGAACGAGCCTCTCCGTTCCGGCATCTTGGCCCGAAGCGCTTCCATGCGCCGCCGATCGCGCTCGCCGATTTGCCACCGTTGCGCGGCGTGATCCTGTCGCACGACCATTACGACCACCTGGACCGCGAGACCGTGCTCGCGCTCGCGGAGACAACCGGCGTGTTTCTGACGCCGCTCGGCGTCGGCGACCGGCTGATCGAATGGGGCATCGACGCGTCGAAGGTTCGGCAGTTCGACTGGTGGCAGGGCACCAAGGTGGACGGGGTGCAATTCACGGCTACGCCCGCGCAGCATTTTTCCGGCCGTAGCCTGTTCGACGGTAACAGTACGTTATGGGCGTCGTGGGTGATCTTCGACGATGATCTGCGCGTGTTCTTCAGCGGCGACACCGGCTACTTCGATGGCTTCAGGACGATCGGCGAGCGCCTTGGGCCGTTCGACGTCACGCTGGTCGAGACGGGCGCCTACGACGCGCAGTGGCCGTACGTTCATATGCAGCCCGAAGAAACCGTGCAGACGCACATCGATCTGCGTGGCCGTTGGCTCGTGCCGATTCACAACGGCACCTTCGACCTCGCGATGCACCGCTGGCAGGAGCCATTCGAAAGGGTGATGGCACTGGCCCTCGCGCGCGGCGTCGCGCTGTCGACGCCCCGCATGGGCGAGCGGCTGGATCTGAGCGCGCCGCATCGCGGCGAACGCTGGTGGCGTCACGCCGGCGGGACCGTCGCTGCACCAAAGGCCGCATGGCGCCTGTGTCCCGCGCGCAATGCCGGAGACGCGAAGTCTTCGTGATCTTTCGTGCGGCTCATTGCTGAGGCACTGAGATACAACGACCGAGCGGCACGTGTGACGCTTCACTCGGGCAGCAACGCATCGAGCGCGAAAAGTAGATTGAGGTCCGGTTCAGGCATCGCTTGATCGCAGTAAGCAAGGTGAGGTATGGCGTCCGATGCATATATTAGTTGCATTCAGTGCGGCTTCCGCCATCCCTGATGAACCGCTACATTGGTCTGCGTGATTGACCCGAAAGGATCGCTCTCGTTACTTTCAGGTTCGAGAGCGGCTTTGTTTATCGAGGATGCCATGCAAGACACCCCTTCGCAGAAAACCGTTCTCCTTATCGGCGCCTCGCGCGGCCTTGGCCTGGCGATGGTCGAGGAGTTTTTGAAGCGCGGCTACCGAGTCATCGCCACCGGGCGAGCTGCTTCGACAGAAAAGCTTCGGCACGTAGCAGAAGCCTTCGCTGGCGCGCTCGAAGTAGACACTGTCGATATCACCATTCCCGAGCAGATCGCCGCGCTGCGCACCCGTCTTGAAGGTCGTCGGATAGATGTGCTTTTCGTGAACGCAGGCGTCAAGAACGACGATCGTGAAACGCTAGCGGACGTCTCGACCGAGGAATTCGTCCGGGTCATGGTAACGAACTCGCTGAGTCCGATGAGGGTCATCGAGGCGTTTCAAGACCTTGTCCCGCCGACTGGAACGATCGGTGTCATGTCTTCGGGGCAGGGCAGTATCACCAATGCCACTAACGCGAACTATGAAGTCTACAGAGGGAGCAAGGCCGCACTGAATATGTTCATGCGTACCTTCACGGCTCGCAGCGCCAGCTATCCGCGGAGCCTCCTGCTCATGGCGCCTGGATGGGTCCAGACAGACATGGGCGGTCCCACGGCGCGCTTGACCATCGAAGAAAGCATTCCGAACCTGGTCAATACGATCGAGGCTTATGAAGGGCGCGCCGGCTTGCATTACCTTGACTATCTCGGACGGGCCGTTCCCTGGTGACGGGCCGCTTGCAAAGCTCATGGATTGGGCGGCCAGGCATCGACACGCCGAGATCAGCGCGGCGCGGACGCGCTAACGGCGCCGCTTAACCCAGTGCCACGAACGCGATCTCGACGAGCAACTCGGGCGCGGCGAGCTTCGCTTGCACCGTCGCGCGCGCCGGTGCGTGACCTTGCGGCACCCACGCATCCCACACTTCGTTCATGCCTGCGAAATCGCGGGCAATGTCCGCGAGCCAGACTTGTGCGGAAACGAGGCGCGTCTTGTCGATGCCGGCCTTCTCCAGATAGCCGTCGATTTTTTCCAGCACCTTCGCGGTCTGGAGCTTTACGTCAGGGGTGGGATCGGCGGAAGTCTGGCCGCCGACGAACACGAGGCCGCCGGCTTTGACGACGCGGCTCATACGTTGGTCGCCGTGCCAGGTGGAACGCGCTGCTCGTGCCGTGCAGCCCGCCGCCGATCACGAGGACATCGGCTCCCTGGATGTCGTTCGCGTCACTCACCGGCGAGTTCTCCGAGCGTGAGCGGCTTGATCGGCGGACGGATGCGGTAATAGCCGACTTCGGCGGGCGAGACATGGCGCGCGTCGGCGATCAGTTCGGTCACCGTGAGACCGCCCATGCGTCCCTGACACGGACCCATGCCGCAGCGTCCGAACGACTTCGCCTGATTGGGCCCGACACAGCCGAGCTCGACGAACTTGCGCAACTCGCCCGCGGTGACTTCCTCGCAACGGCACACGATGGTTTCGTCGCGCGGAATGCGGTTGATGTCGCGCGGACGATACAGGCTGTCGAGAAATGGCCGGACGCGCATGACGCCCGCGAGCGCGCTGCGATGCGCGACGGCTTCGGCATCGCGCGCCTCAGACGTGAGCGCGCCGAGTTGCGCGGCAGCCGCGAGACCCGCGAGCGTGCCCTGCAAGGCGGCCGCCTGCGCGCCGCCGATGCCCGCGCCATCGCCCGCGACGAAGAGGCCGGGCACGTTCAGTTCGCCCCACGCATCGACTGTCGGGGTGAAGCACAGTTGCGCGTCGTCCCAGCGGTGCGCGGCGCGCAGCGCCTGCGTGAATTGCGTGTTCGGCACGACGCCCTGATGCAGCAGGATCACATCGGCTTCGAGACGATGCGCCGTGCCTTGCGTCGTGAAGTGAAGCGCGGCGGCACGCTCGACGTGATCCGTGCCGATGCGCGCTTCCGCGCGCAGATCGTCCGCGGCCTCGAAGATCGGCACGTTCGCTTCGCGCAGCGTGCGGATCAGTTGCAAGCCTTTTGCTCAGAAACGGCCACGCGCGCAGCGCCGCCAACATGTGACGCTTCGCGCGCCAGCGATCTTCCTGACGCGTCGTATCGACCAGCGCGCGGATCGGCACACCGGCGTCAGACCTACCTGCTGTTTCCGCCGCACCGGCCGCGAGAGCGGCTGGCGTCGGCGTTCGTCGAGGTCCTTGCGAGCGCTGCACGAGGAACTGCTCGCCGAGGTCGTGGCGCCGGCGCGCAGTGCGGCAGGACGCGGGCGGTCGCGGTCGCGGGCCGAGGCGGGAGGAGATAGGCTTTGAATCGAACGTCCTGCGATCGACAATCGGAGTATCGGGGGCTCTTGGGGAAACAGGCGAAGGAGGCGAGCCGTCCCCGCCTGCGACTTGACGGCTGGACACGATGACAATCGATATGACTGATGTGGCTTGTCTCGCTTGGCGGTATCCTGCGTGTACTCCCGATCCTCTGAACGCTTCTTAAAACCGAGTAGTCGCAATATGACCGAGCAACCGCCAACAATTGAAATTGAAAGTGCGCCGAATCCCGGATTCGCCGTGATCCTGATGCACGGTCTCGGCGCCGACGCCAACGACTTCGTGTCGCTCGTGCCCGAACTGCGTCTCGGCGATGCGCCTGCCGTGCGCTTCGTGTTTCCCAATGCGCCGGAGATTGCCGTTACCGCAAACAACGGCTACGTGATGCGCGCGTGGTACGACATCCGGTCGTTTCAGAGCATCCATGAGCAAGTTGACGAAGCGGGTATCGAATCGTCTTGTGCAACCGTGCGGCAATTGATCGAAGCGCAGAACCGGCGCGGCATTCCCACTTCGAACATCTTTCTCGCGGGGTTTTCGCAAGGCGCGGCGATGACCTATTCAGCAGGGCTGACGCACCCTGAGACACTTGCCGGCTTGATCGTGTTGTCGGGTTATGTGCCGTCGCCGGGCTTTATTGACCGCCGCTTGAGCGCCGCGAACCGTGGCACGCCTATCTTTGCCGCGCATGGCATAGACGACGACGTGTTACCGATCCAGTTAGGGGAGGCCGCGCGCGACTTTGCGATCACACGAGGTTGCAAGGTCGATTGGAGCGCGTATCCGATGCCGCATTCAGTATGCGCGGAGGAGATATCGGCGCTGCGCGCCTGGCTTGGCACGCTGCTCGCGGCGTCTTCCTGAAGTGTCCCGGCCGCGCTCAGGCGTCCGGCGTTTGCGCAGGCGCTTGCGTGCCCGGCAGGTCTGCTTGCGTGGCGCCTTCGAGGAACCGGCGGGTCGACTCGAACGCCTGCAGCATCGGCTCGGGCCACGGCGTTTGCAGCATGACCGCCTGATGGTTTTCGAACGCCGACGACAACAGCTTCGCCAGCTCAGGCGAGCGCAGATGACGCAGCAGCACGCTGACCGCAATCGCCGTGGCCTGGCTCGCGCCGGCCGTCTGGAGTTCCGAAGCGGTGAGGGCCGCGACCTGTTTGTTGATGTCCACTGCAACTTCCTTGGATGAAATGTGGGAGAGGGATGGCCCAATGGCCGGTGGCGAATTTTGACATGGTTGGCGGCTTGTCGTGAGCGTCCGCCGGTACGGGACTGTATTGACGACCCCACGCGATCCGACCGATGCCCCTATGAGATGCGCTCCGGTAGTGGTCATTGCCACAGTTTGCTAATTCGCCGGCTGATCTAATCGAAGTATTCGCTAGTGCGGACTGCGCGGCCGCGGAAATCGATCCGGTGGAGACTAATGGCGGAATGTCGTCGGAAAAATCATTAAACATCGTTGCACATGCGCCATTCACTTCATAGTTGGCTCGAAAGCGCGACTTACATGGTATTCTCCGCGCCGATTTTCGCCGTATCGTTGACGTAATACTCGCGGATTAATCCGTGCGTGACCAAACAAATCTCGCTATAGAACACAATAAAAAAGAGGGATGCGATGAGCGTGATATTGACCGTGCTTGGCGCGGTGGTCGGCATGCTGGCCGCCTTGTCGAACGATTTCTCAATCAGCCTCGGTGCAGTGCTGGGCGCCGCGGCCGGCTTTGCGTTTTCGCGTCTGCTGCAAAAGAAGTCTTCGGATGCCGCGACGGGATCCGCGGCCAAAGCGGCCACGACTGATGGCTGGAATCCTCCGGGCGAACTGGCGGCGCGGGTCGAGCGGCTCGAACGGGAGATCGTCGCGTTGCGCGGCGAGATTCGTCAGTTGCGAGCGGGAGGCGTCGAGGATGCTACGGATGCTCATGCGCAGGCCGCTGATACTGCGGCGTTCAGGCGGTTGCCATCGGACGCCGCGTCGAGTCCCTATGCGATCCCGCCGGCCAATGAGCGGACGGTACGTCCGCAGCTTGAGGTGCCGGCGACGCAACTCGCCGCTGCGCGCTCATCGACAAGCGCCGAAGCGATGGTGCTGGCCGCTCCGAGTGCGGCGAGCGTAGCCGGTGCAACGGGCGCTCCAAGTGCACTAAGTGCATCAAGTGCGTCAAGCCCACCAAGCGCACCGAGCGCACCAAGCGCACCGAGCGCACCAAACGCACCAAGCGCACCAAGCGCCACTCTCGGCGCCTCAGCCGCACAGCCCGTTTCCGCCCAGCCGACAGTGTCAGCGCCGCAGCCTCCCGTTCCACCTTCACCACTCGCGCCTCCAAGCGGCCCCGATCTTGCCGAGCGCCTCCTCAAAGCGGGCCGCGACTGGCTTTTAGGTGGCAACGCGGTCGTGCGGGTGGGCATCATCGTGCTGTTTTTCGGCATTGCCTTCCTGCTTAAATACGCCGCCGACAACAGCCTGCTGCCGATCGAATTCCGCCTCGCCGGTGTAGCGTTCGCCGCGACCGCCTTGCTCGTGCTCGGCTGGCGCATCGGCGAGCGACGCGGCGCGTATGGGTTGGTCCTGCAAGGCGGCGGCGTCGGCGCGCTGTATCTGACCGTGTTCGCGGCCACGAGGCTCTACCATTTGCTACCGGCGGGCGCAGCCTTGCCGCTGATGGTTGCGATCTGCGCGCTCAGCGCATTCCTGGCGGTCCGGCAGATTGCTTCGTCGCTGGCCTTCATGGGCAGCGCGGGCGGTTTTCTCGCGCCGATATTGCTGTCGACGGGCGGCGGCAGTCACGTCATGCTGTTCAGCTACTACGCGCTGCTCAACGCGGGCATCTTCGCGATCGCCTGGTTCAAGGCGTGGCGCCCGCTGAATCTGCTCGGCTTCGTGTTCACGTTTTCGATCGGCGCCGCGTGGGGCGTGATGGCCTACCGCCCCGAGTTGCTTGCCAGCACCGAGCCGTTCCTGATTCTGTTTTTCCTGATGTACGTCGGCATCGCGCTGCTCTACGCGGTACGGCGCGAAATCGCCCTCAAGCATTACGTCGACGGCACGCTGGTGTTCGGCACGCCGCTAGTGGCGATCGGCCTGCAAGCCGCGTTGATGAAGAACACCGAGTTCGGTCTGGCGTGGAGCGCGGTGGCGCTGGCCGCGTTCTACCTTGCGATCGCGGGCTGGCTCTCGCGACGCCGCGAGCGCCTCGGCATGATGTTCGAGGCCATGCTCGCGCTGGCGGTGATCTTCGCCACGCTCGCCGTGCCGCTCGCGTTCACCGGACCGACGACGAGCGCGACCTGGGCCATCGAGGGCGCCGCGATCACCTGGCTCGCCGTGCGTCAGCGGCGCCTGACCGCGTTCGGCTTCGGCCTGCTGCTGCAACTCGCCGCGGCGGGCGCCTACGCGGTCGGCACGATCACGCAGAGCCACGACGCGAGCGTCTGGCCGGTCCTGAACGGCGCCTACATCGCCTCCGTGCTGATCTCGGTCGCGGGCATTTTCACAGGATGGCGTTTGCACGGCCGCAGCGAAGCAGGCGAGTGGCATTTGTGGATGCCGCAAATCGGTCTCGTCGCCAGCGTGTGGGGTTTGTTGTGGTGGACCTTTGGCGGCCTGTACGAAATCCATGCATACACGAGCGCTCATCCTGGCTATGAACACGCCCGCTTCGATACGGCCGCCGTCGCACTCTTCGCCGTGCTGACGGCGTGGCTCGCACACGGCGCGCGCCGCGCGCTGCGCTGGCCGCTTGCCGAATGGCCGGCGCTGGCGCTCGTGCCGGTTCTCGCGCTGCTTACCGCCGAGCTCTTCACCTTGGGCATGGCGCCAGTGAGCGGTTACGGCTGGCTGGTTGGCGCGCTCGCCGCACTCTCGGCGTATGGACTGTTGTGGCGCCAGCAGCGCGACGTCAGCGATATCCTGCTCGCGCCGCTGCATACGCTGATGTTCTGGACGGCCGGCGCGCTCGCCGCGCTCGAAGGCTACTGGGGTTTGCGAGCCTACGTGCCCGAAGGCGCATGGAGCTGGAGCGCGTGGGCGTATGGCTTCGGTGTGCTGCTGCTGTTGCTGGCGGGTGCCGCGCACCGTCTGCGCTGGCCGGTCGCGCGCTTCATGCAGGCATATCAGGTGTGGGCCGCCGCGCCGCTCGCTGTGCTGCTGTGGGCGTGGAATATCGCGAGTGTGACGAGCGACGGCAGCGCCGCGCCGCTCATGTGGCTGCCGATCCTCAATCCGCTCGACGTCGCGCAGATCCTCGCGTTCGTCGCCTGCGCGGTATGGCTGCGCAGACTGCGCGCGTTGGGTGTGCAATGGCATCCGCGCGCCTTCGATTATCTGGTGCTCGCCACGCTGTTCCTGTGGTTCAACGCGCTGCTTTTGCGCACGCTGCATCATCACTTTCACGCGGCGTACGATGTCGGTGCGGTGCTCGCGTCGTTCAGTCTGCAGCAGGTGTTTCTGGTCGGCTGGAGCGCGTTTGCTTTTGCCGGGTTGTGGCTCGCGCGCCGCGACAGTATCGTGCGGCTGTGCGCGATCGCGTCGACGCCGCTCGTGCTGGTGATGTGGGTATGGACGTTCTTTGCGAACCTGACGCAGGACGGCGGCACATGGGCGCGTCTGCCGTTGCTCAATCCGCTCGACCTGGTGCAGGCGGTGGTGTTCGCGCTGGCGGCGTTCTGGCTCGTGCGGATTCACCGGCTCGGTGTGCCGATCGGCGAATATCGCGTGCCGTTGCAAGTGGTGGCGGGCACGACCGGATTCATCTGGCTGAACGCGATGCTGCTGCGTACGCTGCATCATTGGACCGGCGTGCCGTACGAGTTCGAGACCATGTCACACTCGATGCTCGTCCAGGCGTCAATATCGGTATTCTGGACTGTGTGTGCGCTTGCCATGATGATCTGGGCGACGCGGCGGGCGAGCCGGATGTTCTGGTTCATCGGCGGCGCGCTGCTGGCGGCGACCGTGGTCAAGCTGTTCCTGTTCGATCTGTCTCACGTCACCGGGATCGAGCGGATCGTTTCGTTTATCGGCATCGGTTTGATGTTGTTGCTGATCGGCTACTTCTCGCCGTTACCGCCTAAGGCTCTGGTCGTGGAAACTAAGCAATGAAGCGTGTCTTTACATTGACCGGCTGGTGTTTTGCGATCGTGGCGATGTGGGCGTCCGCGCCCGCGGTCGCGGACGACGACTTCGCGCAGCATTTCGCGCTGCAACTCGAAGAAGGCGCCGCGTACTACAGCGTGACGCTGCCGGCCGCCGTCTATGCGGCGAGCCAGCGTCACGATCTCGGCGACGTGCGCGTCTTCAACGGCTCGGGCGAACCCGTGCCGTATTCGCTCGATGCGCCACGCGAGGCCGCCCGCACGCCGCCTACTTTACGTCCGGTGCGCTGGTTTCCATTGCCGCCCGCGACCGCCGGCAGTTCCGGCGCGCCGCTCGGCGTGACGATTGGCGCCGACGGTTCGCTGCGCGCGACCGCGGCGCCGCCGGCTCGCGCGCAACACGACACCGAGCTGATCGACCTCGGACGCGCGTCGCATGCAAGTCGCGTGACCGCGTTGCTCGTGCACCTGCGCGATGACAATTACCAGGGGCGCGTCACGGTCGAATCGAGCGACGATTTGCGTCACTGGCAACCCGCCGGCGATGCGCAGCTACTCAAGGTCAGCTACAACGGCAGCACGCTGAGTCAGGACCGGATCGAACTGGACGGCAATCGCGCGCGCTACCTGCGTTTGCGCTGGCTCGACGGTGTGCCGTATGTCGACTCGATGGACATGGAGAGTCAGGCGCTTGCCGCCGACGGGGCGCAGCGCGCGGATCGGGCGTGGCGCGAGGGCATCGTCGCGCACGCAGGGCCGAAGCCCGGCGAGTATTTCTTCAGCTCGGGCGGCCCGTATCCCGTCGACCGGTTGCGCCTGAACCTGCCTCAACCGAATACCGTCGCGCCCGCGGTCGTCTATTCGCGCACGGGGCTGGATGCGCCGTGGCGCCAGGTCGCGGGCGCGACATTATTCCGCTTGCACAATGGCGACGTGGAGCAGAGCAACCCTTCGCTCGAATTGACGCCCGACACGGATCGACAATGGCGCGTGGTGGTCGACCCGCGCAACGGCGGACTCGGCAGCGGGACACTGACCGTTGCCGCGGGCTGGCGTCCGGCGATGCTGACGTTCGTCGCGCGTGGTACGGCGCCGTTCACCCTGGCGGTGGGTAGTGCGACGACGGTGTCGTCGGCGGTGAGCCGGGACGATCTGTTGATGGGCGCCTCGGCGGTCCCCGCGACGGCGCGCCTGGGTGAGGCGCTATCACCCGAGCAGGCCGCCAAGGCGCAGTCCGCGAGGGATCCGGATGCGATGCGCCGCTATTTGCTATGGGCGGCATTGCTGCTGGCCGTGGGCTCGCTTGCAGCGATCGCGTGGCGGCTCGCACGTGGTGCTCATGCGCAGGCGGGCGTTGCGCCGGGTGCTGTGCCCGGCGCGTCTGCAGGATCTGGCATAGCGGGTACGTCTGCGGGATCTGGCGCAGCGGGTACGTCGGCGGGATCCGGCGCAGTGGGTACGTCGGCGGGATCCGGCCGAGCGGGCGCGGCGGCTGACGATTCCACCACGGGCGACGCCAACGGGCAGGGCGAAGGCAAGAGCTAAATTCAGCGCCGCTTACGACGTGCAGGTCATTCCTCGCGCGCCGTCATCGTGCCGATGATCTTGTCGAGCGCGTGACCGAAGGCGAGCTTCTCCTGCTCGTCGAGACAGTCGAACATATCGCCGTTCCATTTGCGCGCGATCGGCATGACCTTTCGATACAGCGCGCGGCCTTCGGGCGTCAGCGATACCAGCACGACGCGGCCGTCTTCGGCGCTCGCCTCGCGTTTCACGAGTCCTTGCTTGATCAACGCCTCGGCGGCGCGGCTTGCCTGGCTTTTGTCGAGATTGGCATGCCTTGCCAGTTCCATGATCGAGAACGGCCCGAATGATCCCACCGACGCAATCACGCGCGCTTCAGGCAAGGTCACGCCGAGCTTGTTCTGATAGCGTTCGCTGATGCCGCGTTCGGCGAGTTTGTTGAGGACATGCAGACGGTACGTCAGGAACTGTTCGAGCCCGGCTTTGGCGTCCTTCATGGTCTTCCCGTAGTGTGTGAGCGGTCGCGGCGCTGTGATTGTTGCCGCAACCGTCTTGCCGGTCAACGCGTGCCGTATTTCAGGCGCGTCAGTTGTTCGGCTTCGTCCGCCAGCAGACGCGCCGCGTCGCGAATCGCGACTTCGAGCGTGATCGGCCCGGGCGCCGGCGAGAAGCACCCGCTGAAATATTCGGCGAGGCGCGGCAAGGCGGCTGAGTCGACTCCGCCAGAGAGGAGCGTGGCCGGCACGCCTGCTGCCTGTGCGTGACGGCAGGCGATGAAGGGCGCCTTGCCATGCAGCGTTTGCACATCCGAACGGCCTTCGCCGGTGATCAGCCAATCGGCGCCTTCGAGCGCGGCGTCCAGTCCGATTTGTCGCGCGACGGTTTCCGCGCCCGGTTCGAACTGCGCGCCGAGCATATGCAACGCGAAGCCGAGGCCGCCGGCCGCGCCCGCGCCAGGCAGTTCGCGCGCCGTGCGGCCGAGCGCCGTCTCGAGCAGATCGGCGAAGCGGGCCAGTGCTGCGTCGATCGTGGCAACCTGCTCCGGTTTCACACCCTTTTGCGGACCGAATACCGCGGTTGCGCCGTGTTCGCCGGTAAGCGGATTGTCCACGTCCGACATGCCGACGAACTGCGTGTCCGCGAGACGCGCGTCGAGTTGCGACACGTCCACTCGTGCGAGACGCGCGAGTTGTTCCGGCGTGGCGTCGAGTTCATTGTCCTGGGCGTCGAACAGTTTGAGACCGAGGCCGGCCAGCAGGCCCGCGCCGCCGTCGTTGGTGCTGCTGCCGCCCAGCGCGACGAAAAAGCGCCGCACGCCGGCGTCCAACAGCGCGCGAATCGCCTCGCCCATGCCGCGTGTGCTGCGCGCCTCGACGGGCACGCCCATTCCCACCGGATCCGTAATGCCGACGACCTCCGCCGTTTCGATGATCGCGCTGCCGTCGGCGAGCAGGCCCGTGAGCGCTTCGCGTACCGGACCGGCCGCGCCGCGCACGCTGAGCGTGCGGCGTTCGCCGCCGCTCGTGAGCATGGCGTCGAGCGTGCCTTCGCCGCCGTCGGCCATCGGGCAGATGCGCACTTCCGCGCCAGGACGGGCGCGGCGGATGCCCGCTGCGATCGCTTGCGCGACCTGTTCCGCGCTGAGCGAGCCTTTGAAGGAGTCGGGAGCAATGACGACGACGGGCGAGGACGGCGAATTCGGCATGGTGTCTCTGAGTGGTTGGAATCGTTGCGAGGGCGGGTGAAACGGCGAGATGCGGGCGCAGCCCCGAGTTCGTGCATTAGCTTATCAGCATGGGCGCGCCGACTGAATATGTCGAATGGCATAGCCGGCATTGACAGAGGCAGAGCGCGCACGCGCGGTGGGTGCATTTGCTTATTTGGGCGCCCGCTGATTGATGCGGAGCCGTCGAGAAAATTGGGTGTGGGCAGGCGCGGCGTAACGGCGGCGCGGCACCGCGAGCGCACTGGAACAGTGCGCAAACGGGCCTGAAACAGCGCGGAAAGAGGTCGGAATCCGATCAAAACGCCAACAAAAACGCGCGCATTCATCGAATCCCGGCTAGGCGCGCAAATAGTTTGCTAAAATATTCGGCTCTTTGGACCCAACCGTGCTGCCGGCGGCCTGCAAGCCCGCGGCGCAGGCGCGCAATCGATGCGAAGCGAACCAAACGCGACCAAAAAACGCGACATCGCACGACATCGACAAGCGGCACGGAGAAGATAACTGATTCGCTCGAATAATTTTAGGACGATTGAAGCCATGGCTAACGTTGTTGAGAACCTCGGCAAGCTCGAACGCCGCGTCACGATTTCCCTGCCGAAGGACACCGTGCAGAAGGAAGTGGACTCGCGTATCCGTCAACTCGCGAAGAACGTGCGCATGCCGGGTTTCCGCCCGGGCAAGGTGCCGCTCAAGATGGTGACGCAACAGTATTCGGGCCAGGTGGAAGCCGAAGTGCTGAGCGACAAGGTCGGCAAGGAATTCTTCGACATCAGCCGCGCCGAAAACCTGCGCGTCGCCGGCCAGCCGAGCTTTGCACCGAAGGTCGACGTCACGGAAGGCGACTACGCGTTCGACGCGACGTTCGAGGTGTATCCGGAAGTGAAGCTGGGCGACGTCGCCACGGCTGAGATCGAGCGCACCACGACCACCATCAGCGAAGCGGAAATCGACCGCACGCTGGACATTCTGCGCAAGCAGCGCGTGCACTTCCACGCTCGCGGCGAAGCCGGCGAGCACGGTGACGGCGGCGACGACACTGCCGCGAAGGAAGGTGACCGCGTGACGGTCGACTTCGTCGGCAAGATCGACGGTGAAGTGTTCCAGGGCGGCAGCGCGGACGACTTCGCGTTCGTGCTGGGCGAAGGCCGCATGCTGCCGGAATTCGAAAAGGCCGCCACGGGCCTGAAGGTCGGCGAATCGAAGGAATTCGACCTGGCATTCCCTGAGGACTATCACGGCAAGGAAGTCGCCGGCAAGACCGCGCAATTCACGATCACGATGAAGAAGATCGAGTGGCCGCATCTGCCGGAAATCGACGCTGAATTCGCCAAGTCACTCGGCATCGAAGACGGCGACCTGACCAAGATGCGCGCTGAGATCAAAGACAATCTCGAACGCGAAGCGAAGCGCCGCACGCAAGCCATCGTCAAGAACCAGGTGATGGACGCGCTGCTGAAGATTTCCGACCTGGACGTGCCGAACGCACTGATCGAACAGGATCAGGAACGCCTCGTCGGCATGGCGCGTCAGGATCTGGAGCAACGCGGCGTGCCGAACGCCAAGGATGCACCGATCCCGGCTGCGATGTTCAAGGAACAGGCTGAGCGCCGCGTCAAGCTGGGCCTCGTGCTGGCCGAGCTGGTCAAGGCCAACGAACTGCAAGCCAAGCCGGAGCAGATTCGTGCCGAAGTGGACGAGTTCGCGAAAAGCTACGAAGACCCGAAGGAAGTCGTCCGCTGGTATTATTCCAATCAGCAACGTCTTGCCGAAATGGAAGCGTACGTCGTTGAAGCCAACGTCGTCGAGTTCGTCCTCAGCAAGGCCAAGGTGACGGACAAGGAAGTGAGCTTCGAAGAACTGGCAAGCGCAACGGCGCAAGCGTAAGCGTCGCTGCAACGGCGTGCCGGCTGTCGGAGCGACGGCCCGCACGCCGTTTTTTTGTGCTGTGAATGTGCGTTGCGTTTTGCACGGGTGTCACGCATCGCGCCGCACTGATCGCGCACTTGAATACGGGGTTGTCGACCACACCTGTCCAGCATCTAATATTTAGAATATTTCAGACAAGGATCCACTGCATGACCTTTCGCGCTCAAATGCTGGACACGTTGACCTCCCAGTCGTCGCGGGATCTCGAAGCGCAGGCGCTCGGACTGGTGCCGATCGTCGTGGAAACGAGCGGCCGGGGCGAGCGTTCGTACGACATCTATTCGCGTCTGCTGAAGGAACGGATCGTGTTCCTGGTCGGCGAAGTGAACGACCAGACGGCCAATCTCGTCGTCGCGCAGATGCTGTTCCTCGAAAGTGAGAACCCGGACAAGGACATCAGTTTCTACATCAACAGCCCGGGCGGTTCGGTTTCGGCGGGTATGGCGATTTATGACACGATGCAGTTCATCAAGCCGGATGTCTCCACGCTGTGCATGGGTCTTGCGGCCAGTATGGGCGCATTCCTGCTGGCGGCCGGCGCGAAAGGCAAGCGTTTTGCTCTGCCGAATTCGCGCGTGATGATTCACCAACCGCTGGGCGGCGCCCGCGGTCAGGCGTCGGACATCGAAATTCAGGCGCGCGAGATCCTGTATTTGAAGGAACGGCTGAATCATCTGCTCGCGCATCACACCGGCCAGCCGGTCGAGCGTATCGCGCGCGACACCGACCGCGACAACTTCATGTCCGGCGACGACGCGCAAGCTTACGGCCTCGTCGACCAGGTGGCGCACAAGCGTCCTTGAGATGGTGCGTTTTTGCCCCGAAATGGGGCAAAAACGTCGCCGGATCGGTTGTGAAATAATCAAACTTCGTCCGAGTGCCTGCGGCAAACGCCGTCACCTTGGCTCAAGCCCGGCCCCGCCCAAACTGCGAGGCCAGGGCAAACGGCGTATCATGTAATCGAGTGTCCGGAGGCTCACACATCTATGGCGGACAAGAAAGGTTCTAACAGCGAAAAGCTGTTGTATTGCTCTTTTTGCGGCAAGAGCCAGCATGAAGTCAAAAAACTGATTGCCGGCCCGTCGGTGTTCATCTGTGATGAATGTATCGACCTGTGCAACGAAATCATCCGTGATGAGGCTGCAGGTGCGGGCATCGAGGCGGGCTTGTCGAAGTCCGATCTGCCGAGTCCGCAGGAAATCCGTGAAATCCTCGACCAGTATGTGATCGGTCAGGAACGCGCGAAGAAAATTCTCGCGGTCGCGGTGTACAACCACTACAAGCGCCTCAAGCATCTCGACAAGAAAGATGAGATCGAGCTGTCCAAGAGCAACATCCTGCTGATCGGCCCGACCGGTTCCGGCAAGACGCTGCTCGCGCAGACGCTCGCGCGCCTCCTGAACGTCCCGTTCGTGATTGCCGATGCAACCACGCTGACGGAAGCCGGCTATGTCGGTGAAGACGTCGAGAACATCATTCAGAAGCTGCTGCAAAACTGCAATTACGAAGTCGACAAGGCCCAGCGCGGCATTGTCTACATCGACGAAATCGACAAGATCAGCCGCAAGTCCGACAACCCGTCGATCACCCGCGATGTTTCGGGCGAAGGCGTGCAACAGGCTTTGCTGAAGCTGGTCGAGGGTACGATGGCGTCGGTGCCGCCGCAGGGCGGCCGTAAGCACCCGAATCAGGACTTCATTCAGGTCGACACCACCAACATTCTGTTCATCTGCGGTGGCGCGTTCGACGGCCTCGAAAAGGTCATCGTCGATCGTACCGAGAAGACCGGCATTGGCTTTGGCGCGAGCGTGAAGAGCAAGCAGGACCGCGACGCCGGCGAAGTGCTGCGCGAAGTGGAACCGGAGGATCTGATCAAGTTCGGTCTCATTCCCGAACTGATCGGCCGTCTGCCGGTGGTGGCTACGCTCGGCAAGCTCGACGAAGTTGCGTTGATGAAAATTCTCGTCGAACCGAAGAATGCGCTGGTGAAGCAGTACCACAAGCTGTTCAACATGGAACGCGTCGAGCTCGAAATTCGCCCGGCCGCATTGCAAGCTGTCGCGCGTAAGGCAATTCGTCGCAAGACGGGCGCGCGTGGTCTGCGCTCCATCCTGGAACAGGCGTTGCTTGATGTGATGTACGACCTACCGCAAATGAAAGGTGTTAGCAAGGTCATCATCGACGACAACGTGATTGACGGCGACGGCAAACCGTTACTGATCTATGAAGACGCGCCCAAAGTGGCGGGTTCGAACTGATCGGCTTTCGGGTTCTGCAAAAAAAGCCGTTCATGGCAACGTGAACGGCTTTTTTCGTTTATCGTGTGGTCAGGTTGGTTGTTTTCACTATGGAGTCACTGAACCTTCGGAGTCACTGAACTTTTCCCACACGCGGAGGCTTGCAATCTTTTCTGCTGGCCTCACCTATCGAACGAACTGATTCCACTCATGGGGAAATGAAATGTCAGGAACCCAACTCCTTCCGCCGGAACGCATTACGCTCCCGCTGCTCCCGCTGCGTGACGTAGTCGTCTTCCCGCACATGGTGATTCCGCTCTTCGTAGGCCGCCCGAAGTCGATCAAGGCTCTCGAAGCAGCGATGGAAGGCGGCAAGCACATCATGCTCGTCGCCCAGAAAACGGCTGCGAAAGATGAGCCGACCGAAAAGGACATGTACGAAGTAGGGTGTGTCGCCAACATCCTGCAAATGCTGAAGCTGCCCGATGGCACCGTGAAGGTGCTCGTCGAAGGGTTGCAGCGCGCGAAAACGCTTTCCATCGAAGAACAGGAAACGCAGTTCTCGTGCGAAGTCATGCCGCTTGAACCCGACCACGCCGACAGCGCTGAAACTGAAGCGCTGCGCCGCGCGATCGTGTCGCAGTTCGACCAGTATGTGAAGCTGAACAAGAAGATTCCGCCGGAGATCCTGACGTCGCTGTCGGGTATCGACGAAGCGGGTCGTCTGGCCGACACGATCGCGGCGCATCTGCCGCTCAAGCTCGACCAGAAGCAGCACATCCTCGAAATGTTCCCGGTGATCGAGCGACTCGAGCATCTGCTCGCGCAACTCGAAGCCGAGATCGACATCCTGCAGGTCGAAAAGCGCATCCGTGGGCGTGTGAAGCGCCAGATGGAGAAGAGCCAGCGCGAGTACTACCTGAACGAACAGGTCAAGGCGATCCAGAAGGAACTCGGCGAAGGCGAAGAAGGTGCGGACCTCGAAGAACTCGAGAAGCGCATCACGGCAGCCCGCATGCCGAAGGAAGCCAAGAAGAAGGCAGACGCCGAGTTGAAGAAGCTCAAGCTGATGTCGCCGATGTCGGCTGAAGCGACGGTCGTGCGCAACTACATCGATACGCTGATCGGCTTGCCGTGGCGCAAGAAGAGCAAGGTCAACAACGACCTCTCGAATGCGGAACGCGTGCTCGACGAAGACCACTTCGGTCTCGAGAAAGTGAAGGAACGCATTCTCGAGTATCTCGCGGTCCAGCAACGTGTCGACAAGGTCAAAGCGCCGATTCTGTGCCTCGTTGGGCCTCCGGGTGTCGGTAAGACGTCGCTGGGTCAGTCGATCGCTCGCGCCACGAACCGCAAGTTCGTGCGTATGGCGCTGGGCGGCGTGCGCGACGAAGCCGAGATTCGCGGTCACCGTCGTACGTATATCGGTTCGATGCCCGGCAAGATTCTGCAAAGCCTGACCAAGGTCGGCGTGCGCAATCCTCTCTTCCTGCTCGACGAAGTCGACAAGATGGGTCAGGATTTCCGCGGCGATCCGTCGTCGGCTCTGCTGGAAGTGCTTGATCCGGAACAGAACCATACGTTCGCCGATCACTATGTCGAAGTCGACTTCGATCTGTCGGACGTGATGTTCGTCGCGACGTCGAACTCGCTGAACATTCCGCCGCCGTTGCTCGACCGGATGGAAGTGATCCGTCTGTCGGGCTACACGGAAGACGAGAAGGTCAGCATCGCGCAACGTTATCTTTTGCCCAAGCAGAAGAAGAACAACGGCCTCAAGGATGGCGAAGTCGATGTGGCGGAAATCGCGATTCGCGACATCATTCGTTACTACACGCGTGAAGCGGGTGTGCGTTCGCTCGAGCGTGAAATTTCGAAGATCTGCCGCAAAGTCGTGAAGATGCTTTTGCTGAAGAAGGCGGAAGGCGCGGTAAGGGTCGACGGCAAGAATATCGACACCTTCCTCGGCGTGCGCAAGTACGACTTCGGTCTGGCCGCGAAGGAAAATCAGGTTGGCCAGGTCACGGGTCTCGCGTGGACGGAAGTGGGCGGCGATCTGCTGACCATCGAAGCCGCGGTGATGCCGGGCAAGGGCAACGTGATCCGCACGGGTTCGCTCGGCGACGTGATGAAGGAGTCGGTCGAGGCAGCACGCTCGGTGGTTCGCTCGCGTTCGCGCCGTCTCGGTATTAAGGATGAAGCGTTCGAGAAGCAGGACATTCACATCCACGTGCCGGAAGGCGCGACGCCGAAAGACGGTCCGTCGGCCGGTGTCGCGATGACGACCGCGCTGGTGTCGGTACTGACCGGAATTCCGGTGCGCGCCGATGTCGCGATGACGGGCGAAATCACGTTGCGTGGTGAAGTTCTGCCGATCGGTGGCTTGAAGGAAAAACTGCTGGCGGCGCATCGCGGCGGTATCAAGCTGGTGCTGATTCCGGAAGAAAACGTCAAGGACTTGACGGAGATTCCGGACAACGTGAAGAACGCGATCGAGATCGTGCCGGTCCGCTGGATCGACAAGGTGCTCGAACTGGCGCTCGAACGTGTGCCGGCGGCGTTGCAGGAAGAAGAGCCGAAGCCTGCTGCGCCGGTCGCAGCGGAGCCGGGCAAAGACGCCGCAGCAACGGAAGTCGTGAAGCACTAAGACAGTCAGCAACGAAGCTGTTTGCTTGAAGAAAACCCGCGGTCACGGCCGCGGGTTTTTTATTGCGTATGCGATTTCCATCAAGCGTCTGGCGACGCGCGTTTTCCCACCTTTTGAGCAAAGCGGCGTGCGCCTGCGGACTGGTTGTGCGTGCATCCATTCGCGGCAACGTTTTGTTATAGGAAGCCCCCTCCAAAACCTCCTAAATCAGGCTCAACCCCGCTTGACACAAGGGTTTCGGCCAATTCTAATGATTGCGCCCGGCGTTGCCCGCCGGCCGCGTGATGCCAGGCGCTAATAAAGCGCCGTCACGATTGCCATAAACATTCTCGGGGGTTGGGATGAACAAGACGGAATTGATCGATCACGTTGCGCAGCAAGCCGACATTTCGAAGGCAGCGGCAGGCCGTGCACTCGACGCTGTGATCGATGGTGTCAAAGGGACGTTGAAGAAGGGCGGTTCGGTGACGTTGGTCGGTTTCGGCACGTTCGCAGTCGGCAAGCGCACCGCGCGCACCGGGCGCAATCCGCGCACTGGCGCTGCCATCAAAATCAAGGCGGCGAAGGTTCCTAAATTTAGGCCTGGCAAAGCTCTGAAGGATGCGCTAAACTAATTGGCTCGCTGCTTGAGGGACGTCAGTTGACGAAAATCAGGCGGCAGGTTGAAAGAAGCAGGAAAGAAGCACTGAATCGTGAAACGGGTGCTTAGCTCAGTTGGTAGAGCGGCGCCCTTACAAGGCGTAGGTCGGGAGTTCGAGCCTCTCAGCACCCACCAGTTTCAGATTCCTTCAAGTGTTTCAGCGCAACATAAGGAGTGGTAGTTCAGTCGGTTAGAATACCGGCCTGTCACGCCGGGGGTCGCGGGTTCGAGTCCCGTCCACTCCGCCAGTATCCTCGAAAGGCGAACTCCGGTTCGCCTTTTTTATTGCCCGCTGTTGTAAGATCGGGCGTTCTGTTTTTGGCACTCCTCACGCATGCTCGATTTTTTCCGCAATCACAAACGCCTGATGATGTTCATGCTCATCCTCGTCATTGTGCCGGGGTTGGGTTTTGTGGGTATTCAGGGCTTTCGCGGCTTCTTTGACGAAAGCGCAAACGTCGCGAGCGTCAACGGTCACAAGATCACGCGCGCTGAATACGACAACGCGATGCGTCAGCAACTCGACCGCGCCCGTCAAATGCTCGGCGCGCAGTTCGACATGAAGTCGTTCGACACGCCGGCGCGCCGCGCTCAGATGCTCGACGGTCTGATCGAGCAACGCGTACTGGCCGATGAAACACAGCGCCTGCATCTGACCGCGTCGGACGACGCTGTGCGCCGTGTGCTGATGAACGATCCGGTGATCTCGTCGCTGAAGAATCCTGACGGCACGATCGACGTCGACCGCTACAAGCAGTTGCTCGCCATGCAGGGCATGACGCCCGACCAGTACGACGAACGCGTGCGCTACAGCATCGCCACGCAGCAGTTGCCGGCCAGCATTCAAGGCAGCGCCTTCACGTCGAAAACGCTTGCACAGCATCTGACCGAACTCGCGGAACAACAGCGCGAAGTGCAGGGCATCGCGTTCCATCCGCGCGACTACGCCGCGAAGGTGCAGCCCACCGACGCGCAACTGCAAGCTTATTACGACGCGCATCGCAACGAATTCGCCACGCCGGCTACGGCCACGATCCAGTATCTCGTCATGTCGCCGGCAACGCTCGCCGCATCCGCGCTGCCGAGCGACGCCGATCTGAAGAAGTACTACGACGACAACATCGCGCACTATCGGACTGACGGTCAGGTGCGTGCGAGCCACATCCTGATCGCGGCGCCGAAAGACGCGAGTGCGGCCGACAAGGCCAAGGCCAAGCAGAAGGCCGAAGAGTTGCTCGCGCAGATCAAGGCGCATCCGGACCAGTTCGCGCAGATCGCGCAGCAGAATTCGCAGGACCCGGGTTCGGCGTCGAAGGGCGGCGATCTGGGTTACTTCGGCCCCGGCATGATCGCGGGCGGCCAGGCGTTCGACGACGCCGTGTTCGCGCTGAAGAAAGACGAAGTCAGCGGCATCGTGCAGACCGACTTCGGTTATCACATCGTCAAGGTGACGGACGTGAAGCCGGCGGTCACGAAGCCGTTCGACGAAGTGAAAGATCAGATCTCGAAAGACTTGAAGACGCAGTTGGCCAGCAAGGCATTCACCGACGATTCGGAAGGCTTCACGTCGATCGTCTATGAAAAAGCGAAGAGCCTTCAGCCGGCCGCCGACAAGTACAAGCTGCAAGTGCAGACCGCCACGGTTACGCCGCAGCCGGATCCGAAGCTCGCGCCTGACAGCCCGCTGAACAACGCGAAGTTCCTCGCCGCGGTGTTCGCGAACGACGCCACGACGGCACGCAACAACACGCAAGCCATCGACGCCGGCGCCAACACGTTGATCGCGGCGCGCGTGACCGACTACAAGGCCGCGGCGGTGCCGGCGCTCGACGCCGTCAAGGACGCCGTGCGTCAGAAGGTGATCGCGGTTCAGTCGAACGAGACGGCACACAAGGACGGCGTGGCCAAACTGGCCGAGTTCGAAAAGTCAAAGGCGACCACCGGCTTCTCGTCGCCGCTGAAGGTGTCGCGCAACGACGCGCAAGGCGTGCCGCCGGCTGCATTGAGTGCAATCTACAAAGCGGATGCGCAAAAATTGCCGGCTTACGTCGGTGTGGATCTTGGCGACGACGGCTATGCGATCTATCGCGTGAACGCGGTGGTGGCGGGTACGACGGTCGATCCGCAGCGTCTGGCTGCAGCGCAGCAACAGATCGCGCAGGTCGATGCGCAGTCCGAAGCAGAGGCCTATGTCGAAGCGCTGCGCGCGCGTTCGAAGGTGAAATTCTACGGCTCGCTCGACAGCAGCAATGCCCAGGCGAGCGGCGAGTAAGACCGCCCCAGACGCAAAAAAGCCCCGCATTTGCGGGGCTTTTCATTTGACGAGTGCAAACTCGTCAAACGGTTTGCTGCGGCACGTTGCGAGCGTTACAGGCAGCCGCTGATTGCACTCGTGGCGTCGCTGCCCGCAGCAGCGCCACCGGCGCGGAAGCCGACCCACGTACCCTTGCCGGAGTACGACGGACGTACGACAGCGGCGGCGCCATTAGGCGGCTGCTGACCCGGAACATAGACATCCATGGCTTGATCGTTAGCCAGCGTGTCTTGCGAGACTACTTGTTGCTGCGAGTTGTCGGCCCACTTCTGCGCGATGCAGGTAGCGACACCCTTCGGCGGCTGTTGGCTTTCGCCGACGGATTGAACGCCAGCGGGCGGTTGAGCGGCGCAGGCGGAAATTGCCACGGTCAAAGCGATTAACGGTAAATATTTCACGTTATCTCCTCTAAAGTCGCTCAAAATCGAGCCGGGTTACACGGGATTACGAAAGTGTCAGAGAGAACTTACCGATCCGCGTTCCCGAAGTTCTGGAAACAAGTTGTTAGCAGGCTTTTCAGTGCGGCGAACTTGTGTGAAGGAGTGGCTTGACTGCGGGCCACACGTTGTTAAGTAGCACTGGCTGTGCCTGCTGGGTGGGATGAATCTGATCGGCCTGGAACATGTCCGGTTTGTCGGCGATGCCGGCGAGCAGAAACGGCACGAGCGGCACACGCAGTTGCTTCGACAGATCGCCGTACAAACCGTGGAACTTTTGCGTGTAGTCCGGGCCGTAATTAGGCGGCACATACATGCCCACCAGTACGACCTTCGCGTGACCTTGCTGTGCCTGCTCGATGATCGTGCGCAGGTTGTCTTCGGTGGTGGAGAGCGGCACGCCGCGCAATGCGTCGTTGGCGCCGAGTTCAACGATCACGATGCTCGGCTTCAGGCGTTGCATGAGCGCCGGCAAGCGGGCTCGTCCGCCGCTCGTGGTGTCGCCGCTAATGCTCGCATTGGCGACGCTATAATCGATTCGCTCGTCGGTGAGGCGCTGGCGCATCAACGCAACCCAGCCCGTGTCGCGGGGCAGGCCGTATTCGGCGGAGATGCTGTCGCCGAGCACGACGATCACCGGCTTGGCCGGTTCGGGCGCGTTGGCGGCCCGGGCCGCGAGGCTCACTGAAAACAGGGTGGCGGCCACGACGGCAAAGCCGCATGCCGTTGTCAGCCCCGTGGCGCGAGACGTCATGGCATGCACTTTCAACCTACGCTTCACCATGCTAAACAAAACTGATCCAGTCATTGAAGTGCGGGGTTTGTGCAAGAAGGTTAAGGATGCAACGGGCGAACTGACGATTCTCGACGACATCGATCTTGCTATCGATGCCGGCAGCAGTGTGGCGATCGTCGGTGCATCCGGGTCGGGCAAGTCTACGCTGCTCGGCTTGCTTGCAGGATTGGACAGCGCGAGCTCGGGCTCGGTTCGGTTGCTCGGCCGCGAACTTGGCGAACTGAACGAAGACGAGCGCGCCGCATTGCGCAGCGGCTCGGTCGGCTTCGTGTTCCAGTCGTTTCAACTGATGCCGCATTTGACGGCGCTCGAGAACGTCACCTTGCCGCTGGAACTGCAAGGCGGCATCGGCACCCGCGAGGCCGCAACGCGTGCGCGCGGTTTGCTGGAGCAGGTGGGTCTCGGCAAGCGCACCAGTCACTATCCGAAACTGCTCTCGGGCGGTGAGCAGCAACGCGTGGCGCTCGCGCGCGCGTTCGTCACACATCCGGCGATCCTGTTCGCCGACGAGCCGACCGGCAGTCTCGATGCTGCCACCGGTCACGCGGTGATCGATCTGATGTTCGAGATGAACCGCGCGAACGGCGCTACGTTGATTCTCGTCACGCATGACATCGAGCTGGCGCGCCGTTGCGATACGACGGTGACGATCGAGGCGGGACGTCTCGCCTGACCGAGCGTCGGTACAAAAGCAAAGCGGGCCGCGAGGGCCCGCTTTTTTCCTTTCGGCTCACCTCGCCAGCAGGCGAATGCGCCAATCACGTCAGCGTAACTTCAGCGGCGCGAACCACCGCGCCGCTCACCATCACTTCTTCAACGCCGCACGCGCCCGCGCGATCAATGCGGACGTCGACGAATCATGCTTCTTCACATCAGCACTCGGCGCCGTCAGATCGGCTTCGACCACCTTGCCGAGGATCTTGCCCAACTCCACGCCCCACTGATCGAAGGAGTTGATGTTCCACACCGTCCCCTGCACCAGCACCTTGTGCTCGTACAACGCGATCAACGCGCCGAGCGAACGAGCGGTAAGCGCGTCGACCAGCAGCGTGCTAGTCGGACGGTTGCCCGGAAACACCAGATGCGGTGCGAGTTCGGGCTTGTCCGCGCCGGCCACTTTCTTTGCTTCTTCGAGCGTGCGGCCGACCATCAGCGCTTCGCTTTGCGCAAAGCAATTAGCAAGCAGCTTCGGATGATGGCTGACGAGCGGATGCTCCGGCGTCAACACGGCGATGAAGTCGATCGGCACGATCGTCGGTCCCTGATGCAGCATCTGGAAGAATGCGTGCTGACCGTTCGTGCCCGGTTCGCCCCACGTCACCGCGGCGGTCGGGTAGTCGACCATCGCGCCGTCCAGACGCGCCGACTTGCCGTTGCTCTCCATTTCGAGCTGTTGCAGATACGAAGGCAGGAAATGCAGCGCTTGCGAATACGGCGCGACCAGGTAGCTTTGTGAGCCGAAGAAGTTGCGATACCAGATGCCGATCATGCCGAGCAGCACCGGCAGATTCTTCTCGAGCGGCGCGTCGCGGAAATGCTGGTCCATCTCGTTGGCGCCGGCAAGCAGTTCGTCGAACTGCTGCGGTCCGATCGCGATCATGATCGACAGACCCACGGCCGACCACAACGAATAGCGTCCGCCGACCCAGTCCCACATCTCGAAGACGTTCTCTTTCGCGATGCCGAACTTGACCACTTCCGAAGGATTGGCCGACACGCCGACGAAGTGCTTCGCCAGCGCATTTTCCGGGCAGCCTTTCTCGATGAACCAGTCGCGCAGCGAGCGCGCATTGGTCATGGTTTCGAGCGTGGTGAAAGTCTTGGAGACGATGATCGCGAGCGTCTCTTCGGGATCGATCTGCTGCATCACGTTGTACAGATCGGCACCGTCGACGTTCGACACGAAGTGCGTGGTGATCTCCGGCGTGGCCAGATGATGCAGCGCGTGCACGACCATCTTCGGCCCGAGATCCGAGCCACCGATGCCGATGTTCACGACATAGCGGATCCGCTTGCCGGTATAGCCTTTCCACTCGCCGCTGCGCACCTGGTCGGCGAACGCGGCCATCTTGGCGCGCTCGGCTTGCACTTGCGCGTAGAACGGCGCTTTCGGATCGGTGGCGCGCAAGGCGGTGTGCAGTACGGCGCGGCCTTCCGTCGGATTGACGATCTCACCCGCGAACATGGCGTCGCGGCGTTTCTCGACGCCGGCTTCGCGCGCGACTTGCACGAGCAGTTTCAGCGTTTCTTCGGTGATGCGGTTCTTCGAGAAATCGGCCGCGAGACCGCCGCCCGCGAACGCAAAGCGCTCAGCACGGGTAGGGGCGGGATCGTTCTCGGGGGCGAACCAGTCGCGCATGTGCGCATCGCGAATCTTTTCGTAATGCGTTTGCAGCGAGGACCAGGAGGGGAGCGAGTTCTGGGTCATAGCGTCCGTCTAACCAAGTGGCACGAAGAAAGGCGCGCGCGTGAAGCGCTGCCGAGGATGATGCAACGATGCTGTTAGAGCGATGCCGCGCGGCCGGGTTCGCCGTGGGCGGCGGTGAAAATTCGCCGTCACCCGTAGTGGCTCCGACGCGCGGCGCAGTCAGTCAGTATAACGGCGTTGCGTGACAGACGGCAGCGGTTTGGGCGGTCCATCCATAGGTTGGGACGGACAGCTTCAGCACTCCGTCGCCGGATAGAACAACCGGTTGAGCAAGGTCCGCACCATCGGCGCCAGTTCGCCCGCGGTCAGGCCGGCGGGACCGTGGCCTTGCGCGCTCAGCGTATCGGCGGCGAGGCCGTGCAGATAGACGCCCGCGAGCGCCGCTTCGTAGCGCGGCAGATGCTGCGCGAGCAGCGCGCCGATGATGCCGCCGAGCACGTCGCCGGTGCCGCCCGTCGCAAGCGCGGCGTTGCCGGTCGGATTGATCGCGAGGCGGCCATCCGGAGCCGCGACGACGGTGCCGGTGCCTTTCAGCACCACCACGGCGGCGTAGCGCGCGGCGAGCGAGCGCGCCGCGGTGAGGCGGTCGCGCTGCACGCCCGGCGCGTCGGTGCCGAGCAGGCGCGCGGCTTCGAGCGGGTGCGGCGTGAGGATGCACGGATCGCCTTGCACGCCGCGCGCGGTGACTTCGGCGGCGAGCGCGGGGTCCTTCGAGATCAGGTTCAGCGCGTCCGCGTCGAACAGCTTGGGCACGTCGAGTTGCAGCACGTCGTGCATCACGCGCGTGGCGCGTTCGCGATGACCCATGCCGCAGCCGACGGCGAGCGCGTCCATCTGGTCGAGCGGCAGATCGTCGATGGCATGCAGCATGAGCTCGGGGTGCGGCGGATCGTAGGGCGGGGCGCCTTCGCCCAGCAACGCGACGTGCACCTTGCCCGCGCCGGCGTACAGCGCCGCGCGCGAGGCGAGGATCGGCGCGCCGCACATGCCGGTGTCGCCGCCGACCACGGCGAGGCTGCCGAAGCTGCCCTTGTTAGTCGCGAAATCGCGCGGCGGCAAAAAGGCGCCGAAGAGTTGGGGCGCGTTCAGTTGCACGGCTGTGCGGCCGCTCGTGTCGACGCCGATCGGCGCGACCGTGACGGCGCCGGCGAGATCGCGCCCTTGCGCGGTGAAGAGCCCGGGTTTGGCGCCGATGAAAGTGATCGTGTGGGTGGCATGGACGGCGGCGCCGTCGCCATTGCCCACGACCGTGCCGGTGTCACTGTCGAGGCCGCTCGGCACGTCGAGCGCCAGCACGCCGCCTTTGCGCGGCCGCGCTTTGGCCCGTTGCGAAAGCTGCCGGGCGACGGTCGCGAACACGCCTTCGAGTGGACGCGTCAGGCCGATGCCGAACATGCCGTCCACCAGCCACCTGTAGCCGTCCAGCGACGCGGGCGGCGTGGTGGTGATCGCGACGCCGGCCGCGCGGGCCGTGTCGAGCGCCCAGCGCGCGTCTTCCGGTTTCACCTCGACCGGCATGCACAGCTCGACGGCAATACCGGCTTCGTGCAGTTCCGTCGCGAGGATCAGCGCGTCGCCGCCGTTGTTGCCCGGCCCGGCGATGAGCCACACCTTCTGCCTGGATTTCTCAATCGACGTATCGCGCGTGATCTGCTCCCGCAGGAAGCTCGCGGCGGATTTTCCGGCGCGCGACATCAGCGTGTGTTTCGGCAAGGCGGCCGCCGCCTGGGATTCGGCGATCCGCAGGTCGGTGAGCGTCAGGAGCGGCAGCGCCCGGTTGTGCGGGCTGATGAGCGTCGGCGGCGTGTGGTCGGCTTCTGGCATGGCGAGGCTTGGCGGTTCGCCCGGTGGCAGGCGAAAAAGCTTGGGGAATCGCTATGGTAGTGCCGATGAGCGCCCGGCGGGCACCTCTTGCGGCCCGTTCGTACACGGGCCGGCGAGATTTACCTGAACCGATCCGGACGTAGGGCGGCCAGTGTGTCCACGGGGACGTCCGGCGTGCCGCCCGAAATCAGGTCGGCCACCAGTTTGCCCGACCCGCAGGCGAGACCCCAGCCGGCCGGGCCGTGGCCCACATTGACGAAAAGACGCGGATGCAGCGCGTTGCCGATCACCGGCAAGCCGTCCGGCGACAGCAGTTTGACGCCTTCCCACGGCAAAGCCACCGAGATTCGCGCGGCGCCCGGGATCCAGTCGTGCGTGGCCTGGCCGAGCAGGGCGAGGGCTTCTTTTGTCACCGCTTCGCCCAACGGCTTGTCGATCTGGCCGGCGCTTTGCAACACCGCGCCGCCCGCAATCCGCAAGCGATGGTTCATGCGGCTGATCGCGATCCGCTTCACCGCGTCCACGATGGCGACGTGCGGCGCGCATTCCTCATGCGCGATCGGTGCGACCAGCGTGTGCAGGCGCAGCGGATGCAGCGGCAGCCGCAAGCCGAGTCGGTCGAGCAGCGGCAGGCTGCCATGGCCGGCCGCCACGACCACCGCGTCGGCGTGGATCACATCCACTTCGCGCGAACGGGAGGTCGCGCCCGGCTGCGGCGCCAGTTCCACCGAGGCGCGCTGGCCTTCCAGGCGGATCGACGAGACTTCGCAGCCCAGCATGAATTGCACGCCGCCTTGCGTATCCAGCGTCTGCTTGATCAGCTTGGTGAACAGCGGGGCATTGGCCGTGCGCTCCTGGTCGAACAGCACGCCGCCCGCGAATTCCGGCTCGGTACGCACAGAGTGCTCGAACGCGGCGCATTGTTCGGGTGTCAGTTCGTGGTGCGGCACTTCGAAAAGCTGGAGCAGGCTGCGCGCGGGCCGCATCTGCTGCCACTCCTGTTCGGAGCGCACCAGATAGAGCAGGCCGCTGGTCTGTTCGAACTCGAGGCCGAAGCGCGCCTCCATGTCCGCCATGGTGTCGCGCGACAGCTCGATCAGCGGCCGCAGCAGTCCGTATTGATGGCCGAACGCGTTGGGTTCCTGCAACTCGGCCAGTTGCTTGACGAACTGGCGCGCCGATCCGTTGAAGCCGGACTTGTTGACGACGCCGTTTTTGGCGTTTTGACGGCTGGCCATGAAAGTCGGGCCGAACCAGACGTCGAGCGGGGTCGGCAGGACGGTGCCGCCGTGTCCATAGGTTGCGCCTTGCGCGACCGTGGCGTGGCGCTCGACGACGCAGACCCGGTGGCCGGCCGCGCGCAGTTGATAAGCGGTGGCGACGCCCGCAATCCCGCCGCCGATGACGATGACATCCATGTTCTGATTCGATTTGCCGACGGGACGCCGAAGCGGCGCATTCCCGTTGAGCGTGACATGCGGCGCGAGCGGCCTCTCAGGCCGCTCGCGCCGATCTGGTGAAAGGGCGAATGATAGCAGTCAAACCGGCCCGCCTGCCACGCGCGGCGTGGGACCCGGCCGCGGCGGGCGGATCTCGAGGGGACGGGAGCGCACGGGTTGCGGCGTCGTCCTTCGTGGTCCGTCGTGGCCGCGGCGAATACCGGTGCCGCTCACGAGGCTCATGCCGTCTCCTGCGCGCGAATGAACATGCCGTAGTTTTCGGCGTTGTCGGTGGCCACGTCGCTGTTCCGTGCCGCGAGGCTGGAGACGGCGTCAGGGCCATACAGGTGGTCCTTCGTGTTGCCGATGTACGGGAAATGGCTCAACTCATGGGCGATCGTCGCTTCCGGGGTGTTGTTGCCGAACGCGTGATCGAAGAAGTGTGGCTTCAGGTCGATCTCATGAGGCGAATTGAATTGCACGTGCGCCAGTTCCCAGTTGTCTTGCGGCGCACCGAGAACGAAGGTGAACTGGTCGTGCGATATGGCGTGCTGCATGTGGGTGAGAACCTGTTCGACTTTCTGCACATTCCGCTGAGTCGGGCTGCCGAACCAGCGCGAAAAGTTTTCGTCCGGATGACCGGATTTGAGCTTGTCGAGCGCGCTGTCGATCATGCGCTTCACGTGTTGATAGGCGCGGGTCACTATCCCGCGTTGCTCCGACGTGAGCCCGATCAGCGCCGGGGTACGCGCGGAGCCGGGGGAGGGTTGATCGTAGTCGGTATAGCCGGTGTTGTTGTCGGGCGCCTGGATGTCGCCACCGCCGTCGCCGATGGGTGCGGAGGGTTGACCGCCGTCGCCACCTGTGGGCGCGGAGGGAAGGCCGCCACCGTCGCCAGTGGGCTCGGCAGGCTGCCCACCATCCCCGCCGCCGACAGGTTCCGACGGCTCGCCGTTGCCGGCGCCATTGCCCGGGAGCGGCGATGACGCCGGAGGGTCGCCGACCACGGGTCGAGGCATCGGGCGTCCGTTGTGGGCTGCGGCGCCGGGCGTGAGATCGTCGGGGTCCATCGAAGGAGGTATGTTGTTGGCCTTTTCGTGCCAGACGATGTGTTTGTGCTTGCCGTTGGCGTCCCAGACGTCACGGATGTGGTTGCCGTTCGCGTCCCACGCGTCGCGTATGTGGTTGCCGCTCAAATCCCATCGGTCGCGAACGTGTTTTCCGCTTTCGTTTGAACTCTCGTGGATGTATTCGCCGTCCGCGTCCCACGTGTCGTGAATACGGTCGCCGTTGGCGTCCACGGTGTCGCGAGTGTGCTTGCCGTCCGCGTCCCACGTGTCGTGAATACGGGCCCCGTTGGCGTCCAAGGTGTCGCGAGTGTGCTTGCCGTCCGTGTCCCACGTGTCGTGAATACGCGTACCGTTGGCGTCCACGCTGTCGCGAGTGTGCCGCCCATCCGGGTCCCATGTGTCGCGAACCGGATTGCATTTGCCGTCCTTGCTGTCCTGGACCCGCTCACCCGAATCGTCCAGCCTATCCGGCGCCGCTTTGCCGCCGATGCGCTCAAGCGGCTGAACTCCGCCTCCAGCCCTCGGCGCCCGGCCGTCCGGCTCGCCGTGTGGGAGCCAGGCCGCCGCATTGCCAATCAGCGCGCGCGGCGTCTCGTCCGGCGAGTGGATGCGAGGCGTCGTCTGCGCGAGTGCGTCGGCCATGTCCGGCGGCGGCTGCATCAAAGCCAGCGGATACGAAGTCTGATCGGTACTGCCACAGCAGTTGATGTTCATGGCATGCCTGTTCGAAAGGGTTTGCGGTTCGCGTTGCGGGCGTATTCGCGCAGCGCGGGGTGCCACCGCGTTGCGCCGCGCCGCCGACGCGTCCGGGCGAATGAATTGCCCCACTTGCGCGTCGATTAAAGCATCGGCATGTCGACAAGATGTCGTATCGGAAGAACACATTCGCGAGCACGCGGCCGCCGGCCGCCCGGACACGTCCCATGGCCGCCGGAAGCGCGTTCCCGGGGTATAATCCCGGACTTCCTTTGCGCCTCACGTCGCCTTCACGCGCGACTCATCGGCATCACTCATCGGCATCATTAGCGACGCAACGTCAAGTCCATGGCCCACTTCTCGTGTTTCCCCGGCGCTTCGGCCCTTTCCGATTTCCGTCAAACCCGCCTGCTCGAAACGCTTACGCGCATCGATCCGAACATCACCGGCGTGCGCGGGCAATATCTGCACTTCGTCAACGCCCAGACGCCGCTCTCCGCTGAAGACAACGCGAAGATCGAAGCGCTGATGCATTACGGCGATCCGCTCGAAGAATCCAGAGAGCGCGGCGCGGCCGAGACTTTTCTCGTGGTGCCGCGTTTCGGCACGGTGTCGCCGTGGGCCAGCAAGGCAACGGATATCGCGCATCTGTGCGGCCTCACGCAGGTGCGCCGCATCGAGCGCGGCGTCGAGTACACGGTCACGTTGAAAAGCGGCCTGCTGGGCGGCAAGAAGGCGCTCTCCGACGAAGCCCGAGCAGCCGTCGTGGCAGCCTTGCACGATCGCATGACCGAAAGCGTGTCGCCGTCGCGTGACCACGCGCTGCATCTGTTCGACGAACTGCCGGCCAAGCCGCTGCAAACCGTCGACGTATTGGGCAATGGCCGCGGCGCACTGGAAACGGCGAACACGGAACTGGGCCTCGCGCTCGCCGACGACGAAATCGACTACCTGGTCGACGCCTTCACGAAGCTCGGCCGCAACCCGACCGACGTCGAACTGATGATGTTCGCGCAGGCCAACAGCGAACACTGCCGCCACAAGATTTTCAACGCGGACTGGACCATCGACGGCGAGAAGCAGGACATCTCGCTCTTCAACATGATCCGCAACACCGAGAAGCTCAATCCGCAAGGCACGATCGTCGCGTATTCGGACAACTCGGCGATCATGGCGGGCGGCATGGCCGAGCGCTGGTTCCCGCGCACGCCGGCCGACCCCGGCGCGATGCCGGAGCACTACCGCCGCAGCAATGAACTCACGCACACCGTGATGAAGGTGGAAACGCACAATCACCCGACCGCGATCTCGCCGTTCCCGGGCGCCGCGACGGGCGCGGGCGGCGAAATCCGCGACGAAGGCGCGACCGGCCGCGGGGCGCGTCCCAAGGCGGGTCTGGCGGGCTTCACGGTGTCGAATCTGGAACTGCCGGACGGCATCGAGGCATGGGAAAACGCGCGCGACGCCGCGCAGCCGCTCGCGCACCGCAATCCGGACGAGAAGCGCGAAGCGTACGGCCGTCCCGACCGCATCGCCTCGCCGCTGCAGATCATGATCGACGGCCCGCTCGGCGGCGCCGCGTTCAACAACGAATTCGGCCGGCCCAATCTGGGCGGCTATTTCCGCGCTTACGAGCAGAACGTCGCGGGTCTGGTGCGCGGCTATCACAAGCCGATCATGATCGCCGGCGGCATCGGCAATATCTCGGACCAGCACACGCATAAGCACGATCTGCCGGAAGGCTCGCTGCTGATCCAGATCGGCGGCCCGGGCATGCGCATCGGCATGGGCGGCGGCGCCGCGAGCTCCATGGCGACCGGCACCAACACCGCTGAACTCGACTTCGACTCGGTGCAGCGCGGCAACCCGGAAATCGAACGCCGCGCGCAGGAAGTCATCAATGCGTGCTGGCAGCTCGGCGAGAAGAACCCGATTCTGAGCATTCACGACGTCGGCGCGGGCGGTCTCTCGAACGCCTTCCCGGAAGTGGTCGACGGCGCCGGCAAGGGCGCGCGCTTCGATCTGCGCAAGATCCAGCTGGAAGAGAGCGGTTTGTCGCCGCGCGAAATCTGGTCGAACGAAGCGCAAGAGCGCTACGTGCTGGCCATCGCGCCGGCTGATCTACCGGCCTTCGCCGCCATGTGTGAGCGCGAGCGCTGCCCGTTCGCGGTGATCGGCACGGCCACCGCCGAGCGTCAGCTCAAGTTGATCGATTCCGAACTGAACGACGACACCGCGTATGAGCCGGTCGACATGCCGATGGAAGTGCTGCTCGGCAAGGCGCCGCGCATGCATCGCGACGTCAAACGCGTCGAGCAGAAGCTCGAACCGGTGGATGTCACCGGCATCGCGTTGTCGGATGTGGCGGTCAGCGTGCTGCGTCACCCCACGGTGGCGAGCAAGTCGTTCCTGATCACGATCGGCGACCGCTCGGTGGGCGGCACGACCGCGCGTGACCAGATGGTCGGCCCGTGGCAAGTGCCGGTGGCCGACGTCGCGATCACCACCATGGACTACGCGGGCTTTACCGGCGAAGCCATGACGATGGCCGAGCGCACGCCGCTCGCCGTGATCGACGCGCCGGCGTCGGGCCGCATGGCGGTCGGCGAGGCCGTGACCAACATTGCGGCGGCGCCGATCGCGTCGCTCGACAAGCTCAAGCTGTCGGCGAACTGGATGGCCGCGTGCGGCGCGGCGGGCGAAGACGCCGCGCTCTACGACACGGTGAAGGCGATCGGCATGGAGCTGTGCCCGGCGCTCGGCATCAGCATTCCGGTCGGCAAGGATTCGCTGTCCATGCGCACCAAGTGGGAAGACCGTGGCGTCGCGAAGGAAGTGGTCGCGCCGGTCTCGCTGATCATTTCGGCGTTCGCGCCGGTCGAAGACGTGCGCCGCCACCTCACGCCGCAACTGCGTCGCGCGAGCGAGGTGGGCGAGTCCGTGCTGATCGCGATCGACCTCGGCCGCGGCAAGCATCGTTTGGGCGGCAGTATTCTCGCGCAGGTCACGCAGCAGGTCGGCGACACGGTGCCGGACGTGGACGATCCGGAAGATCTGAAGCGTTTCTTCGCCGCGATCCAGGCGCTGAATCAGGACGGCAAGCTGCTCGCTTACCACGATCGTTCCGACGGCGGCCTATGGGCGACGGTCTGCGAAATGGCGTTCGCGGGCCACGTCGGCGTGTCGCTGAACGTCGACATGCTGGTGCTCGATCCGAACCATGAATCCGATTACGGCGACGCCAAGGATTGGGCGAAGCAGACCAGCGGCCGCCGTGAGGACCGTACGATCCGCGCGCTCTTCACCGAGGAGCTCGGCGCCGTCGTCCAGGTGCGCGCCTCCGAGCGCGACGCGGTGCTCGCGTCGTTGCGCGAACATGGGCTGTCGGCGTGCTCGCATGTGATCGGCAAGATCAACGAGCGCGACACGATCGAAATCTATCGCGACGCCAAGAAGATTTACGACGCGCCGCGCACCGAACTGCATCGCACGTGGAGCGAAGTGAGCTGGCGTATTGCGCGTCTGCGCGACAACCCCGCTTGCGCCGACGCTGAATACGACGCGCTCTCCGACGTGGCCGATCCGGGCATTTCACCGATCCTGACGTTCGATCCGGCGGAAGATATCGCCGCGCCGTTCATCGGCAAGAGCGCGCGTCCGCGCGTGGCGATCCTGCGCGAGCAGGGCGTGAACTCGCACCTCGAAACGGCTTACGCATTCGACCGCGCGGGCTTCGACGCGCACGACGTGCACATGAGCGACCTGCTGGCCGGCCGCGCCAATCTGGCGGACTTCGCCGGCGCGGTGGCGTGCGGCGGCTTCTCGTACGGCGACACGCTGGGCGCCGGTGAAGGCTGGGCGAAGGCGATCCGCTTCAATGCGCAACTGGCCGACATGTTCGCTGCGTTCTTCGGCCGCGAAGACACGTTCGCGCTCGGCATCTGCAATGGCTGCCAGATGATGAGCAGCCTCGCTTCGATGATTCCGGGCGCCGAAGCATGGCCGAAGTTCACGCGCAACAAGTCGGAGAAATTCGAAGCGCGCTTCTCGCTGGTCGAAGTGCAGGCTTCGCCGTCGCTCTTCTTCAGCGGCATGGAAGGCTCGCGCATTCCGGTGGCGATCGCGCACGGCGAAGGCTACGCGGACTTCTCGCAGCAAGGCGATGCGTCGAAGGTTGCGGTGGCGATGCGGTATGTCGATCACCGTGGTCAGGCGACCGAGCAGTATCCGTTCAACCCGAACGGATCGCCGAACGGCATCACGTCGGTGACGACGCCGGACGGACGCTTCACGGTGCTGATGCCGCACACTGAGCGCGTGCATCGCGCGGTGCAGATGAGCTGGCATCCGGAAGGCTGGGGCGAAGGCGCCTCGGACGCAAGCCCGTGGATGCGGGTATTCCAGAACGCGCGCCGCTGGTTGGGATGATGACGTGAGACGGGCTGCCGTGTAGTGCTACGCGGTAGCTCGACTCGTGCCGCGGCCGCGCGGTTGTGCGAGGTCGAAGGATGGCGGATGGTGAGCGCACCGGTCCGCCTGCGCGGCAGCTCCCAGACTGAAGGTATCCAGTTCGTATCCGCTCGGGTACGTAAACGGTCATATTCCCAGATTTGTCTATCTTTCGTACCCGATCAGGTACGAAACGTCTCTATTGACGCTTGGCGCGTCGATTCGTACCCGCTCGGGTACGAAATCGGATCCGAACTGCAGTCTCATGGCATAATGTTCCCGAGCGGGTACGAACGTTCACGGGGGCGAGTGATGGAGTCCAACGTTTTCATCGGCAACATGACGGAGTTAGGCGATCTCGTGCGGGCGTCCAGGCTCGCGCAGGGGTTGACGCGCGACGACGTCGCCACCGCGACTGGCCTGTCTCCCAAGTTCATCACGCACATCGAGGCAGGTAAGCCAACGGCGCAAATCGGCAAGGTGCTGCATCTCCTCAGCGAACTGGGCATCACCCTGCGCGCCCAGGTTTCCGTAGACATTCCCGCAGACGTCTCCACCAAGGCATCCCATCGCCGACGGAGCTCCCATGGCCGCTAGAACGCTAGTCGCCTATGCGAATGGCCGGCGCGTGGGCGCCGTGAGCGATGACAGCGGTGTCTGGTCATTTGCCTACAACCAGGACTGGCTGGGTCGTGAAGACGCGTTTGCACTTTCACCCGCTTTCCCACTGGATGCACAGCCTTTCGTCGACGGCTCGAGCCAGCGGCCGGTGCAATGGTTCTTCGACAACCTGCTGCCTGAAGAGGAAATGCGCAGCGCGCTCGCCCGTGAGGCCAAGGTCGATGCGAGCGATGCGTGGGGACTGCTTGCCTATTACGGCCGGGAGTCGGCTGGCGCCTTGACGCTGCTTGCCGAGGGCGAACAGGAGACACCTGGCGGACTGCAGCCGTTGTCGTACGCGAATCTGGAGGCACGCATTCAGGCGATGCCGCAACATGCGCTCACCGCGACGGCACCCAAACGCATGTCCGCGGCGGGCGCCCAACAGAAGCTGCTGCTGACCTTGCGAGGCAACGCGCCGGACTACGAACTGCTGGAGCCCGTGGGCAGTGAACCGTCCATGCATCTGCTCAAGCCCGACATGCGCAGCACGGGCTATCCGCATTCGGCGATCAACGAGTTTTTCTGCATGCGACTGGCGCACGCGATGGGCGTGCGTGTTCCGCCTACGCATTTTTTACGTGTGCCTTCGGCCTGCTACGTGATCGATCGATTCGACCGTGACACGAGCAGTGAGCCGGCTCGGCGGCTGCATACTGTCGACGCCATGCAGTTGTTGAACTACGACCGCAGCTTTAAATATCACAACGCGACCGCGCAGGTGCTCAGGGATGCCATCGAGAAAACGAGCACGCGGGCAGTGGCGCGTCTCGATGTATTCCGATGGGCGATCTTCAATGTGCTCATCGGCAATGCCGACTCGCATCTGAAAAACCTCTCGTTCTTCGTCACCGCTCGCGGTTACAGGCTGGCTCCGTTCTACGATCTGGTGAGCACGGTCGTCTACCACACGCCGACCTACCAGCCGCAGCAGCGGGACCGTTGGCCGCACTGCGACCTGACCATGCCTGTTGGAGACGCCACGCAGTTCGCGCAGATCAACAGAAAGAACATGCTGGCCTTCGGCGAAGCGCTTCGTCTTTCGCCGAAGGGTTCGGAAAGATTGCTGGATGACATGCTGGCCACACTCGACGCCCGCGTGGCGGACACCCGGCGCAGCGTCGGCGAAATCGCGCAGCCGAATGCCGGCGAAGTCCGCCTGCTCGATTCGATCGTTGCGATGCCGCTTGCGGAGATGAGCCGCGCCTTGCGCAAGTGATTGCGGCGTAGCCGGGCGCATATGAAAAAGCCCCATTCAGTCATTGACTGAGTGGGGCCATGAGCAGAAGCCGGGACCGCTGATAAACAAGAACCGATGTGTTCGCTCGAAGCGAGCCGTTCGATCCCCAGCGGCCAACCCGTTTACTGAATCTTCGCGTTCTTACGCAATCCTTCCTCGAACGCCTGCAGCTTTTCCTGCTGGATCTGCTGCGCGATCTGCGGACGCACTTGCTCCAGCGGCGGCGGCGTGATGTTGCGCACGTCGTCGACACGGATGATGTGCCAGCCGAATTGCGTATGCACCGGCGTGTCGGTCATCTGGCCTTTCTGCAGATGCGTAGCCGCGTCCGCGAATTCAGGCACATAGGCCTTCGGGTCCGACCAGTCCAGATCGCCGCCGTTCTTGCCCGATCCCGGGTCCTTCGAGAATTGCTTGGCCAGATCCTCGAAGCTTGCGCCGGCCTTGATCTTCGCGATCAGGTCCTTTGCCTGCTGTTCGTTATCGACGAGGATGTGGTGCAGGTGATATTCCTTGCCGCCCGCGTCCTTGATCAGCGCGTTGTAACGCGCGGTGACTTCGGCGTCGCTCGGCGCGTTGTTCTTCACGAAGTCTTCGATCAGCGCGCGCAGCACGACGGTTTGCTGTGCGACGGCGATTTGCGCCTTGATGTCCGGACGATTCGGCAGGCCGCGGCGCAGCGCTTCCTGCATGAGGATCTCGCGGTTCACCAGCTCTTCGCGCACGGCCGTTTGCAGTTGCGGCGTATTTTGCTGGCCTTGATGAACCAGTTGGTCGATCAGCGCATCGGCGCGTGCTTTGGGAATCGGCGTGCCGTTCACAACGGCGATGTTCTGTGCGAATGCAGGTGCGGCTGCAAATGCAGCCAGCAATACCCAAAGGCGGGTTTTCTTCAAGGTCATCGAAAATTTTCCTAGCGGGGCAACAAAGCGAATTCTTCGGGCGTATACGCCGTGATGGCAAGGGCGTGAATGCCGCGCTGCATGGCATCAGCCAGCGCATCATACACCATGCGATGCCGCGCCACGCGGGCCTTGCCGGCGAATGCGGCCGCCACGATCGTGACACTGAAATGACCGCCGGCGGAGGCGCCGGCGTGACCGGCGTGCTGCGCGCTGTCGTCGGTGATCTGGATCGAAGCGACCGGCGCCAGCGCGGCGGCGAGGCGCGCCTCGATCAGCGCGGCGCGCTCGGCGGTGGTGGCGTGCATGAATACATCGGCGTCGCTCGTCATGTCATTCTTCCTTCATATACTTCGACAGCCACAAACTCTGTCCGACGATGAACACCACCAGGCAGCCGGTGGCGCCGAACAGCTTGAAATTGACCCACTGGTCGGTCGTGTAGTTGTACGCGACGAACAGGTTGACTAGCCCGAGCAGCACGAAAAAGATCGCCCACACGACATTCAGCTTGCCCCAGATCGCGTGCGGCAGCGTGATCTGCTTGCCCATCATCGCTTCGATCAGGTTCTTGTTGAAGGCCAGTTGCGAGACGATCAGCGCCACCGAAAACGCCCAATACAGCACAGTCGGCTTCCACTTGATGAACGTGTCGTTGTGCAGCACGAGCGTGGCGCCGCCGAACACGGTGACGACGCCGAGGCTCACCCACAGCATCGGATCGACCTTGCGGTGGCGGAAAGCCACCCACGCGATCTGCACCAGCGTGGCGACGATCGCCACTGCCGTCGCCGTGAAAATGCCCCAGATCTTGAAGGCGACGAAGAACAGGATGATCGGGAACAGATCGAACAGGAATTTCATTATCTGGTCGGGAGGTCGGAAATTGAGCGGAGAGTGAGCCGGAGAATATAAGGGCGCAGTGCGAAGCGTCGGGGCAACCGGTTCGCAAGCTGGATGAAGGGTGTCGCGGCCGGCGCGCGCCTGAATGGTCGCAGACGCCGGCCGGCAACGCGCCGGACTCCGCGCTGCGTTACTTGGGCTCGAATTGTAACGCAGCCGAATTGATGCAGTACCGCAGGCCGGTCGGCGCGGGTCCGTCTTCGAATACGTGACCCAGATGCGCGCCGCAGTTCTTGCATTCCACCTCGATGCGCAGCATGCCGTGCGCGCGGTCGGTTTTCTCGGCGATCACTTCGCCGTCGATCGGCTTGAAGTAGCTCGGCCAGCCACAACCGGCGTCGAACTTGGTGTCCGATTCGAACAGCGGCGTGCCGCAACAGACGCAGTCATAGATGCCGCGGTCCCAGTGGTCGTGGTAGCGGCCCGTGAACGGGCGCTCGGTGGCGGCGTGGCGCGTCACCTGATATTCGATGTCGGAAAGCTGCTTGCGCCACTCGGCGTCGTCTTTCTGCACGGCGGGGGCGTCGGTCTTGAGTTCGTCGGGTTTGTTCATGGTCGGGGTTCCTGTCTCGGGCTTGCTCGGGTCTGTTTTGGGGGCGGCTGGTTGCTCAGGCGGATTCGGCTCACTACGTCAATATGGACAATCAGCGCGATCAGAAGGCGTTCAGCGCGTCACGACGAGCAGCTCACTTCCAGCGAGCTCGCCCAATCCGGCGGCAGCCCCGCATACGCTTCGTGCTCGGGCTGTTCGTCGAACGGACGGCGCAGCACGGCCGCCAGTCGTTCCACTTCGGAAAAATCCTTCTCTTTCGCGTGACGGATCGCCGTTTCCGCCAGATGATTGCGAAGTACGAATTTGGGGTTCACACGGTTCATTGCAATGGTGCGTGCGGCGTCGTCGTGTGTTTCTTCGGACAGCCGCGCGCGGTAGTCGTTCGCCCAGGCGTCGAACGCGGCGCGGTCGAGAAACAGATCGCGCACCGGCGCGTCGCCGCTCGTGTCGTGCTTCGACACGCGGGCGAGATTGCGGAACGTCAGCGTGAAATCCGCGCGATTGGCGTGCATCACTTCGAAAAGACGGTTCACCAACGCGTCGTCGCCGTCGCGTTCGATTTCGAGGCCGAGCTTGGCGCGCATGCGCCGCTCCAGCGCCGGAGCGAAACGATCCTTGAAACCGCCGAGCACGCGTTGCGCGTCTTCGATCGCCTTGTCGCCGCGCACGCTTTCCTCGTGCTTTTCGCCCAGCAGCGGCAGCAGCCCTTGCGCGAGGCAGAAGAGGTTCCAGTAAGCGATCTGCGGCTGCATCTTGTACGCGTAACGGCCTTGCGAATCGGAGTGATTGCAGATGTAGCCGGCGTCGAAGCCGTCCATGAAACCGAACGGACCGTAGTCGATGGTGAGACCGAGGATCGACATGTTGTCGGTGTTCATCACGCCGTGGCAGAAGCCGACCGCCTGCCAGTCGACCATCAGATCGGCGGTCGACATGACCGCTTCATTCAGCAGCGCGAGATACGGGTCGTCGGCTTCGCGGCAATGCGGATAGAAACGCTCGATCACATGATCGGCGAGTGCGCGCAGCGCGTCGGTGCGATCGTTCGAATAGAAGTGCTCGAAGTGGCCGAAGCGCACGAAGCTCGGCGCCACGCGCGTGACCACGGCGGCCGTTTCGACCGTCTCGCGCCGCACCGGCTGATCGGAGCCGATCACGCACAGCGCGCGCGTGGTCGGAATGCCGAGGTGATGCATCGCCTCCGAACACAGATACTCGCGGATCGACGAACGCAACACCGCGCGGCCATCGCCCATGCGTGAATAGGGCGTGCGCCCCGCGCCTTTGAGCTGCAACTCGAAGCGCTGGCCGTCATGTTCGACTTCGCCGAGACCCAGCGCGCGGCCGTCGCCGAGCTGGCCGGCCCACACGCCGAACTGATGTCCCGAATACACCGACGCATAAGGCAGCGCCTCGGCCGGCCACTCGCGCGTGACGTTGCCCGAAAACAATTCAGCAAAACCCGGATCATTCTCGAGGCCCGGCTCTAAACCGAGCAGCGCGCCGGTTTCGGCGGAGAACCCGACGAGGTACGGCGCATTGAGCGGCGCCGCCGGCAAACGCGTCAGAAACACGCTGCCGAGCCGTGCGAACGCGCTCTCGTGCAACGTGGTGAGTGCATCGGATAGAGCCGTCAAAGGCCCGGATAACCCTGCAATGCTTGGGGAAAACGACATGTTGAGCGCCTCTGGATTAACCGATATTGTAAGTCCGCGCCCGCGGAGCTGCTGGCCGGCCGTACGTCTGTCCCGTACCGATCCTGTCCAGATCGATTGCCGGCTTTGCGCTTTTCGCCGAAGGCGCGACGAGGCGCGCCCCCCGAGCTGCAAAACCAATTGAAACGATCGAGCCGAGGAGACCACTCTTTATGACGACGCCGCTGCTTGGCCAGATGATGGACGTGCCGCTCACTGTGCCTTCGTTGCTCGCACACGCCGCGCGGCATTTCGGCAGCACCGAAATCGTGTCGCGGCGTATCGAGGGCGACCTGCATCGCTATACCTATCGTGATTGCGAGAAGCGCGCGAAGCAGCTCGCGCAGGCTTTGATCGCCCTCGGCGTCGAACCCGGCGAACGGGTCGCGACGCTTGCGTGGAACGGCTACCGCCATCTGGAAGCGTATTACGGCACGACCGGCTTCGGCGCCGTTTGCCACACGATCAATCCGCGTCTCTTTCCCGATCAGATCGCTTACATCATCAATCACGCCGACGACGCCTACGTGCTGTTCGACACCACATTCGCGCCGCTCGTCGATGTCCTCGCGCCGCAATGCCCGAAAGTGCGCGGCTGGATCGCGCTCGCCGACGAAGCGCATCGGCCCGCCATGCAGACGCCCGCGCTCAGTTACGAAACGCTCGTCACCGCGCAGGACGGCCATTTCGAGTGGCCGCCGCTCGACGAGCGGCAGGCGTCCTACCTGTGCTACACATCCGGCACGACCGGCAATCCGAAGGGCGCGCTGTACTCGCATCGCTCGACGGTGCTGCATGCGTTCGGCGCGTCGTTGCCCGACGCCATGAGTCTCTCCGCGCGCGACTGCGTGCTGCCCGTCGTGCCGATGTTTCATGTGAACGCATGGGGCATTCCGCACGCCGCGCCATTGACCGGCGCGAAGCTCGTCTTCCCCGGCAAGGATCTCGACGGCAAGTCGCTATACGAATTGATGGAGAGCGAACGCGTCACGTATTCGGCTGGCGTGCCGACCGTGTGGCTCGGCCTGCTCAACCATCTGCGCGAGGCCAAAGTGCGGTTTTCGTCGCTCAATCGCACGGTGATCGGCGGCTCGGCCTGTCCGCCGGCCATGCTGCGCACCTTCGAGGACGACTACGGCGTGCAGGTGATCCATGCGTGGGGCATGACCGAAATGTCGCCGCTCGGTACGCTGTCCAAACTGACGTGGGAACAGAGCCAGCGTCCGCTGGAAGATCAGCGCGCATTGCTCGAGAAGCAGGGGCACGTGCTGTATGGCGTCGACATGAAAATCGTCGGCGAGGATGGCCGCGAACTGCCTTGGGACGGCGTGGCGTTCGGCGATCTGCATGTGCGTGGGCCGTGGGTGATTGACCGCTATTTCCGCAAGGACGATTCGCCGCTCGTGGACGGCTGGTTTCCCACCGGCGACGTCGCCACCATCGACCGCGACAGTTTTCTGAACATCACCGACCGCTCGAAAGACGTGATCAAGTCCGGCGGCGAATGGATCAGTTCGATCGACGTCGAGAACGTGGCGATCGCGCATCCGGCCGTGGCCGAAGCGGCGTGCATTGCCTGCGCGCATCCGAAATGGACCGAGCGGCCGCTGCTGGTGGTCGTCAAGCGTCCCGGCTTCGAGGTCACGCGCGATGAGTTGATCGCCTTCTACGACGGCAAGGTCGCCAAGTGGTGGATTCCCGACGATGTCGCGTTTGTCGACGAACTGCCGCACACGGCGACCGGCAAGCTGCAGAAGCTCAAGCTACGCGATATTTTCCGCAACCATGTGCTGCCGTCCGCGCTCGAAGACGAAAAGGACTGCCCGCTGACGCCGCTCGCCAGGGGAAACCCCGCCTGAAAATAAAAAAAGGAGAATTGAACGAGCGTGCTTTTTTGTGTATTCTGCCTGCTGAACCCGGAAAGTCAGACAATGGGTCGGATCGCTGATCCGACTCGATGAACCGGATGGGCGGCATCTATTGCCGCCCTAACGCATGGATCGCATGGAGGCAGGCAGATGGCAGTGGACTACACAATTCATGACGGCGTGGCCGTCATCACGCTGAACAATCCTCCCGTGAATGGCCTCGGCCTGTCGACGCGAGCGGGTATCGTCGATGGGATCGAGCGCGCGCAGAACGATCCGGCCATCAAGGCCATCGTGCTGACAGGCGCGGGCAAGGCCTTTTCGGGCGGCGCCGACATCACCGAATTCAATACGTCGAAAGCCACCCAGGAGCCGACGCTCGCCACCGTCATCAAGACCGTGGAAGGCAGCGCGAAGCCGGTGGTGGCGGCGATTCACAGCGTCGCGATGGGCGGCGGTCTGGAATTGGCGCTCGGCGCGCATTACCGCATCGCCGCGCCCGGCGCGCAGATCGCGCTGCCGGAAGTAAAGCTTGGCATTCTGCCTGGCGCGGGCGGCACGCAGCGTCTGCCGCGCGCCATTGGTCTCGAAGCGGCGCTCAACATGATCGTCTCCGGTGCGCCTGTCATGTCGGAGAAGCTTGCTGACTCCGGTTTGTTCGATGAACTCGCGCAAGGCGATCTGGCCGAAGCCGCGCTGGCGTTGGCCCGCAAAGTCGGCGCGAAGGAAGGCCCGCATCCGAAGGTACGCGACCGTAAGATCGAGCATCCGAACGCCGCCGGTTTCATCCAGTTCGCACGCAATACCGTCGCCGCGATGGCCAAGAATTTTCCCGCGCCGCAGAAATGTATCGACGCGGTGGAAGCGGGCGTGCAGAACGGCTTCGACAAGGGCCTCGCGTTCGAACGCGACTGCTTCATGGCGCTCGTGCAGACGCCGGAAAGCCATGCGCTGCGTCACGCGTTCTTTGGCGAACGTGCGGCGAGCAAGATTCCCGATGTGGCGTCGGACACGCCGGTGCGCGACATCAGCCAGGTGGCCGTGATCGGCGCGGGCACGATGGGCGGCGGTATCGCGATGAACTTCATCAACGCGGGTATTCCGGTCATGCTGCTGGAAACGAAACAGGAAGCGCTCGACCGCGGCGTCGCCACGATCCGCAAGAACTACGAAGCGACCGTCAAGAAGGGCAAGCTCAAACCTGAAGCGCTCGAACAGCGCATGGCGCTGATCACGCCCACGCTTTGCTACGACGACCTCAAGAACGCTGACCTGATCGTCGAAGCGGTGTTCGAAGAACTCGGCGTGAAAGAGCAGGTGTTCAAGCGTCTGGATGAAGTGGCAAAGAAAGGCGCGATCCTCGCCTCGAATACTTCCACGCTCGACGTCGACAAGATCGCCGCTTTCACCAAGCGTCCGCAGGACGTGGTCGGTATGCACTTCTTCAGCCCGGCCAACGTGATGAAGCTGCTCGAAGTGGTGCGCGGCAAGGAGACGGCGAAAGACGTGCTGGCCACCGTCATGAAGCTCGCCAAGAAGATTAAAAAGACCGCCGTGGTCTCGGGCGTGTGCGACGGTTTCATCGGCAACCGGATGATCGAGCAGTACATCCGCCAGGCGCTCTTCATGCTCGAAGAAGGCGCGCTGCCCGCGCAGGTCGATCGTGCGATCGAGAAGTTCGGCTTCGCGATGGGTCCGTTCCGCATGAGCGACCTGGCCGGCAACGACATCGGCTGGGCGATCCGCAAGCGCCGTTATCTGGAACATCCGGAGATGCATTACTCGAAGATCGCTGACCGTCTGTGCGAGACGGGGCGCTTCGGCCAGAAGACCGGCGGCGGCTGGTACGACTACAAGGCGGGCGACCGCACCGCGTATCCGTCGAAAGTGGTCGATGAAATGATCATCGCGTTCTCGAAGGAAGCCAACGCCGAGCGCCGCAAGATCAGCGACGAGGAAATCGTCGAGCGGCTCGTGTTCGCGCTCGTGAACGAAGGCGCGAAGATTCTCGAAGAAGGCATTGCGTCGAAGGCGTCGGATATCGACATGGTCTATCTGACCGGCTACGGCTTCCCGCTCTATCGCGGCGGCCCGATGCTGTACGCGGACACGGTCGGCCTCTACAACGTCGAGCGCGCGATTCGCCGCTACGCGGCGCGGCCGAACGGCGATGCCTGGCAGTTGGCGCCGAGCATCGCGGAACTGGCGGCCAAGGGCCGTGGGTTCAACGGCTGAGCCACAGCGCGAGTGAATTGACTGAGGTGGCGCTACGCGGCGATTCGCTGGCGCGCCACCATCGACATCTGGAAGCAGCGACCAATTTGTATGGGACCGGAGTAAGTGCCTTCATGGGACTGGAGTAGCGCGTTAAAGCGCGAACCCGGTCGACAACTGAAGCGCTAACTCTGGTCGACCGCTTTGCATGGGACCAAAGTAAGCGCTAAAGCGCTAACTCTGGTCGACCGCTTTGCATGGGACCAAAGTAAGCGCTAAAGCGCTAACTCTGGTCGACCGCTTTGCATGGGACCAAAGTAAGCGCTAAAGCGCTAACTCTGGTCGACCGCTTTGCATGGGACCAAAGTAAGCGCTAAAGCGCTAACTCTGGTCGACACAGGAGAATACGCATGACTGACGCCGTAATCGTATCGACCGCCCGTACGGGTCTCGCCAAATCATGGCGCGGCGGTTTCAACATGACGCACGGCGCGACGCTCGGCGGCCACGTGACGCAAGCCGCCGTCGAGCGCGCGAAGCTCGATCCGGCGCGCGTCGAGGACGTGATCATGGGCTGCGCCAATCCGGAAGGCGCGACGGGCATGAACATCGCGCGGCAGATCGCGCTGCGCGCCGGTTTGCCGGTCAGCGTGCCGGGTATGACGGTGAACCGTTTCTGTTCATCGGGATTGCAAACTATTGCGCTGGCCGCGCAACGCGTGATCGCCGGTGAAGGTGACGTGTTTGTGGCGGGTGGCGTGGAATCCATCTCGTGCGTGCAGAACGAGATGAACCACCACATGCTGACCGAAGGCTGGCTCAGTCAGAACAAGCCGGAAATCTACTGGTCGATGCTGCAGACCGCGGAGAACGTCGCGAAACGCTATTCGATCTCGAAGGAGCGCCAGGACGAATACGGCGCGCGTTCGCAGCAGCGCGCCGCGGCCGCGCTCGAAGCCGGCAAGTTCAAGGACGAGATCGTGCCGTTGACGGTGCTCGCCGGTGTCGCCGACAAAGCGAGCGGGCGTCTCTTCACGAAGGAAGTGACCGTCAGCGCCGACGAAGGCATTCGCGCCGACACGACGCTCGAAGGCGTGTCGAAGATTCGCACCGCGATGCCGGGCGGTGTCATCACGGCGGGCAATGCGAGCCAGTTCTCGGATGGCGCGTCGGCTTGCGTGGTGATGAATGCGAAGGTCGCGGAGCGTGAAGGGCTGCAGCCTCTTGGCATTTTCCGCGGCTTCGCGGTGGCGGGTTGCGAGCCGGAGGAGATGGGCATCGGCCCGGTGTTCGCGGTGCCGAAGCTGCTCAAGCAGGCGGGTCTGAAGGTCGAGGACATCGACCTGTGGGAACTGAACGAAGCGTTCGCGGTGCAAGTGCTGTATTGCGCCGACAAGCTCGGCATTCCGCAAGACCGTCTGAACGTGAACGGCGGCGCGATCGCGGTCGGTCATCCGTATGGCGTGTCGGGCGCGCGGCTGACCGGCCATGCGCTGATCGAAGGCAAGCGGCGTGGCGCGAAGCTGGTCGTCGTGACCATGTGTATCGGCGGCGGGCAGGGCGCGGCGGGGCTGTTCGAAGTGGTGTGATCCGGTTCGAATGGTAGCGAACGGCGGGTGCCGTGTGGTTCGGCGCGAGGGCGGCGAACCACACGGCACCCGTTTTTTATTCGCGCGTGATGTTGGGTTCGATGACCCGCTTCAAGGCAAAGCCATGCCGGACGACGGCAGGCTCAAGGTGCCCTGATCGACGAAGCGCGTCGTGCCCGTCAGTCCACCCGCGAGTTTGCCGCGCAGAATGTACGGAATCTGTCCCGACTGGGTGGCGCCCGCGAAGGCGAAGGCCTGGCGAACCGCGGCGAAAGCGGGCACGGTCAACGGCACGTTGACGACCGTTTCGCCGTAGCGCGGCACGCTGCCGACCTGGTCGCTCACACCGCTCGCGAACGGTTTGCCGTTCAGTTCGAGATCGAGCGACACGCCGTTGAAGCTGACCGCGGAATCGTTCGGATTCTGCACGCGCAGTTTCACGTTGAAACGCATCTCGAGGCCTTGGCCGTCGATCGGTTCGATGCCGGCCACGTTCACGCGCACCGGATCGCCGCCGAACAGGCCGGCGCAACCGTTGAGCGTCAGCGTGACGATGGCGAGGAACGCGGCCAGACGAACGGAACGGCCGGACAGTAGCGCGCGGAAGAAGGACATGACCTGCACCTCGCAAGGAGCGGCTTGGGTCATGCATTGTACCGGGCCGTGTCGTGCGCCGAGCGGCGTTTCAGACCGCGCGCCGCAGCCGTGTTTTGACGAGACTGGCCAGATGCTGAACAGCTTCACGAATCGGACCGCGACCGTCCTTCTGCGCGCGCCACGGCTGCACGACGAACGTAGCATCGTTCGCCTGCGCGGCGCTGATCGACACGACGCCGCGTTGCGGCGTCACGAAGCACTCGCCTTCGCGCAAGGTGATCGACGTGACCGGCACGGCGTCGCCCAGCCATGCGAGCGAGTGATCGCGGAACTCGAGTCGCAGATCGCCTTCCACTGCCACGATCGACGTCCGGGCGCGCAAGTCGCGCACGGCCAACTGGCCGGCGATGAGGCGAGCAGCAGCGCTGCGTGCCGGACCAAAGCGGGATTGACAGGCTGACATGGCCGTTTCCTTTAAAGCGTTTCCATGCCACACAGCTTATTGAGTCCATTCACGTGACAACAGCCGCAGCCATCGACAATGTGAACCGGTACAGCAACGCATTTTAATGCGCTGTATCGGTCGGAATCGAACGAATGTGTATCTGTTGCAACGCGCGAACTGTCCGGACCATCGGCTCATGACTCAATCCATCCTGACGCGGCAGGCAGCGCCTGCGGACCGGCTGCCGGATAGCCAGCCTCTCTACCGGCAATTGGCCGATCAATACCGCCGCGCGATCGGCAGCGGCGTGCTGCGTCCGGGCGACCGCATGCCGTCGATGCGCGCCTTCATGCAGCGGCACGGCGTCAGTCTCGCGACGGCGACCGAGAGCTATCGCGTGCTGGAGCGCGACGCGCTGATCGATGCCCGGCCGCGCGCCGGTTACTTCGTGCGGGTGCCGCCGACCGCGGCGTTGCCGGCCGCGTCCGAGCCCGACCTGGCGGCGCTGCCGGGCGCCGCGCAGTTCGTCGGCATTCACTCGGTGATTTCCGCGATCGTGTCGACATTCCAGCGCTACCCGGACGCGCTGAATCTCGGCGGCGCGACCGCATCACCCGATCTGTATCCCACGGACGCGTTGCAGAAAGCCGCGCTGCGCGCGTTGCGCAAGCGGCCCACCTTGCTGACCGCCGCCGGACACGACCAGGGCGATCCAGCCTTGCGCGCGATCATTGCGCGCCGCGCGCTCGACGCCGGCATCCAGATTGGCGCCGACGAAATCATCATGACTCACGGCGGCATCGAAGCCGTGAACCTCGCATTGCGGGCGGTGACGCAACCGGGCGACACCGTCGCGGTCGAGTCGCCGTGCTTTTTCGGGCTGCTGCAGGCGCTCGAAAGCCTCGGCTTGCGCGCGCTCGAAATTCCGGCCAGTCCGACCACCGGCCTCGCCATCGAAGCGCTGGCGTTCGCGCTGCACACGCATCCCGACATCAAGGCCGTGGTCGTGGTGCCGAACCTGCAAAACCCGCTCGGCAGCGTGATGCCCGACGCGCACAAGGCGCGGCTCGTCGAACTGTGCGCGCGGGCCGGCATTCCACTGATCGAAGACGATCCGTACCGCGAACTGGCCGACGCCGCGCAGCCACCCAAATCGCTGAAGGCGTGGGACACCGACGGCACCGTGATTCACTGCACGTCGTTCAACAAGGTGCTGGCGCCCGGCATGCGGGTCGGCTGGATCAACGGCGGCCGCTGGCATCCGCGCATCGGCATGCTGAAGTTCGCGCAGTCGCGGCACAATGAACAACTGTCGCAAGTCGTGCTCGCCGAATTTCTTGAAACGAACGCCTATGAGCGGCATTTACGGCGTCTGCGCGACCGGTTGCGGCTTCAGCGCGAACGGATGGCCGCGGCGATCGCTACCTCGTTTCCCGACGGCACGCGCTTCACGCCACCGCGCGGCGGGATGTTTTTCTGGATCGAACTGCCGCGTGACATATCGTCGACGGTGTTCTTCCAGGCCGCACTAAACGACGGCATTCGCGTGATGCCGGGGACAGTGTTTTCGAATGCCGGGCGCTTCGATCATTTCATCCGGCTCAGTTCGCCGAGCACGGATCTCGATCTGGCCGACGAAGCCGTGCGCAGGCTAGGGCGGCTAGCCGCGCGGATGGCGGCGCATGCAGATTGATGCGGTGCAGCGCCGATGCATAAGTGCTTGAAGAAACACGTTACTTTGATCATCATTGGCGGATCGTCTGCCAGCGCATCGGTTCGCGGCAAGCGTCGCGGAAGACTGGCCAGGCACTCCGAATGGCATCTTCCTATCATTAGCAATCCGGTCATGTGCTGATTGCTGACCGGCTGCTTCTAGCAGATCGTTTCTTGAAGGCAATGCCGATCTGCCCCGCGTTACCACTCGAAGATCACCACGGAGACGATATGCCATTCATTTGTGAAAATGTCGAGTGCCGAGCTGTACTTGCCCGCAAACAGGTCAAACCGAATCGGGACCACAATTCGTTTTTCTTCTTTTGTCCCGACTGCAATACACGAAACGAGCTGATCGATGTCGGCGCTGCCGGCGGTCCTCTGGAACTTATTCAACCCGTGCGGCAAGGACTTCCGCACAAGGTGGTCGCCACCGCCCGGCCCCTGGAGGACGGAAGATACGCGGCGCAGTTGAGTATTCAGAAAGCGCTTGGCATCAAGGGGCCTTTTGCCGCGGAAGAGCGTTGGGACCAGCTTGGCATTTTCCCCGATCCACAAGACGCCGTCAGCTATGCGAAGACCACCGCAGCGGATTGGCTGGGGGCCGACTTTAGCCACTAAAAACGCCGAACGGTTCGGCGTCGCGCTCGCGCGCCGATCCTGAAGGTTTGTCTGTGAACGTCTCGTAGGCTTCTTCTCATTCGCCGCCTACGCAGCCTGTACCCGATTGGCGTCGTTTGCCGACCCCAATCGGGCAGCAGCCCAGCCGGTTGTCGCAATGCCTTTCCTTTCGGCCCCACGAGAGAGATCTAGCCGCAGAGTGCAATGCTCGCGAGCGAGCCTTCATCCGCATCGCAGGGCCCGTTTCTGCCGGCCCGAACCTCCTGATAAAACTCCACCAAACGCGTAAGTTTGATAGGCTTGCTGTTTGCCTTGGCCGATGGGCAAGCTCGAACAAAATGCCGAAGCCTTCGCACGCGCCCCGCAGCAATTTCATGAACGTACCGACTACACCATCTGCAAACAGCCATGACCGATTCGCCCTCATCTAACGCGAGCACTGCGTCCATGCCCGAGAGCCCGTTCGTCGACCGGCTCGGCGCGCAGCTTCTGTCGGCCGCGGACGGCGCCAGCGAAGTCGTGCTGCCGCTGCGGCAGGATCATATGAACACGTGGGACGTCGCCCACGGCGGCGTCACGATGACGCTCGCCGACATCGCGCTTGCGATGGCCGCGCGCAGTCTGGCCGGCGACGGCGTCGGCGTCGTCACGGTCGAAATGAAGGTCAACTTCATGCAGCCGGGCCGCGGCGAATTGCGCGCGAGCGCCCGCGTGCTGCACCGCTCAACCACCATGGCCTACTGCGAAGGCGAGATCCGCGACAGTGAAGGCCACTTCGTCGCCAAGGCGCTCGGCACCTTCAAATACATGCGGCGCCTCGCCGTCGGGCGCGACATCACGCAACAGCGCTTGCGCAGCGACCCGTCGGCGAAACCCGGTCCTAGCGACGGCTGAGCGCAACCTTGCGAACCGCGCGCGCATCTGAACGACACGCGCGCGCCGTTTCTCACTTCGCAAACTCCGTTCAAATCATTCGCCGATTCAATCGGCAATTCATGGAGACGATCGTCATGCCCCAGATCAACCGTCAACTCGTGCTGGCGTCGCGCCCACAAGGCGCCGTGACGCCCGATAATTTCCGCCTCGTCGAAACACCGCTGGCCCCGCTGGCCGACGGCGAATTGCGCGTGCGCAATCACTTCCTGTCACTCGACCCCTACATGCGCGGCCGCATGAACGACAGCAAGTCGTACGCGGCGCCGCAGCCGCTGAACGAAGTGATGATCGGCGGCACGGTCGGCGAAGTGGTGGAGTCGAAGAATCCGAAGTTCGTGGTCGGCGACAAGGTCTTCGCGATGTTCGGCTGGCAGGAATACGGCACTTCGAACGGGACCGGCGTGCAGAAAGTCGACGACACGCATGTGCCCTTGTCGGCCTATCTCGGCCCGGTCGGCATGCCGGGTGTCACCGCGTGGTACGGGCTGAACCGCATCATCGCGCCGAAAGCCGGCGAGACGGTGGTGGTCAGCGCGGCGAGCGGGGCGGTGGGCAGCGTGGTCGGCCAACTGGCGAAGCTGGCCGGCGCGCGCGCGGTCGGCATTGCCGGCGGCGCGGACAAGTGCCGTTATGTGACCGAAACGCTCGGCTTTGATGCCTGCGTCGATTACAAGGCCGGCAATCTCTATCAGGACCTCAAGGCCGTGACGCCGAACGGCGTGGATGGCTACTTCGAGAACGTCGGCGGCGAAGTGCTCGACGCGACGCTCGCGCGCATGAATGCGTTCGGCCGGATCGCGCTGTGCGGGTTTATCGCGGGCTACGACGGCGAGCCGTTGCCGCTCAAGCATCCGTCGCTGATGCTCACGCAGCGTCTGCTCGTGCAAGGCTTTATCGTCAGCGAGCATATGGACGTGTGGCCGGAAGCGCTCAAGCAACTCGGCACGCTGGTCGCGCAGAAGAAGCTGGAGTATCGCGAAACCATCGCGCAAGGACTCGAAGCCGCGCCCGAGGCGTTCATCGGTCTGCTCAAAGGCAAGAACTTCGGCAAGCAACTCGTCAAGCTGATCTGATCGCGCCGGCGGTCAAGCGAATGACACAACACGCCGATCAATCCAAGGGGGCAAACGATGTTCGAATTCGCGGGCAAGGTGGCGGTGATCACCGGTGCGGCGAGCGGTTTCGGCCGCGCGTTCGCGCAGAAGGGAGCGTCGCTCGGCATGAAGCTCGTGCTCGCCGACGTCAATCCCGACTCCCTCGCGCAAACCGTCGAGGCCTTGCGCGCCGACGGCGCCGAGGCGATCGGCGTGCCGACGGATGTCGCCAGCGCGACGCAGGTCGAAGCGCTCGCGCAAGCGGCGCTCGACGCCTACGGGCGCGTGCATCTGCTGTTCAACAATGCGGGCGTGGGCTCGGGCGGCTTCCTGTGGGAAAGCTCGGCGAACGACTGGTCGTGGGTGTTCGGCGTGAACGTGATGGGCGTCGCGCACGGCGTGCGGATCTTCACGCCGATCATGCTGGCGCAGAACGAGCCGGCGCATATCGTCAACACGGCGTCCGTCGCGGGACTGCTGTCGCCGCCCGCGATGGGCATCTACAACGCGTCGAAGCATGCCGTGGTGTCGCTCACCGAAACGCTGTATCACGATCTGCAGTTGGCGCAAGCCGGCCAGGCGGGGACGGCGGGCGGCCTGGTCGGCTGTTCGCTGCTGTGCCCGGCTTTCGTGCCGACCGGCATCGCCGATGCGGAACGCGCGCGCCCCGCGGACCTGCGCAACGACAGCGGACCGACGCGCTCGCAGATCGCCGCGGGTAAGCAACTGCAGCGCGCGGTGCAATCGGGCAAGCTGCGTGCCGACGATGTCGCCGACATCACCTTCGAGGCGATCGCCGCGCGGCGTTTCTATATCGTCACGCATCCGGGCATCATGGCGACGGTCGAGCTGCGTCACGAGGACATCGAGCAGTTGCGCAATCCCACCGATCCCATGTCGCTCAAGCCGGAAGTGAAGAACGCCGGTTAGGGGCGAGTTTCATCGGATCGCCGGCGCGCTATCGCGCCGTTTTTTTTAAACCTTCGGCGCTCATGCGCCATCAGACGCACCATGCCGCTGAATCCGAAGATCGAGCAGGTGCTCGACATGATCGCCCGGGCCAAACGCCCGCAGCTTCACGAACTGACCGCGCAAGACGCGCGGGCCTCGTACGAAAAAAGCGCACCGATTCTGGAGATCGCGAGCGCGCCGATGTTCGCGCTCGAAGATCTGCGGATCCCAACGCGCGACGGCGCGACGATTCGCGCGCGCCTTTATCAGCCGGTCGAGCCGAGCTGGGTCGAACCCGCGCCCGCGCTGGTGTACTACCACGGCGGCGGCTTCACGGTGGGCAGCGTCGATACGCACGATGCGCTGTGCCGGATGTTCGCGCACGGCGGCCAGTGCACGGTGCTGTCGGTGGATTACCGGCTCGCGCCGGAGCACAAATTTCCCACGGCCGTCGACGACGCGTTCGACGCTTTGACGTGGTTGCATACGCACGCCGCGGAATACGGTGTGGATACGGACCGGCTCGCGGTGGGCGGCGATAGCGCGGGCGGCACATTGGCCACGGTTTGCGCGGTCCTTGCACGGGACGCGGGCATCAAACTCGTCTTGCAATTGCTGATCTATCCGGGCACGACCGGCTACCAGCAAACCGATTCGCACTCGCGTCTCGCCGACGGTTTTCTGTTGTCGGGCGACACGATCCAATGGTTCTTCGAGCAGTACGTGCGCGATACAAGCGACCGCGACGACTGGCGTTTCGCGCCGCTCGACGGCCAACGTGGCGCGCCCGATTTCAGCGGCGTTGCGCCGGCGTGGATCGCTACCGCCGAATACGATCCCTTGAGCGATGAAGGCGATGCCTACGCGGAGAAATTGCGCGCTGCGGGCAATGCGGTCACGCTCAAGCGCTATCCGGGCATGATCCACGAGTTCTTCAAGATGGGTGGCTACGTACCCGAGGTCGCACAAGCGCACGCGGATGCCGCCGCGGCATTGCGGGCGGTATTTGGCGTAAATTGAGCGCGGTTTGTCAGGCGGTTAGCGGTTAGCGGCGCATGGTCGGTGGTCAGCGGCTAATGTCGAACGGCGAACGGCGAACGGCGAACGGCGAACGGCGAACGGCGAACGGCGAACCGCGAACCGCCACCGAGCCACCCAACAATCATCCCGCCATCTCGCGTTCAATATTGAACGCGAAGCTACGCTCAAAATCGCCGGGCCGCGCGATCCGGTGCGAGCCGTTGTCGTCGCTACGCTCGGCGACGGCGACGCTGATCACTTCGCCATGCGCGGCCACGCGCAACGCGGTCGTGCCGCGCGTGCCGTACTCCGGCGTTTCGATAAACGCGGCCGACAACGCCCGTTCGCGTTCGAGCGGAATGCCGGTAGACGGCAATTCGTCGTCGCGCGCGAGGCGCGGATCGCGCATCAGATCGATCAGGCGTTCGAGCGGCGGCATGGCGTCGCGCGCGAGCAGTGTGCTCAATTCGGCGCGCTTTTTCACCAGCTTCGGCCACGCGGTATCGAGCACCGCGTTCGAGATGCCATGCGTGCCCGGTGCGAGCAGCGCGGGCGCGAGATCACCTCGGTTGCAGTACCAGGCGAGTTCGCGGCGCGTCCAGTCGCCCACCAGCAGATTGAACCCGTTGTAGATGTCGCCGGTTTGCGCGACGTGTTGCAGATACGCGAGCGGCGTGTCGTGCGGCTTGCCTTCGGGGTTGCCATTTACATCGCGCGCGGCGTTGCCGAGCCAGTCGCTGACGAGCGTGCCGCGGGTCGGCGCGTCGGCGCGCATTTCATGCGGCGCGCGGTAATTGGTCAGCGCGGCGAACCGGCCGTCGCGCGACATGCCGAGCCATGTGCCGCCGCCCTGAAGATCGCGGCCGGCCAGCACGCCCGGCGCGTCATGCCACCAGCTGATTGGTTCGGCCGTGCGGCGAAAGAATTCGTCGCGATTCGCGGCGAGCGTGAAGAGCGGGCCGTCGACCGCGTCGGGTCGCCAGTCGAAGACGATCAGGCACATCGGGGGGCGTCTCCCGGTTGGGGGCGTTGCAGTTGAAGAGGCCAGTAAAAAGCGGCGCCTGATTGCGCCGCACCGTACCGCGAGAGAACTTTAAGCTTCAGTCGGCAACCCGTAGGGCAGCGCGAGAAACCGAAGCGCCGGGCCGTCCGCCGCGCCCAGATGCACCGAACCGTTTTCGAGCGCCGCGAGCTTGATCTCGACCAGCACATCGACGCCGCCGTCGGGCGCCGACGCTGCGTTCACGACCATGCCGCACGGCTGGCCCGGATCGCCGGAATGGAACAGTTCCGCGCCGGCGCGCACGGTGTCGAGTTCGCCCGCCACGTTGGCGAGCGAGGTGCGCCGCTTGATCGTGCCGCGATACTGGCTGCGCGCCACCACTTCCTGACCGGGGTAGCAGCCTTTGCGGAAATTCACCGCGCCGAGCACGTCGAAATTGACCATTTGCGGCACGAACTGCTCGACCACCGGTTGGGTGATGCGCGGCTCGCCCGCGCGAATGTCGAGCCAGTCCCACACGGCCGGCGAGACGCGTTTGAGCTTTTTGTCGAGCAAGGGCAGGAGCGACTCGACCTGTGCTTTCGGGCCGATCCACAGAAAACGCAGACGCTCGAGCGCATCCGGCACGCGAATCAGCGAGCCCGCCGCGCCGTCCACTTTCACGTGCACGCCGTCCGGCAGCGCGTCGAACACGCCCGAGAGTGCCTTGCGCACGTCGCCGGCAAGACCGACCACGGCCACCTCGCCGCTTGCATCCACCAGTTTGGCCTTGGCGCGCAGCACGAACATCGACAGACGCTTCTGCACGGCAGCCTGCACGTCTTTCGACGCCAGCAGGCGGATCGTGTCGCCGCTGCGCCACGTCAGGAACGACGCCAGCAGGCGTCCCTTGGCCGAGCAGTAGCCGGCCAGCCGCGCGTTGGCGGCGTCGAGGTGCTGGGTGTCGTTGGTCAACTGGCCGTGCAGGAAACTCGCTGCGTCGTCGCCGGTGGCGTCGATCACGCCGAACTGCGTGAGCGGCATGTACGCGCCGTGGTGAATGACGGCGTCGAATTCATCGGCGGAAGGGCGCGGCAGCGTGGGCAGAGCGGCGGGCGTGGTGGCAGCGGCCGTAACGGCGTTGCCTGAGGGAGTGCCTGAAGCGGTAGCGAGCGGTGTGTTCATGGATTCCGAGAACAGTCAATTCTGACTTTAGCTAAGGCAAACAAGTATTATATGCAGTCCAACCCTGCCACGTTTCGCATGACCCTTTTCAAGAAATGTTTCGTCGCCGGCGCAATCGTCGTTGTGCTGGCCGCAGCCGCAATCGCTGGCGGATACCACTGGGCCAACAGCCCGCTCGACCTGAATCCGGCGCAACTCGATGTCACCGTCAAGCCGCACAGCAGCTTGCGCAGCGTCACGCTGCAGCTCAATCGTGGCGGCGTGCCGGTCGAGCCGGAACTGTTCGTCATCATGACGCGGCTGCTGGGGCTGCAAAGCGAGCTGAAATCGGGCAACTACGAATTCAAGACGGGCGTGACGCCGTACGAGGTGCTGCAGAAAATCGCCCGCGGCGACGTCAACGAATACGTGGCGACCATCATTGAAGGCTGGACCTTCAAGCGCATGCGTGCCGAGCTGGACGCCAATCCGGCGCTCAAGCACGACACGATCGGCATGAGCGACACCGATCTGATGAACGCGATCAACGCGCCGGAAGCGTCGGTCGGCAATGGCGAGGGACTGTTTTTCCCGGATACGTATCTGTTCGACAAGAACACCAGCGATCTCGACGTGTACCGCCGCGCCTACCGCCTGATGCGCCTGCGTCTGGACGAAGCGTGGACCGCGCGCGCGCCGAACCTGCCGTACAAGACGCCGTACGACGCGCTGACCATGGCGTCGATCATCGAAAAGGAAACCGGCAAGAAGTCCGACCGGCCGATGGTCGCCGCGGTGTTCGCGAACCGTCTGCGCGTGGGCATGCCGCTGCAAACCGACCCGACCGTGATCTACGGCATGGGCGACAGCTACGCCGGCCATATCAGGAAAAAAGACCTGCAGACCGACACTCCCTACAATACCTACACCCGGATGGGCCTGCCGCCGACGCCCATCTCGCTGCCCGGCGTGGCGTCGCTGCAAGCGGCGCTGAATCCGGCGCAAACCACCGCGCTGTATTTCGTGTCGCGCGGCGACGGCAGCAGTATTTTTTCTGACACCCTCGGCGATCACAACAAGGCCGTGGACAAATACATTCGAGGGCAATGATGGCGCGGGGAAAATTCATTACGTTTGAGGGCATCGACGGGGCGGGCAAGACCACCCATCTCAGCTGGTTTCGGGAGCGCCTCGAACAGAAAGTCGCAAGCACCGGCCGCTCGGTCGTGATGACGCGCGAACCGGGTGGCACGCCGCTCGGCGAGCAGATCCGCGAGATCGTGCTGCATCAGAAAATGGACCTCGAAACCGAGGCGCTGCTGATGTTCGCGCTGCGCCGCCAGCACTTGGCCGAAGTGATCGAGCCGGCGCTCGCGCGTGGCGACTGGGTGCTGTCGGACCGTTTCACCGACGCGACCTTCGCCTATCAGGGCGGCGGCCGCGGGCTGCCGCGCGACAAGCTGGAAACGCTGGAGCGTTGGGTGCAGGGCGGTTTTCAGCCGGACCTGACGGTGCTGTTCGACCTCGCGCCCGAGATCGCCAACGAACGGCGCAGCGCCGCGCGCGATCCGGATCGCTTCGAGAGCGAGTCGGTGGCGTTTTTCAACCGTACCCGCGCCGAATATCTGCGCCGTGCCGAAGAAGCGCCGTACCGGTTCGCTATCATTGACTCCGCGCAGAGCATTGTGCAGATTCAGAGAAAACTTGAAGAGTTGATCGCAATTCTTTGATTTTAAAAGAATATAACCGCATCTTATAACGGTTGGCAGAATTCGTGTCATGTCTCACGAAAATCATGCAGCCGGTTGATTTTAAAGAGAAAAGATGATTTATCCGTGGCAAGCCGATGACTGGAACCGCCTGCAGCAGCTGCGCGGCCACTGGCCGCACGCCCTGTTGCTGCATGGACAGGCCGGCATCGGCAAGCTGCGCTTTGCGCAGCATCTCGCGCAAGGGCTGCTGTGCGAGGCGCAACAGCCCAACGGCGAGCCGTGCGGCGCGTGCGTGGCCTGCAACTGGTTCGCGCAGGGCAATCATCCGGACTACCGGATCGTCGTGCCCGAGGCGTTGGCCGCCGAAGCCGGTCTGAACAACGCCGCGGACGAAAAAGCCGACAAAGCCGATGCCGACGAAGGCAAGAAGACCCGCGCGCCCAGCAAGGAAATCAAGATCGAGCAGATTCGCGGCTTGCTCGACTTCGTCGGCGTGGGTTCGCACCGCGGCGGCGCGCGCGTGGTCGTGCTGTGTCCGGCGGAAGGGCTGAATATCGCCGCGGCCAATGCGCTCCTGAAAACGCTCGAAGAACCGCCGGCGGGCGTCGTGTTCCTGATGGTGTCGGCGCGCATCGATCGCCTGCTGCCCACCATCATCAGCCGCTGCCGCCAATGGCCGATGACCATGCCCGCGCCCGACGCGGCGACGAAGTGGCTCGCCACGCAAGGCGTGGCCGAAGCGCCCGCGCTGCTCGCCGAAGCCGGCGGCGCGCCGCTCACGGCGCTCGCGCTCGCCAGCGACGAGAACCGCGCGCTACGTGACTGGACGCTCAAGCAACTCGCCGCCGGCCCCGCTTGCGACGCTTTCGCCTGCGGCGAGGCGTTGCAGAAGCTGCCCGTGCCGCTGGTGCTAGGCTGGCTGCAACGCTGGATGTACGATTTGCTGGCGCAGCGCACGGCGGGCGCGCCACGGTACTTTCCACAAGCGTCGGCGGCGTTGACGCGTTGCGCGTCGCAGGCCGATGCCAGCGCGTTCGCGCGCTTCATGCGCAACGTCACGCGCCAGCGCGCGGTCGAGAACCATCCGCTGAATGCGCGGCTGGTGTTCGAGGAACTGTTTATCGGTTACCGCGAGTTGTTCGCGTAAGCCCTGTCCGCGGGACACGCCGGCAGCGGCGGGCGCGCTTTGCAGCGCGTTACCGCATCAGGCGGCCGGCGCCTGTCCATCTTTCCTCCCGAATTTGCCTTCCATCTCACGTTCAACGCACCATGAGCCTTTCCTACCGCGATGCCACGCTCGACGATCTGCCCGCCATCGTCGCCATCTACAACTCGACTGTGCCGTCGCGGCAAGTCACGGCCGATCTCGAACCGGTCAGCGTCGACAGCCGGCTGGGCTGGTTTCATGCTCATGGTCCGCAAAAGCGCCCGTTGTGGGTGGTGGAAGATGCGGACCAGCCCGGCCGCGTGGTCGCGTGGCTGAGCTTTTCGGACTTTTACGGCCGTCCGGCCTATCAGCGCACCGCCGAAGTCAGCATCTATCTCGACGAAAGCGCGCGTGGCCGGGGCCTCGGCAAGCAATTGCTGGCGGCTTCGCTGGCGGTGGCGCCGGCGCTCGGCATCGACTCCGTGCTCGGTTTTATCTTCGGCCACAATGAGGCGAGCTTGCGCCTGTTCCGCAGCTTCGGTTTCGACACGTGGGGCTCGCTGCCGCGCGTGGCTGTGCTGGACGGCGTGGAGCGCGATCTGGTGATTCTCGGCAAACGCCTGGCCGCCGCGACCTCCGCAGTCGCCGCCTGATTCACTCCGAGCACTTCCTAAGCAGGACATCACCATGTTTGTCGACTCGCACTGCCATATCAACTTCGAAGGACTCGCCGACCGCCTGCCCCAGGTGCTCGAGAATATGCGCAGCCATTCGGTCACGCATGCGCTGTGCGTGTCCGTCGATCTGGAAACGCTGCCGTCGGTGCTCGATATCGCCAACCGGTACGAGAACGTGTACGCATCGGTCGGCGTGCATCCGGATCACGAGGACATGCGCGAGCCGAGCGTCGCCGAACTGGTCGAACTGGCCGCGCATCCGAAGGTGGTCGCGATCGGCGAAACCGGTCTTGACTACTACCGCCTGGAAGGCCGCACGATCGCCGACATGGAATGGCAGCGCGAGCGCTTTCGCACGCATATCCGCGCGGCGCACGCTACGGCCAAGCCGCTGATCATCCATACGCGCTCGTCGTCGGAAGACACGCTGCGCATCATGGCCGAGGAGCGCGCGGGCGAGCCGGGCGGCGTGATGCATTGCTTCACGGAGCCGTGGGCCGTCGCCGAACAGGCGCTGGCGCTAAATTTTTACATCTCGCTATCGGGCATCGTCACGTTCAAGAGCGCGACCGACGTGCAGGACGTCGCGCGCCGCGTGCCGCTCGAGCGTTTGCTGATCGAAACCGACTCGCCGTACCTCGCGCCCGTGCCGTATCGCGGCAAGCCTAATGAACCTGCGTACGTGAGTTATGTCGGACGGTTCATCGCGCAGCAACGCGAGATGACGGAAGCGGCGCTGGCCGCCGCAACGACGCAGAACTTTTTCCGCCTTTTCAAGATCCCCGCGCCGGCTGGCGCGTGAGACGTAAAGTCGATCAATCTCAAAAGGATAGGGACGTTTCCTAAAGTTAAATATGAGAGAAATTTCGATGTCGATTGCAGCAAACCAGAACACTTCGGCGGCGCGTGGCGCGCTGGCTTCGGCACGGCGCGGCGCCTCGCGCGTCGCATTCGCGGCCGCGCTGGCCTGTGCCGCGCTGACTTCGTTGATGGTGTCGCCGGCTCAGGCTGCGCCCATAGATTCGCTGATCAAATCGGTCAAGTTCGATGACGTCGACGGCGTCAACAAGCTGCTCGCCAAGGGCATGGATCCGAACAGCGTGGATAACCAGGGCATTCCGCTGCTGGTGCTGGCCGCGCGCGAGAAATCGGACAAGGTCGGCGCCGCGCTGGTCGCCAATCCGAAGACCAACATCGAGATTCAGGACAAGGCTGGCGAGAACGCCATGATGATGGCCGCGCTGAACGGCGATCTCGACTTCGTCAACCTGCTGATCGCGAAAGATGCCGAGGTCAACAAGAAGGGCTGGGCGCCGCTGCACTACGCGGCGGCGAACGGTCACGACGATATCGTCAAGGTGCTGCTCGACCATTCGGCGTACGTCGACGCCGGCTCGCCGAACGGCACCACGCCGCTGATGATGGCCGCGCGCGGCGGCCACGTGTCGACGGTGAAGCTGTTGCTCGACAACGGGGCGGATCTGACGGTGAAGAACCAGATCGGCTTGACGGCGCTCGATTTCGCGAAGACTTACAAGGAGCCGGACGTGGTCGAAGGGCTGACCGCGCGCCTGCAGCAGATGCAACAGAAGTGATGCGCGCGGCGGCGCGAGCCGGCGGTTGACGGGCAGCCGGTCTGCCGGATGACTGGGACGCCGGCCACAGGCCAAGCGGGTCTGCCGCTCGCTTGGGCGTCGGGCACGGACCAGCCCGGTGTGCCGGCCGCTTGGGCGCCGGTCACAGACCAGCTCGGTTCGCCGCCGCCCGGGCGTCGGTCACAGACCAGCTCGGTCTGCGCGCCGCTCGGGCGTCGGTCACAGGCAAGCCCGGTCGCCAGCCACATGAGCGCCGCTCGCAGAGCACTAGCCGTGCTACCGCCAAAGCGCAAAAATACCGGCGCAGCGGCCGCCGCCTGACATCGCAGTAAAAAGTGCCTGAAGATAGCGGCGCCGCGCACGCTTGCGCTTCGCAAAACAGTGCAGAATGACGACTTTGGCGCGCCGCCTGGGCGCGCCGTTCGGACGCGGCGAAAGACCGCCTGATAAACGACCCTGGAAAGGAACACCATGCTGCGGGCTTTGATTTTCGCCAGCGCGCTTGCCGTACCGCTATCGGCAGCCGCGTTTACGGGAGGCGACCTCAACAAGCTGTGCACCAAGACGGACGTGGCATCGCGTAGCGCGTGCGCCGCTTATATCGAAGGCGCCGCTGACGGCATCTTCAACACCATCGACGCGATCGGCGGCACGACCGGTCCGCGCGTCGGCCAATACTTCTGCTTGCCGCAGGACGCGCGCTCGGCGCAGTTGACCGACGCGGTGCGCAAGTATATTGCGGAGAATCCGAACGTCGCGGGCTACAACGCCAGCACGGCGATCTCGCTGGGACTCGGCAAAGCGTTTCCCTGCAAGAGCGGCAGTTGAATTGAATCACGGCTGATGCCGCGCGCGCCCCGCAGCGGGCGCATGGGGCGTTTCAGCTTGCGGGTGTGTTTCGGGTTTCAGCGACCGAAACCCCGCCGCGGACTTCTTCGAAGTCCTGCCTGAAAACCGGTTTAAACCATGGCCGTCCGTTTGCAGAAGCGGCTGGCCCTGGCACCTTTCAACGATCGCGCTGACGAACGACCTAAGATATCTGTAGGTAGGCCGCGACGGCGCGCAGTCGTCCGGCTCGCGCCCGCTTCAACGGCGGATGCTTCGCCAGCGGCGCCGTCCGGCGGCCCGCGCGTCACGCAACACCGCGGCCAGGTTCGAGGCTCGCCGGTTCTGCGCCCGTTCCGAGCGGGTCGTGTTCCCCACTCAAGCCAGGAGGAAAATCCCCTTCATGCCAACTCTCGACGACCTCAGCCGCATGGCCGAAGCGCCGCTGCATACGTGGCTCGGCGCGTTGATCGTCTCGGTCATCGCAATGGTGCTGGCCGTGGGCACCCATCGGATCGGCGCGCGCATCGTGAAGCGGCTCGCGCGACCCTATCCGCTGACCAGCGTGGTGTTGCGCTATATCGACAAGCCGTCGCTGTTCGTGCTCGTGATCCTCGCGCTGGAGGCGGTGTGGTGGGAAGCGCCCGACACGCTGACCTTCATCACGCCGCTGCGCGACGCTGTCGCGATCACGCTGATCGGCGGGATTACGTGGCTGTCGGTGCGCTCGGCGGCGGCGATCGGCGAGGCGATCATTCAGGCCCACCCGCTCGATACCGCCGACAACCTGCAGGCGCGCCGCATTCATACGCAGGCGCGCGTGCTGGCCCGTTCGGTGATGTTCGTGATCGTGATCGTCGGCGTGGGCGGCGCGTTGATGACGTTTCCGAGCGTCCGGCAGATCGGCGCGAGCCTGCTGGCGTCGGCGGGCGTGGCGGGGTTGGTCGCCGGTATCGCGGCGCGGCCGGTGCTCGGCAATCTGATCGCCGGCTTGCAGATCGCGCTGTCGCAGCCCATCCGTCTCGACGACGTCGTCGTGATTCAGGGCGAGTGGGGGCGTATCGAGGAAATCACCGGCACGTATGTGTCGGTGCGTCTGTGGGATCAGCGGCGGCTGATCGTGCCGCTGCAATGGTTCATCGAAAACCCGTTTTCCAACTGGACCCGCAGCAGTTCGCAGATCATCGGCACGGTGTTTCTTTACGTCGATTACCGCATGCCGCTCGCGCCGTTGCGCGAGGAACTCGCGCGCATCGTCGAGGACGCGCCCGAGTGGGATCGGCGCGTGCAGGTGCTGCAGGTCACGGACGGCACCGAGCGCTCCATGCAATTGCGCGCGCTCGTCAGTTCGCTCGACTCCGGCCTGAACTGGGATTTGCGCTGCCGGGTGCGCGAGGGGCTGCTCGATTTCATTCAGCAGCACTATCCGCAGTACTTGCCGCGGGCGCGCGCGGAAGTGTCGGCGGAACTCGAAACCGACCACGGCGAACCGCTCGACTGGGTGCCGCGCGGCACGCAGACGCCGGCCGGCAGCACCGCCGCGCACACCGAGGCGGATCCAGTGGCAAGCCGCGCCGGACGGCCGTCGGCGGTGGGCGTGCCGGGGCAGGTGAAGGAAAAAGTTTGACGGCTGAAAGCGGCATACTTTGAGGTCGCGGTGCCGATAAATGCAACTGATCGGGCACCAAAACGGTCGAACCGTCCACTCACTCACGAATCCGGCGCGGCATCGCGTGCATCATGGTGTTTGCGGTTCTCGCCGCGCCTTCAGGCGCGAGACACTTCGAACCTCTGCCAAAGCACCCGGGCGCGCCGCGCGAACCAAGGAGGACATGCAATATGGGCCGACTGATCGTCGTGTCGAATCGCGTCGCAACGCCGACGGAAACCAAGGGATCGGCCGGCGGCCTCGCGGTCGGTGTATTCGGCGCGCTAAAGGATGCCGGAGGCGTGTGGTTCGGCTGGAGCGGCGACGTGGTCAGCGAGACCGTCGCCAACGCCGGTCCCACGCTGGAGCAGGACGGTGCGGTGACCTTCGCGACCGTCGGGCTGACGCGCAAGGATTACGACCAGTACTATCGCGGCTTTTCGAACGCGACGCTGTGGCCGGTGTTCCATTACCGCAACGACCTCGCGCGCTACGAGCGCGAGGAGTACGCGGGCTACCGGCGCGTCAACGCGTGGCTCGCGCACAAGCTGATCAAGCTGCTCGAACCCGACGATGTGATCTGGGTTCACGACTACCATCTGATCCCGTTCGCCGAGGCGCTGCGCAACGAGGGCATCACGAACCGCATCGGCTTCTTCCTGCACATTCCGTTTCCCGCGCCGCAGATCCTGCTCAACATTCCGCCGCACGAAGAGCTGGTGAAGTCGCTGTCGTGCTACGACCTGCTGGGTTTCCAGACCGCCACCGACGAGCTCGCCTTCAAGGACTACGTCACGCGCCACGCGCGCGGCACGGTCGGCGCGGACGGCGTCGTCGAAGCATTCGGCCGCAAGCTGCGCACGGGCGTGTACCGGATCGGCGTGTTCCCCGACGAAATCGCCGAGCAGGCGAAGCGTTACGAAAGCCGTCAGCACGTGCTCGACCTGAAGCAGAGCCTGGAAGGGCGCAAGCTGATCATGAGCGTCGACCGGCTCGATTACTCGAAGGGTCTCGTCGAGCGGTTCCGCGCGTTCGAGCATCTGCTGGAGCGCTCGCCGGAATGGCGCGGCAACGTCACGCTGGTGCAGATCGCGCCGCCGACCCGCTCGGACGTCGCAACGTATCAGAAGATTCGCCAGGATCTGGAGTATGAAGCAGGGCGCATCAACGGCCGCTACTCGGGGCTCGACTACACGCCGATCCGCTATCTGAACCAGCAGTACGACCGCTGGAAGCTGATGTCGCTATTCCGCGAATCGCAGATCGGTTTCGTGACGCCGCTGCACGACGGCATGAATCTGGTCGCGAAGGAATACGTCGCCGCGCAGAATCCCGACGACCCCGGCGTACTGGTGCTGTCGATTTTCGCGGGCGCGGCGGCGGAGTTGACCGGCGCGCTGCTGGTCAATCCGCATGACGCGATCGGCATGTGCGAGGCGTTGCAGCGCGCGTTGCAGATGCCGCTCGACGCGCGTCAGCGGCGTCACGAGATCAACATGGCAGCGCTGCGCAAGAACGATCTCGGCGTGTGGCGGGATACCTTCCTGCGCGATCTGCGCAGCGTGCCGGCGCAAAAACCGGGTAAGGGCGGCGGGCATAAGTGATGGGGCGTGTCGACCCGTGCTTGTCCGGCTTCGGGCGCGGCGGCGTGACCGCGTGTCCAGGCGCTGCGGTTTTACGGAACGCGCGCGTGTGCGCGATCGAATGCCGGGCCAGCGCATGCTGACCACTTTGGCAATTGCGGGCTATCGCTCGTTGCGCGAGTTGATCCTCCCGCTCGGCCGGCTGAACGTGATCACAGGTCCAAACGGCAGCGGCAAGTCGAGTGTGTATCGTTCGCTGCGGCTGCTGGCCGAAGCGGCGCGCGGCGGGTTGATTACGTCGCTCGCGCGCGAGGGCGGCTTGCCATCGACGCTATGGGCTGGTCCTGAGCGCTTTTCGCGGGCCGTGCTGGCGGGCGAGTTCGCGGTTGAACCGCTGCGCCGCAAGGAGCCGGTCAGCCTGCGGCTCGGTTTTTCCGGCGATCAATTCGGCTACGCGATCGATCTCGGTCTGCCGCTCGTCAATCACGCCACGCGCTTTCCGCTCGATCCCACCATCAAGCGCGAATGCATCTGGAGCGGCCCCGTGCTGCGGCCGTCGGCCTTGCTGGTCGATCGCCACGGCCCGGCGCTGCGCACGCGCGATGAGCGCGGCGACTGGCAAACCATTCCGCAACCCGTCGCCAGCTTCGACAGCATGATGACGGAGTTCTCCGACCCGCGCACCGCGCCCGAGATGATCACGGTGCGCGAGCAGATCCGCTCATGGCGCTTCTACGACCATTTCCGCACCGACGCCGAAGCGCCCGCGCGTCTGCCGCAGATCGGCACGCACACGCCCGTGCTAGCGAACGACGGCGCGGCCCTCGCCGCGGCCTTGCAAACCATCCGCGAGATCGGCGACCCGGTCGCGCTCGATGCGGCCATCGACGCGCAACCCGCATCACCGACGCGGACGATCGCGATCTGCCGCCGTGGAAATGGCCTACGCGCTGAGCATAAGAAGCCGTTCACGCGCCGAGCCGTATGTAAGCTGAATGTAACAGCACCGAGGAAATGCAAGACCAGAGGCTTTTTGGTGTCCTGTAGTGAATAATGCTTCGATGCCGGTGATGCACGCGGCCGGATTGGGTCGTTGCATTGATCGGAGATATCGGCGCTGTCATACTCAGCGCCGCTGACGCGCACCGCCTTCAAGGCGCAAGCCGTCAGCTCACGGAGACATCATATGAAGATTGCGCAGATCGCCCCTTTGACCGAATCGGTGCCGCCGAAGCTGTACGGCGGCACGGAGCGCGTCGTGTCGTACATCACCGAAGCGCTGGTCGATCTCGGCCATGACGTGACGCTGTTCGCGAGCGGCGACTCCGTCACGAGCGCGAAGCTCGAAGCCGTCTGGCCGCGCGCGCTGCGTCTCGATCCGGGCATTCGCGACCGCGTGGCGCCCCATATGCTGCTGATGGAACTGGTGCGCCGCCAGGCCGAGAATTTCGACGTTCTGCATTTTCACCTCGACTACTACTCGTTCTCGGTCTTCAAGCGCCAGGAGACGCCGTTCGTCACGACCATGCACGGCCGCCTCGATTTGCCCGAGCAGCAGCCGGTGTTCGACACGTTCAACACCGCGCCGGTGATCTCGATTTCGAATTCGCAGCGGCATCCGCTGCCGCAGGCCAAGTGGCTGACCACCGTCTATCACGGCTTGCCGGAGCAGCTCTACACGCCGCAGCCGGTCGAGCAGAAGTACCTTGCGTTTCTCGGCCGGATTTCGCCGGAAAAACGTGTCGATACCGCGATCCGGATTGCCGGCCGCTGCGGTATGCCGATTCGCATCGCCGCGAAAGTGGATGCCGCCGATCGCGAGTACTTCGAGCGCGACATCCGGCCGTTGCTGGACTTGCCCCACGTGGAGTTCATCGGCGAGATCGCGGATCATCAGAAGGCCGAATTCCTGTCCGGCGCGCACGCGCTGCTGTTTCCGATCGACTGGCCGGAGCCGTTCGGCCTCGTGATGATCGAAGCGATGGCATGCGGCACGCCGGTGATCGCGTTCAACCGCGGCTCGGTGCCGGAAGTGCTGGAAGACGGCGTGACGGGTTTTATCGTCGAAGACGAGATCGGCGCGGTGGCGGCGGTCAATCGCCTGCACAAGATGCCGCGCGCGGGCGTGCGGCAACGCTTCGAAGAGCGCTTCACCTCGCATCGCATGGCGCAACAGTATGTGGATGCGTATCAGTTGGTGATTCGCGCGCAGAAGCGTTCGCGCTTCAAGGTGATCGATACATCGGGAGGCTGAGCTGAAGCGATTCGGCTCGCGCGGCAAGGTGAATAAAGAGCGGCGATGCATGGTGCGCATCGCCGTTTTTTATTGGCGTACGACTTGAGACGATTGGGGGCTTTTGCATCAGGCAACGGGCGGTGGTCATGGACCGCGGCCCGCGGCTGCGGCCCACAAAAGCTCACCGGCGCGGCGCATGCCGCGTTTCTCACGTTGCAAAGGCAGGCTGCGCAGGATTGCGTCTGATCCGGCCACCGCTGCTCCGGAACCCGGCGGATCAGACGCACACCCCGCAGACCGGCCATCGGCTAGCGCGCCTGGCTAGATCTTCAGGCGCGAAACCTTGGTGCCTTGCAGCGATACATCGGCCATCAGACCGGCGTTGGTCAGCACGATCACGTCGACCGGAGCGGTCGCCGTGGTGGTGTCGATCGCACCGTTGGCGCCCATCTTGATCAGCGCGACGGACGCGTCGCCGCCCGCCGACCAGCCATCGGCGCTGCGGAATTTGTCCAGTGCGTCCTGTGTCATGAACAGGAAGATGATTGCCTTCGACTGCGCACCCGCCTGCAGGCCGAACGAACCGGAAATCGTGCTGTAGTAACCGACCGTGCCGCCGCCTACGCGCAGCGAACCTTCGCCATACTGTCCGCCGACGACAAAGCCCACCTGCAGCACCGATGGGAACACGAGAACGCCGCGCGCCTTCGAGACCAGTTCGTGCGAACCCTTCACGGTCGTGTAGAGCCGCGACATGGTGCCCTCGACGCTAGCGTCGATCGACTGGCGTTTGGCTGAATCGGTGGCGGGTGTATCGGGGTTGCCTTTATTGGTCGTACAACCAGCGAGTGCAAGGCCTCCGAAAGCGAGCGCAGCGGTAGTCTTCAGCATGAAGTTTCGTCTTTGCATCGTTTTTCTCCGTCATGGTTCCGGGGCGCAACCTCATCTGATTAGCCAGGTTGCCTTTGAGTTATATCACACGCAAGCACAAAAGGCGCACTTCCTCGTCAGGCGAAAAGCCTTGTGCAGCGGGGGTTTCGGGCTAATCGTAAGGCGCGGGGCCGTAATTTTGACCGGCGTCGGAGCACACCTGAAAGCTACGCGCAGCGCGCGTTCGAATGGGCTCGGGCGAATCGCGCCGGGTTTCGCCGGAGCCAATAGGAGCAAGGCTGCGACCGTTTCGACCATTCGTTTTTACCGATTTACGCCGCGCGAATCGACCTTGAAATCCAATTGAAAGTGTTGCCTTGACGCCGCAAATCGGCCCACAAATCGCCTGTTGTTCGGCCCGTCGATCGGCCCGGAATTCGGCCCGGAATTTGGCCTTTTCGATCCGGGCGCGCGCTCAGCCGTGGTTCGCCGGACTCTTGACCGCCGGCGGACGCCGCAGCGCGCGGCGCACCATGCCGATCAGCACGCCGAACAGAAACAGCGCCACGGCCGGCACGATCCAGTAGCCGACAAACGCGTGCCAGAGATAGGCCATCAGCGTGGAGCGGCGCACGCTGTATTCGTCGCGGGCGTCCTGTTGACGCGGCGCATTGGCGGCTAGCACATCGGCCGGACAGCCGGCGGCTTGCGCTTCGTCGGGCTTGCCGTGGCAGCGCGCGGGGGCGCCGGCGGCGCGCTGCGCGTCGGTGAAATTCCAGCTGGTCAGCGCACGGTCGAGGTCGACGGCGTTGTACGCCATTTCCTCCCGGATCTCGCTCACCGCCACGATCGCCACGGGCACCGCCCAAAATATGATGACGACCAGCCACCGCCTCAACCAGCGGTTTTTATGCTTCGATACCATCCTTGCCTCCGATGGATGCTCTGCAGCACCAACGACAAGATGGCGGCCCGTCTAATGTTGTATGGGGGGTGGGCCGTCTCCGCAGCCATCATAGAAGAAAAATGGCGGGTTCGGGCGGATGGACTGCGCAGGAAGGGGCGGGGCGCGGAGTGCGAGCGGCGGACGACAGCGCCGCTGTGTTCGAGTTGAACGCGCTCAGGCGCCGCGCCTGCCGCGCGGCGCCGATTCATTGTGTTTAATTGGCCGGTGTGGATGACAGGCAGGTCTTCATGAACGCCTTGCGGTCATCACCCTTCTTGCCGGTGGCTTGCGTGTTGCACGCCTTCATCTTGTCCTGTTGACTCATCGGCGCAGCGGCGGCCGGCTTCGCGGACAGGCAGGTCTTCATGAATGCCTTGCGGTCGTCGCCCTTCTTGTCGGCGGCCTGCTTGTTACAGTCGGCCATTTTGGTTTGCTGGCTGTTCTGCGCGAACACTGGCGAAACGAGGACAGCACCCAGCACCAGCGTAGCGATAGCGGATTGGATTTTCATGTGACACTCCATCGGTGGTGAAAACGTTTTTGGTTGTTCATGCGCGCGGGCGTCAACGGTATCCAGGACCCTCGGCACGTCCATTATGGCAAATGCTGTCTGCCAGAACGGCTAAAAGCGCAATCCGGTTGACAAGTGCCCACGCTGGTTTTCCCTTACGCGGCGGGGACTGACGGCGGATCGGAGTATGAAATGGCGAATGGCGCGAGTGTGGAATGATGTTATGCATTCCACATTAAATTCATGAAGCGAATTCAAACGAATTAGCACTAAGCCATTCGATGAGATCGATGAAAAATTCAAGCATGTTTTGCGCATTGCTGGACATGCAATTGAATTGTAATTCGTCAGGAAATCCCGCTACCCAACATATGGGTAATATTGACCGCGATGCATGCCGCTAGTTGTGTCGCTGGTCCGCGCTCACACCGGCCGAGGAGGCTCGTCATGCACTATCTGTTGATGTACGAACTGGTGTCCGACTACCTCGAACGGCGCGCAGCGTATCGTGATGAGCATCTGAAGCTTGCGTGGGCCGCCACGGCGCGCGGCGAGTTGTTGCTGGCCGGTGCGCTGGCCGAGCCTACGGACGCTGCCATGCTGCTCTTTCAAGGCGACTCGGCCGCTGCCGCCGAAGCCTTTGCCAAGGCCGATCCGTATGTGCTCGCCGGTCTCGTGACACGCTGGCGCGTGCGTGAATGGTCGACGGTGGTGGGCGAGGGCGCGGCGAAACCCGTGCGCTGAAAGCAGGTCTATCGGTTGTATCGGTAAACGGTCGAGCGGCGGAACCCGTCGCTTAACGGGTGCTACCGCGCCGCACAGATCGTGCGATTTCCTTTGCGCTGATGCACTGCACATAGATTGCCCGGCGCTGCTTCGCGCTCTTCAGTCGATCGGCTAAAGCCGAGCCAAAATGCATTGAAATCCCGTGCCGGACGGACAGCCGATTCATAAACGTTATTCGCCGTGATGCCTGCGTGTTGTGCAATGCAATAGCGTCATTTTTCTGCCAGAAGCGACTGGACTTTTGTGACGGCATTGCGAGGAAAGACACAGCAAAAAGGACAAGATTGTTTCAATCCGTAACACTTGTCTCATTCATATTCACGCAAACCCTGGTGATGGTATGCTTCGTGCACAAATTCTCCCATGCACGAGTGAGACCACGTTTTGTGCTTCGCAATAGGGACAAACCGCACTAAGTCGGGGCGGTATTGACCAGCCAACAAAACGTACAAAACATATTTGTGCAACCGAGGCCTGCACACGAATCGTGAAAGTTGAATTCGTGGCAGTCCAAAGCCGCGGCCTGGCCAGGCTGCGTGGAGAAAACCCAATGTTTTTCGATGAGCTAAGCAATGACGAATGGGCGCTGCTGGCAGCGCTTGTTTCAGATGAGCCAGCCGTCCGTCTAAACCGACGCGGCCGGCCCCGCGCCGAACCGCGCATCGTGGCGAATGCCGTCCTGTGGATTCTGACAACCGGTGAACCCTGGTCGAAACTGCCGGGGCGCTATCCGTCGGGTCCGACTTGCCGGCGCCGTTTTGAAGAATGGCAGTTGAACGGCACGCTCCTTGAGATGGTTCGGCTGTTATCGCAAACCGGGCGCACCTTTGCGTACGTCCCCCAACCGGCGCCGCCCGTCGCGGCCAAACCCGCGGCACCGGCAGCGGAAACTTCCAGCGTGCGCGACGAGCATCTGCGTGGCGTGTCCTGGAGAAGCCCCGAGTCGTGGCAAGCGCCCGGCGGTATGTCGAACAGCCTGAGCAGCTGGCGTTCGGCCGATCCGATCGCCGACATCACGCGTCAGTTGTCCGGCGCCGCAAATGTGCCGCCGGTGTCTCGTGCGCCAGCGGCACCCGTTGCAGCGCCCGCACGGCATATCGTGCGGGCCGGTCTGCCGCGTCCGGACGAAGCGCGCGCGGTGGATGCGGCCATGCATGCTTTGGATTTCGCCATCGCGTCGGCGCGCGGCACATCTGCGCCCGACGATCGGCGCAGCCCGCTGTCGATGAGCCTCGCGCCACGCGGCACGGAAATCGCCGACCGGCGCGGCTACGTGATTTACGTCTCGGCTGAGCAGGTGCCGAACGCCATGTATCGCGCGTGGACGGAAATCATGAAGGACGGCAAACGCGTCGAGCGTTCCGGACTCGTCGGCCCGCGCTTCGCGCAAGCCGAGGTGGCGGAGCAATACGCGCTCGATTGGGCGCGGCAATGGATCGACCGCGAGTGCCTCACGTTGGCGGCAGCGGCGCAAGCATCGGTTCATGTTTCAGCGAACCCGGCGCCCGTCGCAGCGCGTCCGTTGCCTGTCTTGCGCCATGTGCCCGAGCCGGTCGCGGCCAATCACGGCGCGCCTTTGCATGGACCGCTCAACGCGCTCCGTGGTCCGTTGCGCCGTTATCCCGGCGAACCGGCCGCTGCCACCGCGGCGACCGAGAGCAGTGCATCCGATCGTTATCCGTCGTACACAGAACTCATCTCCCACGCGGGGTGAGCGCGGCGGCTAGCACAGCAGTGCCCCGCGGCCGGTAGGAGCAACCGCCGCAGGTTCCCGCTTCATTCGTTGTGACATTCGCAGTGATTCACCCGTGTTATCAGAAGGACGCCGTTCGCCGACGCCCCTCATCGACGCGCGTTACTGGCGTCCGTAGGTGTCGTCGAAGCGCACGATATCGTCTTCGCCGAGATACGAACCGGACTGGACCTCGATCATTTCGAGCGGCATCTTGCCCGGGTTCTCGAGACGGTGGGTGACACCCAGCGGAATATAGGCCGATTCGTTTTCGGAGACGATAAAGCGCTCTTCACCGCGCGTGACGAGCGCCGTGCCGCGCACGACGATCCAATGTTCGGCGCGGTGATGATGCATTTGCAGCGAGAGCCGCGCACCCGGTTTCACCACGATCCGTTTGACCTGGAAACGCTCGCCGGTATCGACGGAATCGTAGTTGCCCCACGGGCGATGCACCTTGCGATGGTTGGCCGCTTCCAGCCCGCCGTCGTTGCGAATCCGGCCCACGATCTTCTTGACGTCCTGCACGCGCGATTTGTCGGCGACCAGAATGGCATCGGCCGTTTCCACCACCACGAGATCCTGCGTGCCAACGCAGGCAATCAGGCGTCCTTCCGAATGCGCGAAGGTCGAGGACGCGCCTTCGAACATCACGCGGCCGCGCCCCACGTTCTGATCGGCGTCCTTATCCGAGATATCCCAGATCGCGTCCCACGAACCGACGTCGGACCAGCCTGCCTGCAACGGCACGACCACACCCGAGGCCGCGCTTTGATCATTGCTGAGCTGCTCCATCACCGCGTAGTCGATCGAATTCGACGGCGAGGCGCTAAAGGCGTCGCGTTGCAAACGGAAGAAGTCGCCGTCCGCCTTGCCGCCCGCGAAGGCCGCATCGCAGGCTTCGTAAATGGCCGGCTGGAAATGGCGGATTGCCTTCAGCCAGGTGGACGCGCGCATGATGAAGATGCCGCTATTCCACCAGTACTCCTTCGATTCGATATAACGCTGCGCCAACTCCAGATGCGGCTTCTCGACGAAACGATCGAGCTTGTGCGCGCCGACCTTGCCGGTCACTTCCGCGTCGGCCTCTTGCGTGTGATTAGTCGTGCCAAGCGCCGCGCCGATGCGGATATAGCCGTAGCCCGTTTCCGCACGCGTCGGCACAATGCCCATCGTGACGATATGGCCGGCCGCTGCATGGTGTACGCCGGCGGCCACGGCCGCATGAAATCCGTCGATGTCGGTGACCGCGTGATCGGCGGGCATCACGACCATGATGCCGTCTTCGTCCTGCGCGGCGACCGAGAGTGCGGCGACGGTGAGTGCCGGCGCCGTGTCGCGGCCGACGGGTTCAAGAATCAGCCGGGTGGGCTTGCCGCTCGTGCGCAATTGCTCCGCCGTGGTGAAGCGCTGTTCTTCATTGGCCACCACGACGAGTTGCTCGGTGAGCGGATAGCCGGCCTCGAGTCCCTCGAGACGGCGGGTGGTGGATTGCAGCAGTGAATCGTCGCCGAGCAGGCCGATCAGCTGCTTCGGGTGCTGTTCGCGCGACATCGGCCACAACCGTGTGCCGGAGCCGCCCGCCAGAATCACGGGATGAACCTTGAGCTTGACGTTCAGGGACTTGACTTGCGTGGACCGGGTGTCGGCGGGCGTGGCCGTAACCGCAGCTGTCATGATGGACTCCTCGAGGCTGGGTGAATGCGTCGAGTTTTATCACGAACTCAGGAATCAATAAAAGAGCGTTAAATAGAAACTATATAAAACGCCCAATAAATTTATCGGTTTCGTGAAGAAAAAATGTCCGGATAATTTTTTTAAAAAGAAAAAATTACGCGAAAAAATCACAGCCCATTTTTTTACCGCCGTCCATGCCTCAGAATGATGGCGGAAGGCGCGGCGTAAGCTTCGTAGGAAAACGCTCAGAAGGTACAGGATTGGCTTACAGCAACGCTTGCAGAAGAATTGTCAAACGCCGAATCCGGTAACAATTGCCGAACAAAATTCAGAAAAAATGCCGAAACATTGACCGATACAATTTGAGATATTTTGCGGTCTTGCAGTGGGAATTTTAATATCGCTTTATCTATACCTGTAGAAGGGTATTCACTCATTCCGACGCGCGTTTACCAATTCGGCTGTTCAGGCAGTTTTTTCGAATGGGAAACAGAAGGGCAATTAGCACCGCTTCAAACAGTTACGCGTCGCGCATGGATTTGCATGACGCGGTTACCGGCGTTGTGCGTCCCGTCGCCGGACTGCATTTCAACCAACCAACGGATGGCACTTGACTGACGAACTGAGGGGCAGCGCATGCTGAGCGTTCTATCGAGAATCATCGACATCGCCATGGTCGCGCTCGGCGCCGCCATCGCGGCGGCCGTGCACAGCGGGAAAGTCGTGTGGCTGGACGATATGCAAAGCGTCTCGCTCGCGTTCGACTGCCTGCTGGTGGTGGTGTTTTTCCCCGCGCTCGGGATCTATCAGTCGTGGCGCGGCAAGCCGCTGTACGACATGCTGAGCCGTGTGGCGGGCGGCTGGCTGCTGGTGGAAGTCACTGGGGTGCTGATCAGCTTCAGCCTGCACCGCTCGGACAGCCTGTCGCGGCTGTGGCTCGTCTATTGGGCGATGGCTACGATCGTGCTGCTGATCGTTACCAAGGTGATCGTCTATTCGATTCTGCGCGGACTGCGCCGCGAAGGCTTCAATCAGCGCGCGGTGGCGATCGTCGGCGGCGCGCCGTATGGGCGCTTTCTGATCCAGCAGATGCGCAGCCGTCCTGACGCGGGCTTCTCGCCGGTCGTGGTGTTCGATGAAGACAGCTCGACCAATCCCTATGAAGACCCGGACGCCGGCGAGGCGATCGAAGGCGTGCCGGTCGAGCGCGACTACCAGCGCATGCTGCAGCTCGTGCGCCAGCGCGCGATCCGCGAACTGTGGCTGGCGCTGCCGATTTCGAAGGAGAAAGCGATTCATCGCTTCGTGATGGATCTGCGTAACGACTTCGTGAACATCCGCTTCATTCCGGACGTGCGCAGCCTCACGCTTTTCAATCAGCCGATGGTCGATCTGCTCGGCGTGCCGGCGATCAACCTCGCCGCCTCGCCGATCACCGATCTGCGCGTGCTGCCCAAGCGCGTGTTCGACCGCCTGTTCGCGCTGGCCGCGTTGACCGCGCTCGCGCCGGTCATGCTGGTGATCGCCGCCGCGGTGAAGCTGAACTCGCCGGGCCCTGTGTTCTTCCGGCAGAAGCGCAAGGGCATCGACGGCAATCAGTTCGAGATCTACAAGTTCCGCTCGATGAAGATGCACAAGGAAGAGCACGGCAAGATCACCCAGGCCACGCGGCGCGATCCGCGCATCACGGCGGTCGGCGCGTTCCTGCGGCGCACCAGTCTCGACGAGCTGCCGCAGTTCATCAACGTGCTGCGCGGCGAGATGTCGGTGGTCGGTCCGCGTCCGCATGCGCTCGAACACGACGACATCTACAAGGATCTGGTGAAGGGCTACATGCACCGCTACCGGATCAAGCCGGGCATCACCGGGTGGGCGCAGATCAACGGCTATCGCGGCGAAACCGACCGCATCGAAAAGATGATGGGCCGCGTCAAGCTCGATCTGTACTACATGCAGCACTGGACCTTCTGGCTCGACATCAAGATCGTCGTGCTGACGCTGTGGAAAGGTTTCGTGGGCAGCAACGCCTATTGACGGCCCCCACCTGTCGCTTCGCGCCAGCCCCCCGAGGGGGTGCAAGAAAACTTGGGGCGGCCCGGCGTTTTCTTGCGGGCTCCGTTCACGCATAGTGACTTATTTTGTCGAACTCAATTCTGCGAGGTGTAATACATGAACCTGACGATCATCGGTAGTGGCTACGTAGGCCTCGTGACGGGCGCTTGTCTGGCTGACATCGGCCACGATGTGTTCTGTCTCGACGTCGATCAGCGCAAGATCGACGTGCTCAACAACGGCGGCGTGCCGATCCATGAACCGGGTCTGCAGGAGATCATCGCGCGCAATCGCAAGGCCGGTCGCCTGAAGTTCTCGACCGACGTCGAAGCCGCCGTCGCGCATGGCGATATCCAGTTCGTCGCGGTCGGCACGCCGTCCGACGAGGACGGTTCCGCCGACCTGCAATACGTGCTCGCCGCCGCGCGCAATATCGGCCGCCATATGACCGGCTTCAAGGTGATCGTCGACAAATCGACGGTGCCGGTCGGCACGGCCTCGCGCGTGCGCGAAGTGATCGCCGCCGAACTCGCCGAACGTAACGCCACGCACATGTTCTCGGTGGTATCGAATCCCGAGTTCCTGAAAGAAGGCGCCGCGGTGGAAGACTTCACGCGGCCCGATCGCATCGTGCTCGGTTGCGACGAGGACGTGCCGGGCGAGAAAGCGCGCGACCTGATGAAACGCCTCTACGCGCCGTTCAACCGCAATCGCGAACGTACGCTGTACATGGACGTGCGCTCGGCCGAATTCACCAAGTACGCGGCCAACGCGATGCTCGCCACGCGCATTTCGTACATGAACGAGCTCGCGAATCTGGCCGATCGCGTCGGCGCGGATATCGAGGCCGTGCGTCGTGGCATCGGTTCCGATCCGCGCATCGGCTACGACTTCCTGTACGCCGGTTGCGGCTACGGCGGTTCGTGCTTTCCGAAGGACGTGCAGGCGCTGATCCGCACGGCGGCCGACCACAAGGCGAATCTACGCATTCTCGAAGCGGTCGAAGCGGTCAACGACACGCAGAAGAAAGTGCTCGCGCACAAGATCGTCTCGCGTCTGGGCGAAGACCTGTCGGACCGTACCTTCGGCGTGTGGGGCCTCGCCTTCAAGCCGAACACCGACGACATGCGCGAAGCGCCGAGCCGTCCGCTGATCGCCGAACTGCTGCGCCGCGGCGCACGCGTGAAAGCATACGACCCGGTCGCGATCGACGAATCGAAGCGCGTGTTCGCGCTGGATCTGAAGGACGTGCCGCAGCAACACGCGCGCCTCGAATTCGTGAAGGAAGAGATGGACGCCGCCGAAGGCGCCGACGCGCTGGTGATCCTCACCGAGTGGAAGGTGTTCAAGAGCCCGGACTTCGATTCGCTCAAGCGGATCCTCAAGACGCCGCTGATTTTCGACGGCCGCAACCTGTACGAACCGGACGCGCTGCTCGAACTCGGTATCGAGTATCACGCGATCGGCCGTCAGCACGCGCTGCGCATCGCGCCGGCGAAGGTCGGCACGAGTGGCTTGCCGCACGCGCAAGTGCAAACGGCGGACGCGGCCGAAGCCGGCCGCTGATCCGTCACTAACGTACCGACAAGCCTTCATCACGGAGCCCGCCATGTTCGCCAACGTTCTGATCGTCTGCCACGCAAATGTCTGCCGTTCGCCCGCCGCCGAAATGCTGTTCAAGGCCCGGCAACGCGCGGCGTCGCGTTCGCAGGCGGCGCCGATCGCGTTTCATTCGGCGGGCTTGCGGGCGATGAACGGCCACGCCATGGACCCGGTCATGCAACGCCTGCTCGCGGAGCAGGGCGTTGCCTCGGGCATCCACTACTCGCGGCGTCTCGACAAGCAGCTCGTACGCAAGGCCGATCTGGTGCTGGTCACCGAGCGCGCGCAGGTGAGCGACGTCGAAGCGCTCGATCCGGCTTCACGCGGCAAGGTCTATCCGCTCGGCAAGTGGGAAGCGGATTTCGACGTCGCCGATCCGCACGGCGGTGCGGAAACCGCTTATAGGGAGAGTCTCGTGCTCATCGAACATCTGGTCATGGGATGGCTGAAGAAAATATGCTGATGAAAAAACTCGCTGCACACTCATTCGCGAACGGCAAGTCCACGAATTTCAAGTCGACGCTCGCCGCCACGCTTTTGCTGACGTCCTTTCTGTCGGCCTGCGCCACCGCACCTGGCAATTACCTCGATACGTCCCGTCTGAAAGACGACGGCCAGCACGACAGCCAGCCCGCCGAGACCTATCCGGTTCATCTGATCGATGCCGCCGTCGTGACCGCGCAGGCGCAAGCCGCCGCCGCAAAGACGCAAGTGCTGCCGCCGTCGAACCTGAGCGACCCGTCGCAGTACGTGTACCGGCTCTCGCCGCAGGACATTCTCGGCATCACCGTGTGGGACCACCCTGAATTGACCACGCCGCAGGGCAGCACGCTGTCGGCGGGCGGCAACACCACGCAGTCGATCGGCGGCGCCTTGCAGCAGCCGTACACGGCCGCGCTGCCGGGCCAGGCCGATCCGTACGGCCAGACCATCGCCGCCGACGGCACGATCTTTTTCCCGTTCGTCGGCCGTATCAGGGCCGCCGGCAAAACCGTCGGCGAGGTGCGCGACCAGTTGAGCACCGGCCTCGTGCGCTATATCCGCAATCCGCAGGTCGACGTGCGCGTGCTGTCGTATCGCGGCCAGAAGGTGCAGGTGACCGGCGAAGTGAAGACGCCGGGCCCGCTCGCGATGAGCGACGTGCCGCTCACGCTGGTCGACGCGATCACGCGCTCGGGCGGCACGAACGCCGACGCCGACATTCAGCGCGTGCGTCTCACGCGCAACAACAAACTCTACGTGCTCGACGCCGACCGCATGCTCGATCGCGGCGACACCACGCAGAACGTGATGCTGCAAAACGGCGACGTGATCAACGTGCCGGACCGCACCGACAGCCGCGTCTTCGTGATGGGCGAGGTGAAGACGCCGATCCAGTTGCCGATCATCAGAGGCCGCATGACGATCGCCGACGCGCTGACGCAAGGCGGCGGCATTCTCGACACCGACGCCAATCCGCGCCAGATCTACGTGATGCGCGGCATGAAGGATCACCCGACCACGCCGGACGTGTATCGCCTCGACATGACGCAGCCGGACGCCATCATGCTGTCCTCGCAGTTCCAGTTGCAGCCGCTGGATGTCGTGTATGTGGGCACCGCCGCGTCGACCACCTTCAACCGTGTGTTGCAGCAGGTGTTGCCGAGTGTGCAGACGTTGTTCTATCTGAAACAGCTGACGCGTTGATCATCTGAACCGCAGTCTGGGCCGTCGTCAGGCCCGCGCCGCGCCGTCCATGATGGACGCGGCGCGGGACCGAAGCAAATACCGCTGTAACCGATACGGGAAGCGAATCGTGAGCAACCAAATCTCTCCACACATGGCTGGTCCGATCAAGACCGAAGAAGAGGACGTCGTCCTCGGACAACTGGTGCAGGTGATCCTCGACGACATCTGGTGGCTCATCGCCATCGCCGCCGTGATCGTCGGGATCGCCGGCGCCTATTGTTTTCTCGCCAAGCCGATCTATTCGGCCGATGCGCATGTGCGGGTCGAGCAATCCGACAACACGTCGCAGGCGCTCACGCAGACGCAGACCGGCGCGGCCATCACCACCGGCTCGACCTCGCTGCCGACCGACGCCGAGATCGAAATCATCAAGAGCCGCGGCGTGGTCGGCCCGGTCGTGCAGCAACTGAAGCTGAACTTCAGCGTCACGCCGAAGACGTTGCCGCTTCTCGGCAGCATCGCCGCGCGCATGGCGACGCCGGGTCAGCCGGCGCGTCCGTGGCTGGGTCTGTCGTCGTATGCATGGGGCGGTGAAGAGGCCGACGTCGATTCGATCGACGTGATCCCCGCGCTGGAAGGTCAGAAGCTGACCATGAAGGTGATCGACGACCAGCACTACAGCCTGTACGCCGAAAACGGCTCGCTGCTGCTGCACGGCCTCGTCGGCCAGCAGGAGCAGGGCGGCGGCGTGACCATCACGGTCAACAAACTGGTGGCGCGCCCGGGCGAGGAATTCACGGTGATGCGCGCCAACGACCTCGACGCGATCTCCGCGTTCCAGTCGGCCATCACGGTGCAGGAGCAGGGCAAGCAGACCGGCGTGATCCAGATCTCGCTGGAAGACAAGAGCCCCGAACATGCCGCGCTGGTCGCCAACGCGCTCGCGCAGTCGTATGTGCGCCAGCACGTGCTGAACAAGCAGGCCGACGCCAGCAAGATGCTCGACTTCCTCAAGAGCGAGGAGCCGCGCCTGAAGTCCGATCTGGAACGCGCCGAGGCCGCCCTGACCGCGTATCAACGCCAGTCCGGTTCGATCAACGCGAGCGACGAGGCCAAGGTGTACCTTGAAGGCAGCGTGCAGTACGAGCAGCAGATCGCCGGTTTGCGCCTGCAGATGGCGCAGCTCACCGAGCGTTACGGCGACGACCATCCGATGCTGGTGGCCGCGCGCGAGCAGATGGCCGAATTGCAGGCGCAGCGCGCCAAATACGCCGACCGCTTCCGCGATCTGCCGGCCACTGAAGTGAAGGCGGTGCAGTTGCAGCGCGACGCCAAGGTGGCGGAAGACATCTACGTGCTGCTGCTCAACCGCGTGCAGGAACTGTCCGTGCAGAAGGCCGGCACCGGTGGCAACGTGCATATCGTCGACGCCGCGCTGCGTCCGGGCGCGCCGGTCAAGCCGAAGAAGGCGCTGATCCTGTCGGCGGCGGTGATTCTCGGGCTGATCGCGGGCACTGGCTTCGTGTTCCTGCGCCGCAATATGTTCAAGGGTATCGACGACCCCGATCACATCGAGCGCGCGTTCCATCTGCCGGTGTTCGGCCTCGTGCCGCTCTCCGCCGAGCAGGGCGTGCTCGAAGCCAGCTTCCAGCGCGGCGGCGAACGTCTGCGCTCGGTGCTGGCGAATGCGCGGCCGAAGGACGTCACGGTCGAAAGCCTGCGTAGTCTGCGCACCTCCATGCAGTTCACGTTGATGGACGCGAAGAACCGCATCGTCATGCTGACGGGTCCGATGGCGGGCGTCGGCAAGAGCTTCCTGACGGTCAACCTCGCGGTGCTGCTCGCGAATTCCGGCAAACGTGTGCTGATGATCGACGGCGACATGCGCCGCGGCGTGCTCGAACGCTATCTGGGCGGCGCGCCGGATAACGGCCTGTCCGAATTGCTGAGCGGCCAGATCTCGCTGGAAGAAGCGATCCGCAATTCGCAGGTCGACGGCCTGAGCTTCATTTCGTGCGGCCGCCGTCCGCCGAATCCGTCGGAACTGCTGATGTCGCCGCGTCTGCCGCAGTACCTCGAAGGCCTCGCCAAGCGCTACGACGTGATCATGATCGACACGCCGCCGGTGCTGGCCGTGACCGATGCGTCGATCATCGGCGCGTATGCCGGTTCGACCTTCTTCGTGATGCGCTCGGGGGTGCACAGCGAAGGCGAGATCGCCGATGCGTTGAAGCGTCTGCGCGCGGCCGGCGTACACGTGCAGGGCGGTATTTTCAACGGCATGCCGCCCCGCTCGCGCGGCGGCTACGACCGTGGCTACGCGGCGGTGCAGGAATATTTGAGCACCTGAGGCGGGTGCGAAGCGAACCTCGCGCAATGACGACAACAAAGGACATCACGATGAAAGTGACGGTACTGGTTCCGACTTACCGCCGCCCGGCCGATCTGGCGCGCTGCCTGGCAGCCCTGCAACGGCAGTCGCGGCGGCCTGACGAAGTGGTGGTGGTGGCGCGCGCCGACGACGAAGCGACCCACGCGTGCCTGCGCGATCCGGCCGTGCCGGGCGCGCTGCCGCTCACGGTGGCGCTGGTCGAGGTGCCCGGCCAGGTCGCGGCCCTGAATCGCGGTCTGGACGCGGCCCGCGGCGACGTGATCGCGATCACCGATGACGACGCCGCGCCGCACGCCGACTGGGTCGAGCGCATCGCGGCCGCCTTCGATGGCGACGCGCGCCTCGGCGCCCTCGGCGGACGCGACTGGGTGCATGAAAAAGGCCGCGTGCTGGACGGCGAGCGGCCGCTGGTGGGCAAGGTCACGGCGCACGGCAAGATCATCGGCAATCATCATCTGGGTGTCGGCGGCGCGCGCGAAGTCGACATTCTGAAGGGCGCCAACATGAGCTACCGCCGCGATGCGGTGCGCACCATCCGCTTCGACGCGCGCCTGCGCGGCGCCGGCGCGCAGGTCCACAACGACATGGCTTTCAGCCTCGCCGTGAAGAACGCCGGCTGGAAGCTGATGTACGACCCGCGCGTGGCGGTCGATCATTTCCCCGCCGAGCGTTTCGACGACGACCGGCGCGACGCGCAAACCATGGCCGCCTTGCGCAATGCCGCGTTCAATTTCCATCTGATCCTGCGCGACCAGTTGCCGCCGCTGCATCGCGAAACCGCCTGGTGGTGGTGGACGCTGGTCGGCACGCGGGTCTATCCGGGCCTCACGCACGCGGCGCTCGCGCTGCTCTCGAAGAAGGCCGGCCTGAAGCTGACACGCTGGCGCGCCGTGCGCGGCGGCGCACACGAGGCGCGTCGCGCGCTGTCACGCGCCGCGTGATCGCCACCTCGTCCGCATCCTCCACGTCCCGCACGTTCGCGCATCGGTGCACGGCCCGCGTCCGGGCCGCTGATGCCCCTTTCCACCGGCAGAGCGGAGTGCCTGCATGAGTACGAAAGTTCACGTTCATCTGTTTTACGGCGCTGACCCGCGCTTTTATCGACCGGGCGACAACATTGGTTGTCTGTACGGCTATCACCACGCGGAATCCGACGCGTTCAAGCTCACCTATTCGCAGGATGCCCGCGAAGGCAAGCCGGTGCGCCTGCTGCGCCGCGCGCTGAAGGCGGCGCTCGGGTTCGACTTCATCCATACGTGGCGCAACCGCGCCGAGATGCTGCGCTCGGACGTGATCTGGACGCACACGGAGCAGGAATGGCTGTCAGCGGCCCTCATGCTGCTGCTGAGCGGCCGCAAGGCGGGCGCTGACTCCGCGCCCTTGCTGCTCGCGCAAAGCGTGTGGCTGCTCGATAAATGGCCTTCCTACGGCATGTTGCGCAGCTGGCTGTATCGCAAGCTGATGACGCGCGCCGATCAGCTCACCACGCTCGCCAGCGAAAACGCCGAACTGTGCCAGCGCTATTTCGCTCGCGACGCCGAGCCGCTGCTCTACGGCCTGAACACGCACGACTTCCCGGTCAAGACGCCGGCCGAATGGACGCCGCACACGCCGATCCGCATCGCCGCAATCGGCAACGACCGCGACCGCGATTGGGAGACGCTCATCAAGGCCTTCGGCAACGACGCGCGCTACACCGTCAAGCTCGCGACACGTCGCCGGATTCCCGCGTCGCTGCGCGCGCCCAATGTCGAGATCGCATTGTTTTCCGGCATCAAGAAGCAACACGAACTGTACGACTGGGCCGATGTGATCGTCGTGCCTTTGCGGCCGAATTCGCACGCTTCGGGCATTACGGTGATGCTCGAAGCGGCGGCGGTCGGCAAGCCGATGGTGGTCACCCATGTCGGCGCCTTGCAGGATTATTTTCCGGCCGGCGAGGCGTCCTATATCCCGCCGTTCAACCCGCAGGCGTTGCGTGAAGCGGTCGATCAGCTCGCCGCCGCGCCGCTGGACGCGCTGCGCCAGGCGCAGGCAGCCGCTGCCGGCCTGCTGTCGCGCGATCTGACGACGCAGCACTACGCGATGCAGCACGTGCGGATCACGCAGGAGATGCTGCGCGCGCGGGCTGCGGCGCGCGCGCGCTCGGCGACCGGCATGGCGACGGCGGCGAGCGTGTCCGAGTCCGAGCGGCCGGCGCGCCAGTCGCGCGGAGGTCTCTGAACGATGTCGACGATTCCGCGAAGCGCCGCTAGCGCGAACGGCGCCGGACGGGCACCGTCCCGCGCCCGCAAGGAATGGCTGCCGGAGGCTTTGCTGTGGCTCGTCACGACGCTGCTGATCGGCGCGCATCAGGGCACCGTGCTCACGCTCGCGTTTCCGGTGCTCGCGATCCTGACGGGCCTGTGGCTCTACTTCAAGAGTCCGGCGCGCTACATCGGCTTCATGTGGTGGCTGTGGTTCCTGAGCCCGGAAGTGCGGCGTCTGGCCGACTGGTCCAAGGGTTCGTTCACGCCGACCAGCCTGATTCAGGTCGCGCCGCTCGCGGTGACGATGATCAGCGCGCTGTCGCTGCTGCGCTACTACAAACTGCTCGCGCAACGGCGCGGTCTGCCGGTGCTGCTGGTCCTGCTCGGCCTCATCTATGCGTTCCTCGTCGGCGTAATGTCGAGCGGGCCGCTCGCGGCCACCTACGACCTCGCGAACTGGCTGTATCCGATCCTGATCGGCTTTCACATCATGGCGCACACGCGCCAGTATCCGAAGTACCGCGACACCATCGTCAATACGTTCATCTGGGGCATGCTGGTGATGGGCGGCTATGGCCTCGTGCAGTTCTTCATCATGCCGCAGTGGGACGCACTGTGGATGCTCGGCTCGCAGATGAACTCGCAAGGCGACCCGGTGCCGATGGGCGTGCGCGTGTTCAGCACGATGAACTCGTCGGGACCGTTCGCGTTTGCGATGATGGGTGCGATGGTGTTCGTCATGGCGGCCACGCACCGGGTGCGCTGGGTGGCTGCGGCGCTGGGCTTCTTTGCGTTCGCGCTGAGCCTCGTGCGCTCGACATGGGGCGGCTGGGTCATCGCGCTCTTGATCCAGCTCGTCAAATCGAACAACAAGGTGCGGGTGCGCATTGTCGCCAGCGCGGTGCTGTTGGCCGGGCTGTGCGTGCCGCTGCTGGCGGTTGGTCCGGTGGCCGAGCGGATGCAGGCGCGTCTCACGACCATCGTCAACCTGAACGACGACCAGAGCTACGCCGCGCGTAACGAGTTCTACGCGACCTTCGCCAAAACGGCCTTCACCGATGTCTCAGGCGAAGGCATGGGCGCCACGGGCACCTCCACCAAGCTCTCGAACGACGGCGGCCAGCTCGGCCAGTACGGCAACTTCGACAGCGGCGTGATGAACATTCCGTTCGTGCTCGGCTGGCCCGGCACGCTGCTCTACATGTCCGGAATCATCTGGCTGGTGACACGCGCGGTGCTCGCGTCGTTCAAGCTGCGCAACGACAAGTTCGTCTCCGCCTGCATGAGCCTGAGTCTCGCGACCTTCGCGATGCTGGTGTTCACCAATTCGCTGGTCGGCACGGGCGGGCTGCTGCTTTTCATGAGTGTTTTTTCGATCCTTTCCGCGGTGCATTACGAGAAGATCAACCGCAGGCACACGCTATTTTTCCACGGAGGCACTGATTGAGAGTCGCCATTGTCACGCACGTTGTGCGCCATAACGACGGCCAGGGGCGCGTCAACCACGAGATCGCGCGCGCGGCTCTCGACGAGAACATCGGCGTCACGCTGGTCGCCTCGCATGTCGCGCCGGATCTGCTCGCGCATCCGAACGTCCGCTGGGTGCCGATGAAAATCGGCCGCTGGTGGCCGACCAATCTGCTGCGCCAGCAGGTGTTCGCGTTCAAGAGCGCGCTGTGGCTGCGTGCGCATCGCCGCGAATACGACGTGCTGCACGTGAACGGCTTCATCACGTGGATGCCCGCCGACGTCAACACCTCGCACTTCGTGCATAGCGGCTGGTTCGGCAGCAAGTACTATCCATTCGGGCTCACCAAGGGCGTGTGGTCCGCGTATCAATCGGTCTATACGCGCTGCAATGCGCTGCTCGAACGCTGGGCCTACCGGCGCTCGAAGGTGATCACGGCGGTGTCGCAAAAGGTCGCCGACGAAATCCGTGCGATCGGCCTCACGCCCGATAACCGTGTCGACGTGATCTACAACGGCGTCGATACGCAAGGCTTCGCCGCGGCCACGGGCGATCGCGAGAAATTCGGTTTGCCGAAGGACGCGTTCCTGCTGCTGTTCGTCGGCGATCTGCGCACGCCGCGCAAGAACCTCGGCACCGTGCTAGCCGCGCTCAAGTATCTGCCCGAGCACGTGCAGATCGCAGTGGCGGGTTTCCTGCCGGGCAGTCCGTATCCGGAAGAAGCGAAGGCACTCGGCATCGCGCATCGCGTGCATTTTCTCGGTCTCGTGAAAGAGATGCCGGTGCTGATGCATTCGGTCGACGCCTTCGTGTTCCCATCGCGCTATGAAGCGATGAGCCTGTCGCTGCTCGAAGCGATGGCGGCGGGCTTGCCGGTGGTCACGGCGCGCACCGCGGGCGGCGCGGAAATCATCACACCGGAATGCGGCATCGTGCTCGACGATCCGGACGATCCCAAGGCGCTAGCCCGCGCGGTCGCGCGCCTCGCCGAGAACCACGTGGCGCGCCGCGCCATGGGCGTCGCCGCCAACGAACTCGCGACCGGCTTCGGCTGGGCGCGCATGGCCGCGCAATACATCGCGCTGTATCGCCAGTTGGCTGGGCAGCAAAAAAATCGCCGGCAAAGCGAGGCGGAAGCGGCAGCGGTCGCCAAGACCGACGCGCTGACGCTGAACACGCTGGCCGGCCAGAAGAGCGCGGAATGACGCGGCGGATTTCATCAAACCGGCTGACGTATTCATCGCTCGACCATCACAACTCTCAGAACGCACAGGGGTCACAACTATGACGACGAGTTCTATCAAATCGCTGCAGATCGGGATGCACTGGTTCCCCGAGCGCGCGGGCGGCCTCGACCGCATGTACTACTCGCTGGTCGGCGCGCTGCCGGGCGCGGGCGTCGCGGTGCGCGGCGTGGTGGCCGGCTCGCCGAAAGTAGCCGCCGACACCGGTGGCGCGATCAACGGCTTCGGCTCCGCCGCGCAATCGCTGCCGCTGCGGCTGATGGCGGCGCGCCGCGCGCTGCGTCAGGAAATCAGCACGTCGCGTCCCGACGTGATTTCCTCGCACTTCGCGCTTTACACCTTTCCGGGTCTCGACGTGACGCGCGGCATTCCGCAGGTTTCGCACTTTCAGGGGCCGTGGGCCGACGAAAGTCATGTGGAAGGCGCCGATTCGCTCGGTCAGCGCGCCAAGCGCTATCTGGAGCAATCGGTCTATGCGCGCTCGTCGCGGCTGATCGTGTTGTCCGAAGCATTCGGCAAGATTCTGACCTCGCGCTATCGCATTGCGCCGGACCGTGTGCGCGTCGTGCCGGGTTGCGTGGATGTCGAGCAGTTCAATCTGCCGATCACGCCCGCCGAGGCGCGGCTGAAGCTGCAATTGCCGCAAGACCGGCCGATCGTGCTGGCGGTGCGGCGTCTGGTGCGCCGCATGGGTCTCGAAGATCTGATCGACGCGGTGAAGCTGCTCAAGCGCACGGCGCCGGATGTGCTGCTGCTGATCGCAGGCAAGGGGCGGCTCGAGGGCGAACTGCAGGCGCGCATCACAGAGTCGGGTCTTGAGGACAACGTCAAACTGCTGGGGTTCGTGCCCGATCAGCATCTGGCGGCGCTGTACCGTGCGGCGAATATCAGCGTCGTGCCGACGGTGGCGCTGGAGGGCTTTGGCCTGATCACGGTCGAATCGCTGGCTTCGGGTACGCCGGTGCTGGTGACGCCGGTCGGCGGTCTGCCGGAAGCGGTGGCCGGTTTGTCGCCGAATCTGGTGCTGCCGGAGACAGGCGCGAAGGCGATTGCGGATGGACTCGCGGGCGCGCTCAACGGCACGCTGAAATTGCCGGATGCCGATGCATGCCGCCGTTATGCGCGCGAGAACTTCGATAACTCGGTGATCGCGAAGCGGGTGGCCTCGGTGTATGGCGAGGCGATTGCGGCGGGCGGAGTGCACTGAGTAATACCCGCAACACGATGAAATAAAAAAGACGCGGAGCCTCGATCATTTCGATCAGGCTCCGCGTCTTTTTTGCATTGAAGATGCACGACCGCGACCGCGGTCGTGCATCTTCGTTGGGACTCAAAACGTCTCGTTATGCTCGTTACGTCCCAGATCCGCATGAACCATCATGTGGCACAGCTGTTCCAGCGTGGTTTCCGGCTTCCAGCCGAGTTTTTCGTGAGCCTTGTCCGCGCAACCGATCAGCAGGTCCACTTCGGCCGGGCGATAGAACTTCGGATTCACTCGCACCAAGGTCTTGCCGGTGGCGACATCGATACCGGACTCGCGCTCGTCCTTACCCGACCATTCGAGCTGATAGCCCGCCGCCGCAAACGCCATGCGCACGAAATCGCGGACCGTTTCGGTGCGGCCGGTGGCGAGCACGAAGGTGTCCGGTTCGTCGGCTTGCAGCATGCGCCACATGCCTTCCACGTATTCGAGCGCGAAGCCCCAGTCGCGCTTGGCGCTCAGGTTGCCGAGTTCGAGCACGTCCTGCTTGCCGAGCTTGATCTTGGCGACGGTGTCGGTGATCTTGCGGGTGACGAATTCGCGGCCACGTAGCGGCGATTCGTGATTGAACAGAATCCCGCTGCTCGCAAACAGGCCGTACGACTCGCGATAGTTGATGGTCGACCAGTGTGCGAACAGCTTGGCGACGCCATACGGGCTGCGCGGATAGAAGGGCGTGTCCTCGCGTTGCGGGACGGCCTGCACGAGGCCGAACATTTCCGAAGTGGACGCCTGGTAGAAACGGGTCTTCGGATTCAGGATGCGGATGCCTTCGAGCAGATTCAACGCGCCGATGCCGGTTACTTCGGCGGTGGTCACCGGCTGGTCGAACGACACGCCCACGAAGCTCTGCGCGGCGAGGTTATACAGTTCGTCGGCTTGCGCGCCTTCGAGCAGGCGCAGCGTCGAACCGAGGTCGGTCAGATCGTGTTCGACCAGACGCAGATTCGGATGATCGAGCACGCCGAGCTCACGCATGCGCCAGAAATTGACAGAGCTCGTGCGCCGGTAGGTGCCGGTCACGATATAGCCCTTGTCGAGCAGCAGTTTGGTCAGATAGGCGCCGTCCTGTCCGGATACGCCGGTGATGATCGCTTTGCGTGGTTGGCTCATAGCTTGCCTTCGTGATTGTTAAAAGAGAAAGAAAAAGCGTTTCAGGGCGTACCGTCCAACAGTCGCCGCACCAATGGTTCGACGACCTGACAATCCTGTTCAGCCTTAAGGCGATACAACTCTGGCTTGGGATGCGCACCGTCGGACATCAGCGTTTTCCAGTCCGGCAGGCTGCTGATGTACGCGAACTGGTCGACGAGCGGCACCTGCTGTTCGGCGGCCACGCGGCGCGTCATCGCGACCATCGTCGCGAGCCGCGCGTTGAGCCGGTTGTCGGGCATCGGGTTCGCGGTCTGCAGAACCGGCTGCTTGCCGAGTGCGCGGGCGGTTTTCACGAGCGTTGTTTCGGCCGCGTAGAACTGCTCGGGCGTCTGGTTCTGCATCACTTCGTTGATGCCGTAGTTGATCAGCACGATCTGCGCGGACGAGGCGGCGAGCCGCTCCTGCCACGGCAAACCCGCCGTCGGTCCGGCGCGGCGATTGCCGGTGCCGTCGCGCAGTTGCGTCGCCATCGTGTTGCCCACGCCGTAGTTCGTGACGCGCACCCGTTCGCCATGGCGCGCCTGCAATTCGTCCTGCAGATACGCCACCGCGTTGTGCGTCTGCGGGCCGCAATGGCCTTCGCTGCAGGTAATGCCGAGCGTCGTCGAATCGCCGTAGGCCTCGATCAGCACTTGCGATCGCGGGCCCGGCGCCGCGGCGAACGCGGCGGATGCGAGCAGCGATGCAGCAGCGCATACGCTTGCAGCGAGCCATGCACGGCGCGTCATGTACTTCACGCACTTCATGCGCGGCTTTGCGGCGCTTGCGGCGCCGTGCTGACGCCACCACCGTTGACGGGTTGCGTCGGCGCATGCACATTGCCGGCCGAGCCGAAAATCAGGCGCTTCTCGAACGCGAACCACGTGATGCTGGCGTAGACGAGCGTGATCGCGAGCGCGAGCGCGGCGGTCACGAAGCGGTTCAGATGCAGCGGCCACAGCGCATACAACACGCTCAGATGAATCAGATAAATCGTGTAGCTGATGGTGCCGATATAGACCAGCACGGGATTGCACAACAGCCGTTTGACGATGCCCTTGCTTTGCAGGGCGATGACCACGACGGAAGTACAAAGCACCAACGAAACGCTGTAGAGCGCGGCATTCGAAAGCGGCGTATTGGCCGCGCGAAAGCGCGGAAAGTGCAGATGCAGCCACGCGAGAATGGCGAGCGCCGCGAACAATCCCAGCACGGCGACGCCCTTGAACGGTTCGAGCGCATTGCGGTCACGCCGCACGGCAACCGCCAGCAGCGCGCCGGCCGCGAGCAGGTCCATGCGGAATGGCGTGAGGTAATAGATCGGCCAGAACGAATCGAACCAGGGCGTGGCCACTGCGCGCAGCACGGGCACCAGCAGGATCAACGCGGCTGCCACGTAGCCCAGCACGCGCTCGGGCAGGAGCAGGATCACGAACGGCCAGACAATATAAAACTGCTCTTCGACGGCGAGCGACCACAGCACATTCAGGCTGTCGTGACCGCTCTGATTGAGCGCGTCGCCGATATTGGTCGCGAAGAACGCGTACCACTGCCAGTGCTCTGCCCAGCCGAGGCCAAACAGAAGCGACGACACCACCATCAGCAGCACGTAGGGCGGCAGGATGCGGCGCGCCCGGCGTGCGTAGAAATAGCCGAAATACGATTGCTGACGCGCCTTGCGTTCGAGCAGGATGCCGGTGATCAGAAAACCGCTCAAAACAAAAAACAGATCGACACCCATCCACAGCGGCGCTTTCAACGCGTGCTGCGCGAACACGGCGAGTACGGCGATGGCGCGCAAGCCGTCGAGCTGCACGATGCGGCGGGAGTGGGAAGGCGCTAAGGGCAGTGCGCTGGCAGTCATGAACCGTCCATGGTGTGAAGCAGATGGGCCGGGCGAAGGATCGCGCGAGGGTTTCGTGGAGCAGGCGCGCTCGCTTCGCATTGCAACGGAAGTGCAATCGATTCTAGGGAAAAGAAAATCGTGAAAAAACGGGAATGAATTGGATAAGTGAATCAGATTGCAACAGGGTGTTTCGTTATCCATTCACAGTGGATTTTTATGCTTGTGTCGAACGGATGACGGGATATGTAATAAGTGCGGATTGCTTTGCTGCGCATCGGTAAGGATGGATGTCGGGGGTGCGCGGGCATGCCCGCCATAGCTGATTTCGTTTTAATCTATTTTTAATTGGTTTCTTTCACGATGCTTAAAGCCTCGAATATTTTTGAATTATTTTCTATTTTCGTTGCGGCGTTTTTTCCGCGTAATGTGAGCCGTGCGGATTGGGTGGCCAAGGACGGCGCGTGGGCTTCACGCTCTGATTGCTGTCAAGGCGCTCGGACTCGCGGCGTTCGTCTGTCGACGCCGTGCCCGAGTCCTGTTCCTGCACGAATCTGTCATACGTCCTTGCACGGCTTCTAGCGGTTTGCATCACGAGATCGGCCGCGATTCGTAGCGTCATTCATTGAGTTGTGTTTCCGCGCGAGCCTCATTGCCCGCGCGCGGCGCTGATTGGAGGAATTACCTTGCCCCGTTTCACGTTCAAAAGCTGGCTCGCCGTGGTCGCGTGCGCCGCCGGACTGGCTGCGGGAGCGGCCAGTTTCACGGCTCATGCGGAAACCGCGTTGAACGCGAAAACGTCGTGGATCGGCAATACCTTCGGTTTCGGCGACGGCACGTGGGCGCAGATCAACATCACCGCGATCGCGGTGGCGTCCGACGGCAAGGTCTATACGAACGCGCCGTGGGACGAAAGCGGCGCTGAAGCGAGCGTCTATCAGAGCGGCAAGATGCTCGGCTTTGCGGGCGGCACGCATGGCTGGGGCAACGGCGGCGGCAACGCGGTCGCGGTGAATCGCAAGTACGCGTTCGTCGCGATCGCGGTCGGCAACGAGAAGGGACGGCTGGTCGAGCAGGGCGTGTGGCCGGAGAAGGGCAAGCAGTGGTACGGCATTTCGCGGCGGCAGATCGCCGATCCGAAACGTGCCGCGCCGTTCCAGCCCGCGGCGAAAAGCGCCGACCCGCATGCGCAACTGGCGGCCGGCTTCCTGATGATGAACGAAGTGCCGACCGGCACGAGCGCCGAGATCGGTGGCCTCGCCGCGAACGACACCACGCTGTACGCGGCCAACACGGCGCGCGATCGTATCGAGGTGTACGACGCGGAATCGATGCAGCAGAAAACCACCTGGAGCGTGCACGAGCCGGGCCGACTCGCGCTGGCGCCGGATGGCACGCTGTGGGTGTTGAGCGGCACGCGGAACGATCGTGAGCCGCATGTCGAGCACTACACGGCGGCGGGCAAACGAATCGACGAAAACTTGACGCTGCCTGGCGGGACGATCGCAGTGGATCTCGCCGTCGATGCGCAAGGCCGCATCCTGATTGCCGACAATGGTCCGCGCCAGCAGGTGCTGTATTTCAGCAGGAGTAACGGCCGTTATACCGAGTCGGGCTCGCTCGGCGAGCGCGGCGGCATTTTCAGCGGCGTCGCCGGTAAACCGGGCCCGCAGCGTTTCAACGGACTCACTGGCGTGGGCGTGGATGCGCGCGGCAACGTGTATGTGTCGACCAATGGCATCGGGCCGCGTTATGAGCCGATCGGCGCGGGCCTCGGGGCGACGCTCGAAAGCTACGCGCCGGATGGTAAGCAGAACTGGCAGGTGCAGGGGCTCTTGTTCGTCGACGGCGCGTGGATCGATCCGTCGCGCCCGGACAGCGTCTATACCGGCAACAAGCGCTTCGAACTCGATCTGTCGAAGCCCTCTGGACAGGACTGGAAATACGCAGGTTTCCTGTCGAACCGTTTCAAGTATCCGGACGATCCGGTGTTCCATACCGATCAGTATCCGGGCCTGCCAATCGCCCGCAAATTAAAGGGCCGCACTTTCCTGTACCTCACGGACATGTATGCGGACCATCTGAAGATCTATCGCTTCGACCCGCAGCACGATGGCGAAACGGCGATTCCTTCCGGCTTCATCGCGGGACGCGAGCGCGCGGTGGCGAAGGTGCCGAATGCGCCGCCGGGCGGCGACTGGATCTGGCGCGATGCGAACGGCGACGGCAAATTCAACACCGAAGAATTCACGCTCAACACGACCGGCACGAAGCTCGCGGGCGGCTGGGGCTGGTGGGTCGACACCGCCGGCGACATCTGGCGCACGCGCGACACCAAAGGCATCTATCGCTTCCGTTTCGGCGGGCTGGATGCGAAGGGCAATCCGGTCTACTCGTATTCGAACATGACGCAGTACCCGGTGCCGCAGCCGTTCACGGAACTGCATCGCGCGATCTACGACCCGGACACCGACACGATGTACGTGACGGGCTACACGCCCGATACACCGGTCGATCGCGGCTTCTGGAAAGAAGTGGGCCGCGTGCTGGTGCGCTACGACAAATGGTCGAGCGGCAATCCCGTGCAGCGCTATGCGATCACGCTGCCGTGGCAGACGCAGAGCAAACCCATCGCCACGATCATCGGCCTGACGGTCGAAGGGCAATACCTTTTCGGCGTCGAGCCGGTCGGCGCGGTGCACGTGTGGGACAAGGACAGCGGCAAGGAGGTCGGCGTGATCCGGCCGGGCCCGGAAGTGGGCCGCGCGTCGGGCTGGGTCGATGTGCCGAACGGCATCAGCGCCGCGAAGCGCGCCAATGGCGAGTACCTCGTATTCGTCGAGGAAGACGCGCGCGGCAAAGTGATGATGTACCGCTGGAAACCTTGATGAACGAAGCGTGCGCGCTTCAGGCGCATGACAAGGCAACCCGCAGGCAAACGTAGTCAAACCCAAGGCATCCGATGGACAAAGGCATTCTCAAGAACGTAGCGATCAATTTCTTCGGGCTGGTGCTGCCGACTTTCGTCTCGCTCGTGACCGTGCCGTCGTATATCAAGCTGCTCGGCGTCGAGCGCTACGGCGTGATCAGCCTCGTGTGGACGCTGATCGGCTACTTCGGGATTCTCGATCTCGGCATGAGCATGGCCGCGCAGAATCACATCTCGAAGGCGCGCGCATCGGGCGAGAAGGAAGAGAGCGCGCGTGTGTTCTGGAGCGCGACGTGGCTCAATCTCGCGACCGGCGTGATCGGCGGATTGATCATCTATTTCGGCGCGTTTCTCTACACCGCGTATTTCACCAAGGTGTCGCCCGAGTTGCAGCACGAGGTGTATATGGCGCTGCCGTGGCTCGCGGTGGCGATTCCGATCGCCAACGTGTCGTGGGTGTTCGCGGGCGCGATCAACGGTGCGGAACGCTTCGGCGTCTACAACACCAATCAGACCATCGGCACGTTTCTGTTCCAGTTGCTGCCGCTCGGTGCCGCGCTGTGGATGGGCGCGACCTTGCAGAACGTGCTGGCCGCCGCGGTATTGGCGCGGATCGTGGCCGCGTTTTTGCTGGGCCGCTCCGCGCTGAAAGTGCTGGAAATCCGCCGCATTCTGCCGCCGCAATTCGGCGTGGCCAAAGGGCTTTTCAATTTCGGCGGCTGGATGCTGATTGCGAGCGTCACCACCATGATCGCCGACTCGCTCGATCGTGTGATGCTCGGTACGAGTCTCGGTGCGCGTTTCGTCACGTATTACACGGTGCCGCAGAACCTCGTGACGCGTCTGAACATCGTGCCGACGGCGCTGGTGCGCACGTTGTTTCCGCGGCTCTCCGCAGTCGGACGCGCCGACGCCGACACCATCACCCAGCAGTCGCTCGAATTTCTCAACGGCGTGTTCACGCCGGTCGCGCTGGTCGCGATGCTGGTGCTCGAACCGTTCCTGCATCTGTGGGTGGGCAATGAGATCGCCACCGTGGCGGCGCCCGTGGGCCGCATCATGATCGTCGCCGTGTGGCTCGTCGGCCAGGCGAACGTCACGCGGATTCTGATTCAGTCGCAGGTCAATCCGGCCACGGCCGCGCGCGTCGGTTTGTTCGAATTGCCCCTGTTTGCGGGGGCATTGTGGTTCGGCATCACGCATTTCGGCCTGACCGGCGCGGCAGTGGCGGTGGCTGGCCGCGCGCTATTCGACTACGCGGTGCTGCTGCGACTGTCCGCGATCCGCGCGAAGCAGATCGCGCTCGACATGCTCGCGCACCTTGCTTTCCTGCTGGCCAGCCTGTGGCTCGCCAGCTTCCTGCCGGGTCTCGCAGTGGCGATTGTTGCCGGCGTATTGATGGTAGGCGCGAATGTCGCCTGGTCGATCACGATGACACCCGCCTTGCGCGATCTCGCGCGTTCACTGCTGTTGCGACTGAATCCGAGGAAAAGCGCATGAACCACGAAGTCCTTGAAGAAGCCGTGCTGCAACCCGCGACGCGCAGCGCACTGGCCGAGCTCACTACCGTTCCCGGCGTTCAGGCGCCGCCGCGCCGCGCCGCGTTGCGCGCCGATAAGACAGTGCGCGTTGCGATCGTGCACGACTGGCTCGTCACGTATGCGGGGGCGGAGAAGGTGCTCGAACAGATCGTCGCGTGCTTTCCGGACGCAGACCTGTTCAGCCTTGTCGATTTTCTCGACGACCGCAGCTTCCTGCGCGGCAAGTCCGTCACGACGTCGTTTATCCAGAAGCTGCCGCTCGCGCGCACCAAGTACCGCGCGTATCTTCCGCTGATGCCGCTCGCGATCGAACAACTCGACGTGTCGGCTTACGACGTAGTGATTTCGAGCAGCCACGCGGTCGCCAAGGGCATTCTGACCGGCCCCGACCAGGTGCATATCAGCTACGTGCATTCGCCGATCCGCTACGCGTGGGACTTGCAGCATCAATATCTCAAGCAGTCGAAGCTGACCAACGGCCCGAAGTCGGCCATGGCGCGGCTGATTCTGCATTACATGCGCAACTGGGATATCCGCACCTCGAATGCGGTGGATGGCTTCGTCGCCAACTCCGACTTCATTGCGCGGCGGATCAAGAAGGTCTATCAGCGCGACGCGCAGGTGATCTTTCCGCCGGTCGATGTCGAAGCCTTCGCGCTCTGCACCGATAAGGACGACTTCTATCTGACCGCCTCGCGGATGGTGCCGTACAAGAAGATCGATCTGATCGTCGAGGCATTCGCGCGCATGCCGGAGCGCAAGCTCGTCGTGATCGGCGATGGTCCCGACATGCAGAAGATCCGCGCGAAAGCGGGGCCGAACGTCGAGATCATGGGCTATCAGCCGTTCAAGGTACTCAAGGAAAAGATGAGCCGCGCCAAGGCCTTCGTGTTTGCCGCGGAAGAGGACTTCGGTATTTCGGTGGTCGAGGCGCAGGCGTGCGGCACGCCGGTGATCGCCTACGGCAAGGGCGGCGCGCTCGAAACCGTGCGCGATCTGTCGGAGCCGCGGCCCACCGGCATGTTCTTCGACGAACAGAACGCCGAGTCGATCATCGCCGCGGTCGAGCGTTTCGACGGCCACGTGAAGCGTTTTTCGCCGCTGGATTGCCGCGCGAACGCCGAGCAGTTCTCCGCCGCCCATTTCCGCGAGCGCTTCTTCGCGCATGTGCGGGCGGCGGTGCCGGCGCTGCGCACGGCGACGCTGCCGCCGTACGTGCCGTATAAAGCGCCAACCGTTGCGAACGGCCCGCGCATTCTGGCCGTCGATCAAAGCGGCGTGCTCGGCGGCGCTGAACTGTCGCTGCTCGAAATCGTCAAGGCGTTGCGCTCGCGCATTGAGGTCGTGCTGTTCGACGACGGTCCGTTCCGCACCGCGCTCGCGAAAGCCGGCGTGGCCGTCGACGTGCTGGAGGCAGGCGCGCTGCGCCATGTTCGCAAGCAGGGCGGGTCGATGCCGAAGGGCCAGGCGCTCAAGGGTTTGATATCGCTCGTGCGCGCCACGGCGAAGCGCGCGCGCAAGGCCGACGTGATCTATGCGAACACCCAGCGCGCCATGGTGATCGGCGCGCTCGCCGGCAAGCTGGCGCGGCGCCCGGTCGTCTGGCATCTACGCGATATCGTGAGCCCCGAGCATTTCGGCGGCAAGCAACTGGCGATCATCAAATGGTGCGCGCGTCTTGGCCTCACGCATGTGATCGCCAATTCGGCCGCGTCGGCGCGCGCGTTCGCCGAGCTCACGCAGTTCGACGAAAAGCGCATCGACGTGGTATTCAACGGCATTTCCGCCGCGCCGTTCGACGCCTTGCGCACGGTGCCGCAAGCGACATTGCGCCAGCGCCTCGGCTTGCCGCAGGACGCGTTTCTGGTCGGCTCGTTCAGCCGTCTCGCACGCTGGAAGGGGCAGCACGTGCTGCTCGAAGCGATGGTGCTCAATCCGCAGATGCATGCCGTGCTGGTGGGCGCGCCGCTCTTCGGCGAGGACCAGTACGAGATCGAATTGCACGCGTTCGTCGCCGCGCACGACCTCGGCGGCCGGGTGCATTTTCTCGGCTTCCAGCACGATATCGCGGCGTGCATGTGTGCGGTCGACGCGGTCGTGCATACGTCGATCACGCCGGAGCCGTTCGGTCGCGTGATCGTCGAAGGCATGCTGGCGCAGCGGCCGGTGGTGGCGGCGCGGGCGGGCGGCGTGCTGGAGATCATCGACGACTACGAGAACGGCGTGCTGTGCACGCCGGGAGACGCGCACGGCCTTGCCGACGCGCTCGCCGAATTGCGCTCGAACGACGAACTGCGCAACCGGCTGGTCAGGAACGGGTATCAGACGGCGCTGAGCCGGTTCGGTACCGCCGCCTATGTCGAGGGTGTCGAGCGGATTCTGAAGCGTGTGACGGGGCCGAAAACGGCTTAGGACGGTTTCTACGCGGGGGTAGGCAGGGACTCGGCCGGTTCCTGTCGTTGGCGCAGCGGAGCGAAAGTCTCACGACATTCGCTCCGTTTTTTTATCGCGTGGTTTTGCTGCGTTGGTTCAAGCCTTTTTCAAAACCGCTTTCGGCTTGAAACTGGCCGACCACTTCATGGCAGGCAGTTCGACCAGCCGGTAGAACACGTAAGCGACCGGCACGGCCACCAGCATGTAGCCGAACGACGGCCAGATCGACATCTGCAGCGACGAGTGGAACAACAGCGACGACAGCAGCACGAAGATCGGCAAATGGATCAGATAGAGCGAGAAGCTGAAGTCGCCGAAGCGCGACAGCAGACGCGTGCCGAAGGCGGGGCCGCGATCCGCGTTGCCGCGCTCCAACGCCTTGTACAGGTAGAACGCGAAGCCGACCGCCCAGAGCTGGAACGCGCCGTACTGGCCGAAATGAAACGCGGCGCAGCCGAGCGCGACGAACCCCGCGGCGAGCGCGTAGAGCCACATCGACGAGCGGGCCTGCGGCGCGCGATGCGCACGGGCGTCGGCGATCCACGCGCCGAGCGTCCACGAAAACCAGTACGACGTGAAGAACTGGATGTCGTGGCGCTCGAGCACATAGGCGGATACCACGTTGACCAGCGCGACGATCGCCAGCACGGAGGTCATGCCGATGCGCCGGCGCAGTGCGAACAGCAGCGGATAGATCGCGTAGAACTGCACTTCGAGCGAGAGCGTCCAGAGCGCGCCGTTCGATCCGAATGTCTTGCCGGCCACGCCTTGCAGCGAAAACAGATTGACGAGGAAAGCCTGCAGGCCGATCTCGCGGATCTTGTGATTGACGGGCGGCAGTTGCAGGCTGAACCAGTCGAGCGCGAAGGTCAGCACCAGCGCTGCGAGCAGCACGGGGTAAATGCGCGCAAAGCGGCGCACCCAGAAATTGCCCGTATCGAGCCGGTAAGCGGGATTGCCGGCGAGCCGCAGCGCGCCGCCGCGGTGAATGCAATAACCGCTGATCACGAAGAAAATCGGCACGCCAGCGGAGCCCCATGCAATCGGGAACGTCAGATACGCGGCGATCGCATTCAGACTGAATACATGGCCCACGCTTTGGTGAAATGCCTGCATGCCCACCCATTCCACCTGGCGGCAATGAAAATACGCCACCAGCAGCGCGGCGAAGCCCCGCATGGCGTCGATGACATGCTCCTTGCCGGCGCTGTCGGCGCGCGCTTCGCTCTGGGCGCGCGGCGCGGCGGCTGTGCGAGGCGGGGAGAGGGGCAGGGATGAGCCGGCGGCATCCAGTGCTGAGTCGCTCATGCGCGGTCCTTATTTTGACGAAGGGAAAAGCAGATTCGGCGGATTCGCGCGGGCGCCGTACGCGCCCGCGGTGCATGACATGCTAGTGCACGACGCAGGTAAAAAATCGATAAAAAATTGCGTAATGAATTGAATTAAGCGGCGATTTTGTGACTAATTGTAATTGAGCATAAGCAGATGCAGCCGCGAATTATTTACCGCTTTTGTCGTGCTAATTTAAGCCACGGATTCTCTTGACCCGAGGTGAAGTCATGAACCTGCATTTACTCGCCGGCATTGCCGTGCTACTGATCCTTGTCGCCGCCTCCGCCTATCGGGAGGCGCTGCGCAATGAGCCCATTCGCCGTTTTCGCATGAACCCCGGCAAGCTGCCGCAGCTCGACGAAAACGAATAACGCGGGCTCGAAGAAACACGAGGCGCGCCCGCGGTCCATCCGCCGGCGCGCCTGGCGCGTCTGAGGCCAGTTGTCAGGATATGTAAAATTTTCGGAATTGCCGGAAAATAAATCGATTCCGTGCGTAATTGTTGCCCGCCGCTTATCGCGATGCGGCATATCGAAAGAGAATGGATTTATTTATTCGAATTGAGGAAATTTCACATGCGTACTGGCGTCATTTTTTGCTAGTCTTTCCGGCGACATCGATTGGCCGCCAGGCCCGCGAACACACCAATTTCTAACCGATGTGGGAATGCCTACCATGCTGAAAGTCACCAAAGCCGTGTTTCCCGTAGCGGGCCTCGGGACACGATTCCTGCCGGCTACCAAGGCAAGTCCTAAGGAAATGCTGCCGATCGTCGACAAGCCGCTGATTCAATACGCGGTGGAAGAAGCGATTGCCGCCGGCATCACCGAGATGATCTTCGTGACGGGGCGCAGCAAGCGCGCCATCGAAGATCACTTCGACAAGTCCTACGAGATCGAAGCCGAACTCGAGGCGCGTAACAAACAGAAGCTGCTCGATCTGGTGCGCAGCATCAAGCCGGCCAACGTCGACTGTTTCTATGTGCGTCAGGCCGAAGCGCTCGGCCTCGGCCACGCGGTGCTATGCGCCGAGAAACTGGTGGGCGAGAGCCCGTTCGCCGTGATTCTGGCCGACGACCTGCTGCACAGCTCGAAGCCGGTGATGAGCCAGCTCGTCGACACCTTTAATCACTATCACAGCTCGGTGATTGGCGTCGAAACCATCGCGCGCGAAGACAGCCGGTCGTACGGCGTGGTGGATGGCCGCGAGTGGGAAGACAACGTGA